>JAKAYS010000045.1 GCA_021826695.1 Acidobacteriota bacterium | reverse complement strand
CGCGAAACTGCTGCCAAGTGCCTGGATAATCCAGCAGACCCGAGGATTTTGGCGCGAGAACCACAATATATTGAGTCTACTGTATTAAGGCAGCTACCCCACTAGTTTTATTTGGCGAATCAGTTTCAATTAGTCAAAGAAAGTTTATGGCAAAACCCATTCTGCTTGCTGTGGACGATGATAACAGGGTGCTCGATGCGCTGGTGCAAGATCTGCGTCGTCATTATGGAAGTCATTACAGGATTGTGCGGGCAGCTTCCGGTCAGTCCGCGCTGGAGGCCCTGACGGAACTGAAACGGCGTGGCGAAGCGGTTGCTCTCCTGCTCTCCGATCGGCGGATGCCAGGCATCTCCGGAGTGGAATTTCTTCAGAAGGGGATGGACATTTTCCCCTCTGCAAAACGCGTTGTGCCGACTGCGTATGCCGATACAGATGCGGCCAGCAGGCGGTGAAGATCGATGGATACTTGCAGCGCATCGAAGAACAGCGAATGCTGGCCGCATCGACTGGAAATCCGCAGTCCACCGCAGGGTCGCGGAAGAAGTGAGCGCCCGGTGGAGTCGAGAGCGCTCATGCTGCTTTTCTCCAGCGCTTGAACCTGTATGGGTGCATCAGCCATCAGAAATTTATCGCCGTCTGCAGGAAGATGCTACGATTGCCGGCGGTATGCGAGTTGAAAAAACCATGGGCGAGCGTCTGGGATTTCCCGAAAAATGTCTGAGAGTTCAACGTCCCATTGGGTACTCCCAGGTTCTCGTGATTGAACAGATTCTCGCCGTAAGCTGACAGCGTCACGCTGTATTTCCGGGGGACTGCGGCATCCATGTGCCCGGGGCCGCCTGCGTTCCCGCTCAATCCTCGTCCGGCGAGTCCAGATCCGTGGCCATGAAAGCCCGGACCTCCGTGACCGGCATACTTCAGGCGTGGACCGAATCCAATTACTTTGCTGACCCGCATATTGAGGCTGTAGTTGGAGGGCCCGGTCCCCAAGCCGTAAGGAATGATCTGCTCATTCGTGCCGACAGGGTTGGGATTCAAGCAGTAATGTCCAAATTGAACCAAAGGCGCAGCACAGCCTGCGGAGGGATTGGCAAAGGTGGGACGGGCATCGAACTGATTGTTTGCGGTCAGGTCGCTGCCGATCTTGATATCGTATGGAATGCCGGAATTGTAGACGAACATTGGAGAGAACGTGAACGCATACGGCGCGTTGTAGCTCGCCAGGACAAGAAAACGGTCATGGATGTCGAAGCTGGTGCGACCGTAATCCTGGCCAGGGTCGCTGGCGTTCGAGGCAAAGTGGAATACTCCGCTGGTGTCACCCTTGGCATTGCTGTGAGTGTAGAAGCTGAAGAGACTCAAGTGCTGAAGGCTTGCTTTAACAGTCGCGATGATCTGGTCCTGGCGGTAGACCGCTCCCGACTGATATTGATAAATGTTCGTGCTGGGCGGTGTCAGCGGCGTGCTGGGATAGACGTTGGCTGGGCCGTCGAAAAACGGCGCGGTAATGTTGTTCGACAAATACTGATGCACGCCACGACTGTAGAGATAAGTCACATTGCCCGTTATATTTTTTGCGATCTGCCGATCGATACCGACAGCCCCCTGCATGTCCACTGCGGCATGGAAGTTCGGAGCAAGCGTCCAAAAGGTTGGCGCGGAACTGGAGGAAGTAGGGTTGGGCGGCTTGACGGCATTGCCGGGACTCGTTTCCGTATAACCCGTGGGATTCGTGATCGTATAGATTTGCTGATTGGAAGGCGTGGAAGGATTCGCCGGCAAATTATTGTGGATGGTCTGGAGAATATAGGGCACTCCATAGGAACCATTGGGCACGGTAAATCGCTCGTAAAACCATCCATAGCCTGCGCGGATTACCGTTTTTGGGCGGCCATGGCCCAGTGCGTAGGCAAGATAGATCCGTGGCGCCCAGTCGTTTTTATCGTGGATATAATTTTGCGATTCCCAGCGCGCACCATAGCTGAAGGTGAAGCGCGGGCTGATTTTCCAGTCGTCCTGGTAGAACAGGGCAGCATCGAACAGGACGGCGCGGGCCGTGTATTGGTTGTTGTTGACCACCGTGACTTGATATTGCTGCGGCGTTCGATTCAGGTAATCGGAAGCAGATTGAAACACATACACGCCGTTGGTGCCGGCGTTGGTATAGTTTGCATCGTCGTAGACGCGCAGGCGCGTGCCGAAGTTTAAAGTATGCGCTCCTTTTTGGCCGGTAAGGTAATCCTGAATTTCGTAGTCGTCCTGCGCATCGCTCACCGTGCCGGCGTTGCTGCCGCCATCGGTAAATGTGCCTCTCACTCTGACGGTAGGCGATGTGAATTGGGCGGATTGGTCATCGCGAATGTGGCGATATTGGAAGCGAATGTTATCGACGAAGTTCTTGCTTAACACCAGGCTGTCGCTTGCCTGGATCTGGTTCTCCTCGTTGTGAACGTTGTAGCCCTGTTCTGGCAGAGCAAGCGGGCCGATGCCGCCATTGGTTTGTACCACGCGATACAGCGAATACCGCACCGTCAAGGTATTGGAATTTCCCAACTGAAGGTCGAAGCGGGGATTGACGTCCGTCCGGGACATAGGGTTCCCGATGGCCTCATTCAGTGTCAATCCATTGGGCTGTGCCGTCGTGATGCTCGCGGGATCGATCGCATTGACCACTTCCACGTTCTGAGTGTTGCGATTGAAGGCATTTACAAAATAGGAAGAGCCGTTGGTGAGCGGGCCACCGATGTCCCCATTGACGAAATAAGAGTAGTAACTCGGCTCTTGAATCAAAGGCTCCCCTGGCGACAGGTTGGCATTCAGGATTGGGTTCTGCGCATTGAATCCCGAGTAGTTGCCCCGAGAAAAAATATGGCCGTGGATTTTGTCGGTGCCAGGTTTGGTAAGAATTTCAATGCGGCCATAACCGAGCCGATCATATTCCGCGGAGAAGGGATTTTCATTCACGCGAATTTCGCGAATGGACGACTTGGGCGGAATCTCGCCTCCGCTGAAGCCATCGATATAGATCTCACCGCCGTTAGGTCCGGCGGCTGGCCCGGCCAGGGCCTGAATTTCACTTGCCAGCTCATCGGGGTCATCGGAAAGTGCATCCAGGTCCTTCCCTTTGATGACAAGGGCGTTGGCGTTGCTCTCCGGTGTGGTGTCGATGGTGTTGCTTTCGGCGTGGACCTGCACCTCCTGCTGTTGGACCGCCAGTGTCATCAGGATATTTAGCGTGCTCGTTTTGCCAGCCGGAATGGAGAGATCTTGTAGCTCATAGGGAGTGAAGCCATCGATCGAAGTATGAATGGTGTACCGTCCAGCGGGGACACCACGGAACTGATAGTCTCCCGTTCCTCCGCTGGTTGCGGTAAAGTTTTTACCGTTGCCGGAGAGGGTGATGGATGCACCGGGAATGATGGCGCCGGAAGGGTCCGTGACCTGACCGCGCAAACTGCCAGTGGTGTTCTGTGCCAGCGTGGATGCAGCCAGGAGAAGCGATAAGCAAAGAAGCGCAGGGATTTGGAGCAGTGCTGGTCGCCGGAGAAATCTGAAAGACACTGATATGTTTCCTTGAGAGAGAGTGGGTTTCGTTTCCGTCTACAGTTAGAGACGGAGATAGATGCGAAAAAGCTTCATGCATTTTCATAAGAAGCTATTGACAAACAATTTGCGCAATTTTCCAAGGGTTGCCGATGGAGTTATTCCGCCAGCGCCGCCGCCAAAATCTTCGGCCCAACATTTCCACCGCTGATCACGACGCAGATTTTTTTATCCGCATGTTCTTTGCCATGGATGGGAATTTGTTTTGCGTAATGCAATGCCGCCGCCAGCGCGACGGCCCCGCTTGGCTCTGCTACCAGCCTGGCATGGAGCAACGCCCCCTGCATCGCTTGCAAAATTTCGGACTCCGTCACCGTTACCATGCCAGCGACGAAGACAGAAATATGCGCGAAATTGAGTTCGCCAATCTGCTGCGTTCGTAGTCCATCGGCCAGTGTGCGACTGGTCTGCTCCGCAGTGTAGTGGACGATGCTTCCGCAGGCAACACTTTCTGTGGCATCGGCTGCCAGTTCCGGTTCCACGCCCCACACTTGCGCCGCTGGCCGCTGGAGGTGGATCGCCGTTGCTATGCCGCTCAACAGTCCACCACCGCCTACTGGTACCAGCACCAGATCGACATCCGGCAGGTCTTCGAGAATCTCCAGGCCGCACGTGCCTTGCCCGGCGATAATGGCCGTGTCGTCGTAAGGGGGAATGATGGTATATCCGCGCGCAGCGGCTAATTCCTCCGCCTTGGCCTTGCGTTCCAAGCTGGCTGGGCCGACAATGACAATCTCCGCTCCCAGCGCTTCGGTGGCGCGGCGTTTGATCTCCGGCGCGTTCGACGGCATCACGATGATCGCTTTTGTGCCCAGCGCCCGCGCCGCGTAGGCGACGCCCTGCGCATGGTTGCCACTGGAGTAGGTGATGAGTCCACGGCGCAGCACCTCTGGCGATAACGAGGCCGCTTTGTTGTAAGCGCCGCGAAGTTTGAAGCTGCCAATGGGCTGCATCGATTCCGCTTTCAAAAATAAGCGGAGATTGCCGGGAAATTCTGTCTCAATCAATGGTGTATGTCGCGCGACGCCGCGCAGACGCTGCTGCGCTTCTCTTAGGTCAGCAAGCGTAACGAGAGTATTTGAGGCGCTCGCGCTTCGTTCCCGAAACGGATTCACCACCAGCATGGTTTTGCTCTCCTGATTCTGACTGCGTCAGCCCTTATACCCAACAATCATGCATGTTCGGCGCGTTCCATCACCTGTGCCAGCAAGTGAAGAAGCTGCCATCGGTCCCACAAGTCCGGCTTTTTTTCGGTAATGTTCACATGCGCGATCAGTGGGCTGATGACCAGATCGGCCAATGTGCCGCGCGGCAGGTCATGCGCCAGCCACTCGGCTTCAGCGAAGGGAATCAGCGTGTCTCCTCGACCATGCAGCACATACACGGGAACATGCAGCCCCGCGAGATGTCCGCGCGGCGAGACCGCAGCCATTTCCGCAGCATGTTTGTTGTTGGAGGCGGATAGCGCCCAGTCCTGATGCGGTGTGTCCACGATATGAGCGTACTCGGCCTTCTGTGTATCTGTGAGATTTGCTATCAAATGCTTTTCCAGCCCGTAATTTTCATACAATCGCGCGCGCAATACAGGACGAATTGCCTCCGTGTCCCCCGGTACAGTGAAGTCTTCCAGGTGTTCGTATTCCAGCACCATGGGGCCGTAATTGTTGGGAATGGCATGTTCCACGTCGCCAGAAGGCAGCGGATCGGCGTGGTTGGTGTAAAAGCTTGCCACACGGAAGAGATCGTCATGCGCGCCAACAGAAAATACAAAAGACACATCGTTGGAGTAAGGAGGTTCCGCCGCTGCCATGAGCGCCAATCCGCCGGAAAAACTTAGTCCTATCAAGCCGACGCGTCCGCCAGTGGCGTGCTGTAACCATTGCACGGAGTCACCAATCGCCTGCACGTCCGAAGGCTGGATTTGATAATCGCGGCTGTTGGGCAGCTCCGGGGTCAGCACGCGCAGCCCGTAGGACGCCAACGCACGAGCGAAATTAACCAGGCGCGGTTCGTCCATTCCCAGGTAATGAATGCCTGGCACCAGGACCAAACCGGGGGCGTCTGGATGGTTTCGGGGTGTGTATAGACGAGCAGAAATTATGCCAGTAGAGGAGGGAACATTGAGCGTCGTTGCGATGAGAGGCATTTCCGCGATCGGTTGCAGAAAATGTGGAACAGCGTGGCCGTTGAGTTGGTCCAACACCGCATAGGCCTGCATGTAGGCGCGTAGCCTGGGCCAAAAAGCGAACAACAGAAGTATCGACAAAAATATGCCAGCCAAAATCCATAGCGATCGATTTCGTAAGGTTCCTGGCTGGCGTTCAGAACGGGAGAAAACATTCACTCCATCAGTTGTATCAAAACTATACGATAGAGATCGTTTAGATTTCCAGAATCACCGGCATGATGAGCGGGCGGCGACTGGAGTTTTTCTGGATATACCGCTTGAGGTCCTGACGGATTTTTTCCTTGATGACGCCATAATCCGCTTTTTCTTCCGCGCTCGAAGCCTCCAGCGTGGCCCCGACCACTTGGCGCGCCTGCTCGATCAAGGCTTCTTCCCCAGCCGCAAAGCCGCGCGTTACGATCTCCGGCATGCTCTCGACGCGTCCCGTGGTCTGATTGATGGCGAGGATCGGAAGCACAATGCCGCCCTCACTCAAATGGCGACGGTCGCGGATCACCACGTCCTCGACAATATCGGCTGTGGAACCGGCGTCGATGCAGACGCGTCCAGCGGCCACCTTGCCGTGTTTGCGGGCAGAGTCGTGGGTCAACTCCAGCACGTCGCCGTTTTCCAGCAGAAGAATTTTTTCCACCACGCCTAATTCAGCGGCCAACTCGGCGTGCAGCTTCAAATGCCGATAGTCTCCGTGGATGGGGACGAAGAATTTTGGCTTAAGAAGATGCAGCAGCAGGCGCAGTTCGTCCTGGCTGGCGTGTCCGCTGACGTGGATCAACCCTGCTGTGCCATCGTCATAGATCACATGGGCATCGCGGCGGTATAGATGGTCGATCATGCGGAAGATGTTTTTTTCGTTGCCGGGAATCACGCGGGAACTCAGCACGACCGTATCGCCCGGCTCAATCTTGATCTGGCGATGGTTATCGACGGCCGCGCGTGTCAGCGCGGACATGGGTTCCCCCTGCGTGCCGCTGATGAAGACGCAGACTTTTTCCGCCGGATAATCCTTGACCTGACCGGGCGCAATTAGCTGTTGATCGGGGACTTCCAGATAATTGAAATCCTGCGCAATCTCAAACGAATTCTGCATGGAGCGGCCCATGATGGCGATCTTTCGACCATGTTCCGCGGCCAGGTCGGAGGCGATGCGCAAGCGATGGATCGAAGAGGAAAAACAACTGAGAAACAGTCGTTTTTTCGTGCGCGCAAATACTTCGTCGAGCGCTGGCCGGACCGCCCGCTCGCTCGGCGTATGACCGCGACGATCGACGTTTGTGGAGTCCTGCAGCAGCGCCAGCACACCCTTTTTGCCGTACTCTGCAAAGGCGTGCAGATCGAACGGCCGTCCGTCTGGCGGAGAAAGATCGATCTTGAAGTCGCCGGAATGGATGACCACGCCAGCCGGTGTCTCGATGGCCAGCGCGACGCAGTCCACCAGGCTGTGGGTGACGCGGATCGGCGTGATGTTGAAGATGCCGAGCGAGAATGTCTCGCCGGGAATCATCTCGATCATGTCGCTGTCGTCGAGCAGGTTATGCTCTTCGAGCTTGCCTTCGACATAGGCCAGCGTGAATTCTGTGCCGTAAACGGGGACGCGCAGCTCGGACAAAATCCATGGAAGACCGCCGATGTGGTCTTCATGGCCGTGCGTCAGCACGATGCCGCGCACATGCTTGCGGTTCTCGACCAGGTAGGTGATATCGGGAACGACGACATCTACGCCGAGGAGTTCTTCATCGGGAAACATCAGGCCAGCGTCGATGACGAAGATGTCATCCTGCCAGCGAATTGCCATGCAATTTTTGCCGAATTCGCCCAGGCCGCCGAGTGGAATAATTTGTAACTTACCGTCGATCATAGGAAATTCGATGCTAGCACGTTACCAGGGGGATTTCAGGCGGCAGTGGGCACCCCATGGAGAAATGCGGGTGCCAGGGTGGGATAACTCCCCTCGGCACAACCTGAGATCGGGTGCCAAGGTCTCGATTCTGAGACTGGGTGAGAATGCAACCGGTGGGATGAAATCCCATGTCCGAACATCCGAACCTGAGGCACCCAGAATGTTCCCTGTGATATAAAACGCGCAAGCTCTGGATTGTTTTTCTCAGGTGGCCAAACGCAGCCATGCGCGGATTCCGATATTTTCTTTCTGTCCTTTTTTTCTCGCTTTTTCTTGCGCCCGTCGCGCCGGTGACCCACGCGCAGCAGCAGGTCACGCTCGGCAACGCCACGGCGGAGCTGACCGGGCCGTGGAAGTTTCACACCGGCGACAACATGGCCTGGGCGCAGCCGGGGTTCGACGACTCCGCCTGGGGGACGATGGATTTAGCTCCGCCGCCGGGATCTGTCGATCCAAACAGCGGCCTCGGCGGATTTGTTCCGGGCTGGACGGCACGCGGGTACCCCGGCTACTCCGGTTACGCGTGGTACCGACTGCGGGTCAATATTGTTCAAGAGAATGCCTCGAGTGCGGCGCAAGGCGCAAATCGGCGGCTCGCAATTCGCATGCCGGACGATGTTGACGACGCTTACCAGCTATACGTCAACGGCCAGCTTGCCGGAGAGTTCGGCAAATTCAGCAACCGGGGTGTTGCCTACTATTACAGCCAGCCCCGGGCGTTTTCTCTGCCCAGCGGCATCGCTGCGAGTTCGCCAGTCACCATCGCGATCCGCATGTGGATGGACGCCGCCACGCCACTTTTGCTGCCGGATGCCGGTGGGTTGCATGGCCCCCCAGCCCTGGGGCATTCCCGAATTATTCTGGATCTGCTGCGCTTGAACCAGTACGCCGTCCATCTCAGTGGAAGTAGCGCGTTATTTGAACTGGCAATTCAGCCGCTCGCCATCCTGATCGCTTTCTCTCTCTTTGCTCTGGATCGTAATGAGATTGCATATCTCTGGCTGGGCATCAGCTGCACCATCAGTCTCGTCTTCCTGCTTTTCCTTCAGATGTCGGTCTATACGACATGGATTCCTGAGACTTCCTTCACGTTATTTGCAGTCCTGCCTCCGCTACAGATCGGCGTGTGGATCCTTTTCTGGAGTTATTGGTTCCACCTCGAACGCACCGTTCAGATGGCTTGGCTGTATCGCTTCACCGGGGCAGTGGTATTGCTGCTTGCGATAGCGACGGCCATGCAGCAGCCACCGCTTTATGGCCGCGTGGTTCCCGTCCATACCATTCATTGGCTCTCGCCACTTGCAGAGGTGCTCAACCTGCTGCTTGGAGTCGTCCTGGTCTGGGTGAGTTACCAGGGCATTCGCCGGAATCGGGCTGAGGGCTGGCTGGCATTGACAGCGGTGTTGCTGGTAGGAATTTCAAGGAACGTTCGGCAGTTGGCGGCACTGCATATACCGACGGGTTTTTCGCTCTTCGGAATCCACATTCCGCTGGCCCAGATTGGCACTGTGCCTTCTCTGGCGATTATCACGGTGTTGATGCTGCGGCGGTTTCTGCAATCGCAGCGGGAGCGCGAACAGTGGAAGCAGGAGATTGAGCAGGCACGACAGGTGCAGCAGATGCTGATTCCGGAGGCGCTGCCGGTCGTCCCCGGCTTTACGCTGGAAAGCGAATATCGCCCGGCGCAGCAGGTGGGCGGCGATTTCTTCCAGATTATTCCGCATTCCGCCGATGGCAGTATCCTCATCGTCCTCGGCGACGTCAGCGGCAAGGGATTGAAGGCGGCCATGTTGGTTTCGCTGATTGTGGGGTCGATCCGCATGGTTGCAGAGACTACGCAGGAACCCATGGCCATTCTGCAGGCGCTGAATCGCCGTCTCTGCGGGCGCATGCAGGGCCACTTCGCCACCTGCGTGGTGACGCACATTGCCGCGAATGGCGAAACGACCCTAGCCAACGCGGGTCATCTCGCGCCGTATCTGAATGGGAAAGAAATCGCCATCGCAGGCAGTCTGCCGCTGGGGATTATCGAAGCCGCCGAGTTCTCGCGAACAGATTTACGGCTATGCGAAAATGACCGGCTCACATTCATGACCGATGGCGTTGTGGAAGCGCAGAACGAGCAGAAGGAACTCTTCGGCTTCGAACGCGCGCAGCAGATCGGCAACCAACCAGCAGCGGTGATTGCGGAAGCCGCCCAGAAGTTCGGCCAGGAGGACGACATCACCGTGGTGAGTGTCGTGCGCGCAAGTGCATAAGAGTGCATTGGGTGGGATGATTAGAGCGGTCCTCCTATTTGGTGGATAGCTTATGTTAGGTATGTCGTCCTGAGACCCTCCGGCTTCGCTCAGGGTAAGCTTCGACGAAGGATCTTGCGGTTTGCACTGAGAGGATTTACGGATACCGCAATCAAAAATAAGGTGTGTCATTCTGAGGTCGCCGCGCCTGCCCGCCGCGGAGGGGCAACCGAAGAATCCAGAGGGTGATGGCAACGCAACCCAAGCAAACATTCTCTGGATTCTTCACTTCGGTCGCGTCGCTGCGGCGACCGACCTCCGTTCAGAATGACTCTTTTAACATCCGGCTACACTGACCATCAATCCGCTGTGATCCGGCCCTATTGGAATAAACCAATTTTCTCCCACCCTAGCAGCAAACAACGCAGCTTAGGGTGGAGCACCCAAATGCAATGCTTAAGGGCGGATCAGTAGGATGAGATTGCCGTGGTCAGCCAGCGCCCGCGCGGCGATCCGGACATTGTCGCCCAAGTCTCAAAATCGAGGCTGGCACCCCGATCGCTTGAACCGTCTAGCGCAGCAAGTCTTCCAATTCCAGCGACAATTCTGTCTTTTCGTCGCGATATTTAACGATCACGGGGGTATAGAGACTCAGGCCCCACTCGGCGGCCTTGCCGCGCGTGATGGAGCGCGCGCCAGACACCACGACCGCGCCCTCTGGAATCACCAGCGGCGAATCGTCTGTTGCGCGAAGAATCTCGCCCCGGACGATGTCGAACACCGGAGTTGCGCGGGTCAGGATGACTCCCGCGCCAAGGACAGCCCGACGCCGGACCAGAGTGCCTTCATACACACCGCAGTTGCCGCCGACCAGCACATCATCTTCCAGAATGACCGGGCTGGCATTCACCGGTTCCAGCACGCCGCCAATCTGCGCGGCGGCGCTTAAGTGAACATTGCGCCCGATCTGCGCGCAGGAGCCGACCAGAGCATGGGAGTCGATCATGGCGCGTTCGCCGACATACGCGCCCACGTTCACATACATGGGCGGCATACAGACGACGCCCGGCGCCAGGTATGCTCCAACGCGCACGATGGAGCCGCCGGGCACGATGCGAACTTGTTCTTTAAGGGTGAAGCGCTGCGCCGGATAGGTGTGTTTATCGACAAAGGAAAAATAGGCGCCAGACTCTATCATGTGGCCGATGCGGAAGCCCAGCAGAATGCCGCGCTTGACCCAGGCGTTTACCCGCCAGCCATGGGGTGCGTTCGCATCCGGCTCCGCAGCGCGAATGGAGCCGTGGGTCAGGCCGTCGCGCAGTTGGTAGAAAGCCGCAACGGCCTCAGGAGAATCGACCGCCTCTGCGCCAAGCTGAAATGCGGATTCAATGTGAGCTTCCAGAGTGGATGCAGACACGAGGTCTCCTGTCTTTGAAGAGTTCTGCCGCCATGGTTGAAGGCCGCCGGGCGGCACGGACTAGGCCATACGCAAATTGCCGGCCGCATGTGTGTGCGCCAGAAGGCCAAGCTCCTCGGCCAGTTTTTCCAGGTGAGCGCGGGTTGGCGGCAGCACGGGCAGCATGGGCAGACGGTAGACTTCCTGAATGCGGCCCATCATGGCCAGTACACATTTAATGGGTTGCGGATTCGGTTCAGCAAAATTCGCAACAATCAGCCGGTAATATTTGCGATATAACTGCCGCGCCAACACCCAGTCATTTTCCAGCGCAGCCGTCGTCATCTGCGACATTTCGGCGGGGATGGCATTGGCGGCTACGGAAATAACGCCTGCGCCTCCAACAGAGAGAATCGGCAGCGCAAGATTGTCATCGCCAGCGAAAACGTGAAAACGTTGCGGAACGGAATGCACGACCTCTGTGATCTGTTGCAGATTGCCGCTCGATTCTTTGATCCCGACAATGTTGGGAATTTCGGCCAGGCGGGCCGTGGTTTCCGGCAGCAGGTTCACTCCTGTTCGTCCGGGTATGTTGTAGATCAGGACCTGAAGATGGGTGTCCTCAGCGATGGCGCGAAAGTGTTGATACTGTCCCTCCTGCGTGGGTTTGTTGTAATACGGATTTGCCGTGAGGACGCCGGTGACGCCGGGGATGGCCTGCAACTTGCGCACGCGCGCAATGGCCTGGCGCGAAGTGTTATGGCTGCAACCGACAAAAACAGGAACGCGGCCTTCCGAGGCGTCGATGACCAGGCGCACGACACGCAGCCACTCTTCTTCTGTTAGAGAGCAGGCCTCGCCGGTGGAACCGGTGGGAACCAGGAAGTCGATCCCGCTTTCCACCTGCCAGCGAACATGATTTCTAAAGGCAATCTCGTCTACGTCTCCGTTATCCAGAAACGGCGTTACGAGCGCTGTACCGCAACCTGAAAGCTCCATATCCTTGTAGTTTACAACGAACGCGGTTGTGCATAAACGGTACGCAATTGAACTTGTTGTGTGTGGTTAGGCAAGAATTTGCGTGAACACGTCCTGAAAGTCGTAGCATCCGGTCCGCTTGGCGAGCCATTCCGCGGAGCGCACCGCCCCATAGGCAAAGCTGCGGCGCGAAAGCGCCTGGTGCTCCACCACGAGAAGCTCGTCCGCTGAGCCGACCTGGAGCCGATGTGTTCCGATGGCGTCGGCGGTTCGATGGGCATCGATGGTGGCGGACACTCCATACGGCGTGGAGGACAGAATTTTTTGCAGCTCCAGCGCGGTCCCCGAAGGCGAGTCTACTTTTTCAATGTGATGGGTCTCGTCGATTTTGAATTGATAGCCGCGCGCTTCGTTGCCAAGTTGTCTGGCCAGTCGATACAGCATTTGCACGCCAAAGGAAAAGTTGGCGGAATAGAGCAGCCCCGCATCCTTGCGCATGGCGAGTTTGCGCATATCGTCCAGATGGCTGTACCAGCCGGTGGTGCCGACGACGACCTTAGCGCCGGTCGCCAGACAGGCCCGCAGGTTGGGAATCACAGCTTCCGGGGTGGTGAAGTCGAGAATCACTTCAAAGGTTGCAAGGCTCGGTGGTGTCAGCGAGCCAGCGTCCTCGTTTTCTTTCGCATCCAGCACTTGAACACTGTGTCCGCGCTCGCGTGCAATCTCCGCGACGACGCGTCCTGTTTTTCCGCGGCCTAAGATCAAAATGCGCATGGACTTACTCTCCTTGGAGCCCCGCCGCTAGAGCAGATTGCCTGTCGGTGCAATACAAATCCGTATGGGAGTCATTCTGAGCGCAGCGAAGAGTCCAGAGGGTGATAGCCGAACTTGCCAAGCAAATATCATCTGGATTCTTCGCTGCGCTCAGAATGACGGGCCTTATTTTCAACTAGCGTATCTTTCAACCAATCTAATCTAACTTTTCGTACTCTTCATACCAATCTAACTCTTCATACTGGTGGCGGAGACACCGGCAAGAGCGTCCCGCGCCGTTACGTCGAAAATCTCCGGATCGGGATCGCGAAAGAAATGCCGGTGCAGAGAGCGGACTGCCTCTTCGACATCCTCTTCCTCAATCATAAAACTCATGTTGATCTCGGAAGCGCCCTGGGAAATCATCCGCACATTCACGTGGCGAATGGCGGAGAAAACCTGCGCCGCTATGCCATGCTGCCCACGAATGTTTTCGCCGACCATGCAGATCAGGGCCTTCTGGCCTTCGTACTTCACGTCGGCCAACTGGCTGAGATCGGCGGCAATGGCAGGCAGGCGTTCATTCGAGTCCACAGTCAACGATACGCTCACTTCAGAGGTGGACACCATATCGACGACGCATTTGTGCCGGTCGAAGACCTCAAAGATGGCCCGCAGATAGCCATGCGTCATCAACATGCGGCTGGCCACCACGTCGATGATGGTGAGCTTGCGTTTGATGGCGATGGATTTAAATGGCGTGCGCGAGTGGGAGGCGATTGCGGTGATCTGCGTGCCGTGGTTCGCGGGATCTTTGGAGTTGAGTACCCAGACAGGAATGTTTTTTTGCACCGCGGGCAGGATTGTCGCGGGATGCAGCACCTTCGCGCCAAAATAGGCGAGTTCGGCAGCTTCTTCAAAACTGATGGTCTTGACCCGCAACGCCTCCGGACAAACGCGCGGATCGGTGGTCATGATGCCGTTGACGTCGGTCCAGATTTCGATGGCGTGGGCATTGAGTCCGCGGCCAATCAGCGCGCCGGTGTAGTCGGAGCCGCCGCGTCCCAGTGTGGTGGTGATGCCAGTCTCGGTGGCGCCAATAAATCCGCCCAGGACTGGAACCTGGCCCTGCTCGACCAGTGGCAGGACGGTGAAACGAAGCTGCCGCTCAATCTTGTCTTCGAGCGGCGTCGCTTTGCCATGCTCCGCGTCTGTCACAATGCAGGTGCGCGCGTCGATGTGAGTTCCGTTCAAACCGCATTGCGCATAGAATTCGCCCACCATACGGCTGGAGAGACGCTCGCCATAGGAGGCGACAAGGTCCATTGTGCGTGGGGTCAGTTCCTGCACGGCGGCCAGGCCGCGCAGCAGGTCATCGAGCGCTTGAAATTGTTCTTCCATCCAAGCGTGGATCGTTCCTACCGCTTGTTCCTTCAAAAGCGCCGACACGGCATCCAGATGGCGATTGCGCAGGCGGGAGCTGATGGCGAGCGCGCCAGTGCGGTCCCCGCGCTCGGCGGTAGCAGCGGCGGCCAGCAACTGGTCCGTCACCTTCGCCATGGCGCTGACGACGACTACTGGCGACAACCCCCCTGCGCGGCGACCTTCCACGATTTCCGCGGTGCGCGCAATGGAGGCGGGGCTTTCTACCGAAGTGCCGCCGAACTTCATGACCACAATCTTCATGATGACGACACCGATGGCAACAGCTTGCCTTGCGAGGCCAAAAGCTCCGCATTCAGCAGGGCAGCGCCAGCGGCGCCGCGAATGGTGTTGTGCGACAGGACGGTAAACTTCCAGTTGAGCAGGGAGCAGGGCCGCAAACGTCCGACGGTGGCGGTCATGCCGCGTCCGCGCATGCGGTCCAGCCGTGGCTGGGGACGGTCTTCGGCTGCGGCATACTCCACCGGCTGCAACGGCGCGGAGGGAAGATTTTTTTCTCGCAGCGGTTGAAACTCCCGCCATGCGTCGAGGACCTCTTCGCGGCTGGGCTTGGTCGCGAGTTGAATGCTGACGCTTTCTGTATGGCCATCTTCGACGGCGACGCGATTGCAGTGCGCGCTCACGCGGGCGTCCAGCGGAATGACCCGATTGCCTTCCAGTTTGCCCAGCAATCGCTGCGTCTCCGCTTCGAGTTTCTCTTCTTCATTGCGAATGAAGGGAACGACGTTGCCGAGAATGTCGAGCGACGGTACGCCGGGATAGCCCGCTCCGCTGACGGCCTGCATGGTGCTGACAAAAACAGCGCGCAGTCCGAAACGCTCCGCCAGCGGCTTGAGCGCCAACACCAGCCCAATGGCCGAGCAGTTGGGATTGGTGACAATGTAACCGCGCCGGGCTGAGGTTGCAGGGGGGTTCCAGTTCTGGTGCGAGGTCAGCGCCAGGTGGTCCGCGTTGACTTCGGGTATGACCAGCGGAACATCTGCCTGCATGCGAAACGCGCTGGAGTTGGAAATGACCGCGCAGCCAGCGGCGGCAAATTTCGGCTCAAGATCGCGCGCGATGTCCGTATCGAGCGCGGCAAAAATGATGCTCGGAGCATTTTCTGGACTGGCGGGCGAGACCGGAAGCGCAGCAATCGAGGCGGGCAGCGGTGTGTCCAGCTTCCAGCGCGCGGCTTCGCCATAGGATTTGCCGCTGGAGCGATCGCTCGCAGCCAACCACGTCACCTGAAACCAGGGATGGTCCTCCAGAAGTTGGATAAATCGCTGACCGACCATCCCGGTCGCGCCAAGAATGCCTACTTTGTGTTTGGTTTGCATGGAAACTTAATTATTTCAGTTATAGCAGCAGTGTGCGCGGCTATGCGTATCTTCGATGCATCATTTTTTGAAGGTAAAATTTACTTCGGCTGTTTTCTTGCTCTGCACAGTGATGGTTTGTGTCTGCGTCCCGAGCTTTTCCTGCACCGCGACCAGCGTGTAGTTTCCCGGGGGCAGGCCGGTGATGGTGAACTTGCCGTCGGAGCCGGAGACCGCGAAAAACGGGTTGGCCGCGATGTTCAGAAGGGCTTCCATCCATGGGTGATTGTTGCAGCGGACGGGAACCATCAACCCTGCTGTGTGAAACACATGCTGCTGCGTTCCGCCCATGGGAGGCTGCGAAATATCGAACCCGGCAGCGTCCCGATCACCCGGCGGAACAATGTGGACGTTATGCATGGTCGGGTCGCTGTTGCGAAACTCAACGGGCTGCCCCACCATTACGCCGACAACATGCGGAACATAGCGGCAGCCTTTTTGATCGAGAACGACCGGCGTGCTTGACGGCATATAGACGCGATTGCCCAGACCGTCTTTGACGTACACAAAAACATTCGCCATCTTGCCGTCATGCACGACATATTGTTCCGTATTGTTGGGCATTTTGCTTGCCAGTCCGCACGCCGGGTCCTGCGCCATGTCGATGGCGATGGGCGCTGGCGCTTTGCCGGTGAAGCGGACGGTGCCAGAAATGGCGCCGGAAGTGGCGGGATCAATCTGCGTGTATGTGACCGTTTGTGGTGTGGATGCAGCGGACTGATGGGTTGTGGTGTTTTTATTGCAGCCTGCCGCGGAAAAAATGAGGACCGCTACAATTGACCACGCAGCACGTACATACTGTTTTGCCGACATCGTAATACTTGTCCCCCTCAGCCCGACTGCTCAATTCTCGAGCGCCGCGATCACGGCATCCCCGAACTCGTTCGTTCCGGCGGTGCCGCCCACATCGCGCGTCAGCGACTGCTTGCTTTCGTAGACCTTTTCAATGGCGCGGTGCAGGCGATTGGCCGCGTCGGTTTCTCCGATGTGGTGAAGCATCAGTACCCCGGACTGCAACAGTGCTGTCGGGTTGGCAATGTTCTTGCCCGCGATGTCTGGCGCCGATCCATGGACCGCCTCAAAAATCGCGCAATCTTCGCCGAGATTGGCTCCGGGGACCAAGCCCAGGCCACCGACAAACGCCGCGCACAAATCGCTGATGATGTCGCCGTAAAGATTTTCCAGCAGCAGCATGTCGTACTGGTAAGGATTGGTCACCAATTGCATGCAGGTGTTGTCGACAAGATGCTCTCCATAAACGATGTCGGGATATTTCTTCGCGACATCGCGGGCGCAGCGCAGAAACAGGCCGTCGGACATCTTCATGATGTTGGCTTTGTGGATGGAGTGGATCTTCTTGCGGCCATGCTGACGCGCATAGGCGAAGGCAAACTCAGCGATGCGGGTCGAGGCTTTCGCTGTGATGATCTTGATCGACTCGACCACGCCGGGCACCACTTCATGTTCGATGCCAACATATTCTCCTTCCGTATTCTCGCGGATGATGAGCAGGTCGATGCCGGGATAATGCGTGGGCAGGCCGGGAAGATTCTGGATAGGGCGAAAGTTGGCGTACAGCTCGAAGTACTTCCGCAGTGTAACGTTGATGGATGTGAAGCCGCCACCTATCGGAGTGGTGACAGGTCCCTTTAACGCCACGCGGTTGCGGTCGATGGACAGGTACAGTTCCTTCGGAATGTACTCCTTATAGCGCTCGTAAGCTTCCGCGCCAGCCAGAGATTCTTCCCAGCGGAACTTCACGCCGGTAGCTTCCAGAATTCTGACCACGACGCGGGTGATTTCCGGGCCAATGCCATCGCCTGGGATCAACGTGACCTGGTGTTCGGCTGTAGCGGACTGTACGGTCATGCGATGCTTCTCCTCGGGGCTACTGTGCAGTTTTCGTGAGACTTCGACTCAAAGGGATTCCAGTTCGGACTTGAATTCGTCGACATCTTTGAAGTCGCGATGGACGGAGGCAAAACGGATATACGCAACCGTGTCGAGTGTCTTCAGCTTGGCCATAATCAACTCGCCCACTTCGACCGAGGTGCGCTCGCGCTCTGCGGAGTCCACCACAAAGCTTTCCACCTGATTGACAATGGATTCCAGTTGTGCGGCGGGCACGGGGCGTTTTTCGCAGGCGCGCAGCAGACCGCTCAAGACCTTTTGCCGCTCGAATTTTTCCCGGCGGCCATCTTTCTTGATGACCATGTAAGGGATTTCGTCGAGCCGCTCATAGGTGGTAAAGCGCTTCTCGCAACGCTCACATTCGCGGCGACGACGAATGGAGTCGGCTTCTTTGCTTTCGCGCGAGTCAACGACACGGTCCTGCGTGAATCCACAATAGGGGCACTTCATCGGTATGCATTGATTTTAGCAATAGCATAGCCGCAGCAGGTTCCGGCATGCCGTTAAAGTCTTATATGGCGCAGCCGCAAAGCATTGGTGATGACGGAAACCGAGCTCAACATCATGGCAGCGCTGGCAATCACCGGACTCAGCAACAGTCCGAAGAATGGATACAGGACTCCTGCGGCGATGGGAATTCCCAGCGTGTTGTAGAGAAAAGCAAACCAGAGGTTCTGGCGAATATTGGTGGTTGTGGCTTTGCTCAGATTGCGGGCGCGCACCAGGCCGCTCAGATCGCCACGCACCAGCACGATGCTGGCGGTCTGGATGGCGACATCGGTGCCTGTTCCCATGGCGATCCCCACGTCCGCCTGGGCGAGGGCTGGCGCATCGTTGACACCATCTCCCGCCATTGCAATAGGGCCGTTCTTGCGCAGGCGCTGGATGGCTTCCGCTTTCTGCGCAGGCAAGACGCCTGCCTCCACCTGATCGATGCCCAGCTCGCGGCCTACGGCCTCGGCGGTTGTTCGTGTATCGCCAGTCACCATGACAATGCGCAGGCCGTCTTTTTTGAGCTGCCGAATGGCTTCGCGGGCGGATGCCTTGATCGGATCGGAGACTGCCAATAGCGCTGAAAGGCTTCCATCCACGGCTGCGTACAAGAGGGTCGCGCCCTGGCGGGCCAGTTCGGCAGCGCGAGTTTCCCCATCTGCGACAGGGATGCTGTGCTCCTGCATCAGAGACAGATTGCCCACAACGATGCTGTGGCCGTCGATCGTTCCAGATGCGCCTTTCCCGGGAGTGGCCTGGAAGTTTTGCGCTGAAGACAGAGTAAGATGCCGTTCCTCCGCTGCCCGCAAAATAGAACCGGCCAGAGGATGTTCACTGGAGCGTTCGAGGCTTGCCACCAGCCGCAAGATTTCCTGCTCCTCTTGCTCTTTTAGCATTACGATTTGCGTCAGCCGGGGTTTTCCTTCAGTCAGCGTACCTGTCTTGTCGAGAACCAGCGTTTTGACCCGTGCAAGGGTCTCCAGCGCGGCTGCATTGCGCACCAGAACGCCCGCCTGTGCTCCGCGGCCCATGCCTACCATGATGGACATAGGGGTTGCGAGACCCAGAGCGCAGGGGCAAGCGATGATGAGCACCGCGACCGCATTGACAAGACCATCCCGAAAATGAGGATGAGGTCCCCAGTGGTACCAGGCAATGAAAGTGACGATTGAGACCAGCACCACGACAGGGACAAACCAGCTCGAAACCGTATCGGCCAGTTTTTGAATGGGAGCGCGCGTGCGCTGCGCCTCGCCGACCATACGAACAACCTGGGCGAGAAATGTGGCGCTACCCACACGTTCGGCACGCATCAGCAGGCCGCCTTTGGCATTGATTGTGCCACCGATGAGCGGACTCTGCGGCACTTTTTCAACGGGGATGGGTTCGCCGGAGACCATGGACTCATCCACGCTGCTGGTACCTTCCAGCACAACGCCATCTACCGGAACCCGCTCGCCGGGACGCACGCGGAGCAGGTCCCCAACCTGCACCTGCTGTAACGGAATATTTTTTTCCTTGCCATCCGGATGTACCAGGCGGGCAGTCTTCGGAGCGAGATTCAGCAGGGACTTCAGCGCGGAATTTGTCTGGCTGCGCGCCCTCAATTCCAGCACCTGGCCCAGTAAAACGAGCGTGGTGATGACCGCAGCTGGCTCGAAGTAAAGGTGGAGCGACCCCTCTTCATCGCGAAGGCCGGGCATCAGGCGGTGCGACAGGACCAGCAGGGCCACGCTATATGCGTAGCTTGCGCCAACCCCCAGTCCGATCAGCGTAAACATGTTCAAACGCAGGGTGAGCACGGAGTTCCAGGCTCGCTCCAGAAATGGCCAGCCACACCACAGCACCACCATGGACGCCAGGATCAATTGCATCCATTCGGCAAAAGGGCTGGTCAGAATAGTGGCAAATTCCTCGTTCTGTAGAAGACCGAGCACCATGCGTACAATCAGCGGCAGGGTCAACACCACAGCCACGCTGAAACGCCGCGTCATGTCTTCCAGTTCAGGATTCGCCTCCTTCACCGACACCACGCGTGGCTCCAGCGGCATGCCGCAAATCGGGCAATTCTGTGGCTCGGGCAGCGAGAATTCCGGGTGCATGGGGCAGGTATATTCCACTACGTCCGTCCGCAGGGAGTACTGGGCTGGTTCGAGCGCCATGCCGCAGATGGGACACGGTCCCGGGGCATTGGCATGGACTTCTGGGTCCATGGGGCAAATGTAGTCTGTCGCGCGATAGGGGCTGGCCGGTTTTTCATCGGTGTGGCGCGTCATGCCTGTGTTCGCGAGCATGGGCTGTGTTCGCGGGGCCAGATATTTTTCCGGCGACTGCAAGAACTTATCGTGACAACCCTGACTGCAAAAGTAATAGGAAGTCCCAGCATGGACGGCGCTGGCCCTTGCCCTCTCCGGCGAAACACTCATGCCGCATACGGGATCCTTCACTTTTTCTGGCTGAGTCAATTCCGCCATATTTGTCCCTCTCTATGGTCTGCTTATGCAAGACGATCAGTGCGATTTTAATTACACGCTTCTAATTGGGACTCTCATTCGGAGGAGATTGTTGCTGCTGAGAATCATTATTGTTTTGCTGGTTGTTTGTCTGTCCCTGGTTTTTATTGTTGTC
>JAKAYS010000044.1 GCA_021826695.1 Acidobacteriota bacterium | reverse complement strand
TTCCGATCTTACTCTCCGGAGATGGTGAACGTCGCGGACTTGATGCCAGCCTCTTCTCCGTCCTGATAGTCGTTGATCTCGGTCTTGAAGTGTTGTTGCTCGGCCCAGCGCAGATACATGCGCAGCAGCATCTCGGCCCAGTCCTGCGACTCCGTGCCACCGGCCCCGGGATGCACTGTGACGATGGCGTTCAGCGGATCGGTCTCTTCCGACAACATGGTGCGCGATTCAAGCACCTCGGAGAAATTCCGCAGGCCTTCAATCTCGCGCAGCAAGTCGGGCTCTACCTGTTCGCCTTCTCGCGCAAGCTCGAAATATGCGGCAATGTCTTCTCTTCGACGACGAAGTTCCGCATCGTCCGCCAACAGGGATTCCAGCCGCTTGCGCTCGCGCATCAAGGGTTGGGAAACAGCAGGGTTCGACCAGATGGCTGGATTGGCTACTTTTTCTTCAATGGAAGCAAGTTCTCTGCGCAGGCGTTCCGCGTCAAAGATACTCCTGCAGATCGCGCACTTTTTGCTCTATCGGGATGTAGGCAAACTCTAAATCATCGAGCATTGGCAGATCAGTCTTGGAATAGGATTTTCAAGCTGCTCGATGGTGGTTCTGGAAGGCGCCATCGACAGCGAGAACTATTGCGATTATGGCACAGAGCCAGGCAAAAAGATCGCCGTGACGCGTGTAGAAGGTCTCGGACGAGACATAGTTGAATCCGACAAACAAGGAAGTCCGCACATGGCGCGGAGCGCTTTGGAGCACACGACCGTAGGGATCGATCACCGCTGTAATGCCGCTGTTGGTATCGCGCAGCAGCCAACGATCATTCTCGATGGCCCGCATTCTGGCCATATTCAAATGTTGCCAGGGCGCGCTGGTGTCGCCATACCAGCCATCGTCGGAAATATTTACGAGCACGTCCGCGCCGAGCAGGACGAACTGGCGCACCTCGTCGGCGAAGATCGACTCATAGCAAATAAACGGGCCATAGCGGTGGCCGCCTTCAGCAAATACCGTACGTAGTTTGCCGTGGGTCATCTGGCCGACCTCTCTGGTCAGGGACCCGGCAAACGACAGGAGTTGTTGAAATGGCACATATTCTCCGAAGGGGACCAAATGCATTTTGTCGTAGCGTCCGACAAAAGTGCCATCTGGGGTGACGAAGGCCGCCGAGTTATATACGGAATTTCCCGGCTGTACTGTGTCGCGCACCACAGCTATGTCGCCGACGATCATGGGAGCATGGGCATCTTCCGCCAGTGCGGAGATCCAATGTTGAAAGCGTGGGTCGCTGTCCTCAAACGGCGCAGGCGACTCCGGCCAGAGAATCAATTGAATCGCGGGTCGCGGCGGCTTGCATTCAGGATGGACCAACAGAGTGGCTGGAGTCGGCAGTCCCGCAAAATAAGGGTTGCAGACGTTCTCGCTCAATGTAGCAAAACGCTGCATCTGGATATCGAAGAACTCCTGCGACCAATTATTTCCGCTGCCCACGTCCAAATCGGGCTGTAGCAACATGGCGGCGGCATGGGTAGGATCATGGGGGGCGGGCCAGGTAAAGCCCTTGTAAGCTCCGGCCACAAGCACTACCGCAATCGATACAGGGACCAGCCGAGCCTTCCAGCTTCTCAAAAGAAAAAAACATGCAATGGCACAGTTCACTGCAACGATGACAAACGATATTCCGTAGTTCCCGGTCCACGGAGCAAGCCTTGTCAGCAGCAGATTGTCTATTTGCGAATAACCCAGTTGGTCCCATGGAAAGCTGGTAATACGCGCGCATGCCAGCTCCATCGCGACCCAAAGAAATGGGGTAAGCAGCAGGGTATAAGCTGTGTTCCCTGTCGCGCGTTGGGTAAGGCTGACGAGCAACGCAAAGAGCGCGAAGTAGAGGCCAAGGAAAAGGCAAAACAGAAAAAGCATGATGTCCGCAACAAACGGAGAAAGGTTCCCGTAAAGCTGCATGGTGGACTGAATCCAATAACACGTTCCGCCGTACCAGAGTATCCCGCAGAAGTATCCGAGAAGCGTATTGTGCGCTACACGCGCCACGCCGAAGCCGTTCCCGCGAACAAGCAGCGCAATCAGCAGCGGAACCAGCGCAACCCAAGCCAATTCCGCGCGCCAATGCGGAAGCGGGCCAGCCACGGGGAATGGCAGCACCAGCAAAATCGCGCTCTCAGCCGCCAGCAACCAACTCAACTTCGATCCTGCGCGCATCGGGTGAAGTCTAACACTCGATGCGACGAATGCAAGCGCATATGTCAAATTTATCTATCGGGTCATGCACAACGCTGGCAGTCCGCAGTACACTTTGGAAATGCATGCGCTTTTGAAACTGCTCGATCATGTGTTGGTAGCAATGTTCCTGGTGGGCGGAGTCGGTTCCGCTGTCGTTATTGTCATCAGCTTTGCTGAAGACATGCACGAGCTCTTCAGCAAGAATGACTAAACGGACTTGCGGACATTTTTACCTTACACACGCTTTCTATCTGCAATTGACTGGACACCCATACGCACCTACACTCATGCAGGTAGGCTTGTCCAGATAGAACCGCGCAACACTTCTTGTCAAGCCGAAAGCGCGTTCTAAAGTAACCCACAAGTCATGCCTGAACAGACCGTTTCCGCCCCGCCGCCCAATCGAGTACGCCTGGTCGTCGCATCCACCGTGATGCTGACATTTATCTCCTTTTGGAGCGCGGCTGCTGTCGTGCTGAATGACCTGGCGTCTTCCGCATTTTATGCCGTAGGAATTGCAGAACAGGACTTTGGCAAATCTGCCCCGTGGATCGTCCTCGCCGTGATGCTGTTTTCCTTTGCGGTGCGAGCGATTTACGTGGAAAGCTGCTCAATGTTCACACGCGGGGGGGTCTACCGCATTGTGAAGGAAGGCCTGGGCGGCACGTTCGCCAAGGTCAGCGTCTCCGCGCTGATGTTCGACTATATCCTGACAGGACCCGTATCGGGCGTTTCCGCGGGCCAGTACATAGTTGGACTGCTCAATGAACTCTTGCAAATCTGTGCGCGGCACCAGCTTCTGGCAAGCTGGTTTATGACGGACCAAATCCATGCCGTGCAGTTTCCGGTAAACAGTACCTCGGCATTTTTCGCCATTATGGTGACGGTGTATTACTGGTGGTTGAACGTCAAAGGAATCGAAGCATCCAGTAATAAAGCTGTCGATGTCATGAAGATCACTACCGTCATGGTGCTCATCATGATGGCCTGGGGTATATTTTCGGTTTTTTATAAAGGGGCGCATCTCCCCCCAGCGCCGATACCTTCCAACTTTACCTTTACTTCGGACTCTTTCGGCTTCCTGAAACATACAGGCCTACTCAAGACATTTGGATTGTTTGGCATATTGATGGCCTTCGGCCATACCGTCCTTGCCATGAGTGGCGAGGAAACACTGGCCCAGGTAAATCGAGAGATTCAGCATCCCAAATTGAAAAATCTCAAACGCGCGGCAATTGTTATCGCTCTCTACAGTCTGATCTTTACCGGTGGAGCTTCTCTGCTGGCAGTCATGCTGATCCCCGATAATGTCCGCGTCTCTGTATATGGCAATAACCTGATCGCCGGTATCGCTATGTACATGGTAGGTCCACTGGCCCTGCGTGTAACATTCCGAATATTTGTTGTTGTTGTCGGCTTTCTGATTCTCGCCGGAGGCATCAACACCTCCATCATCGGCTCTACCGGGGTGCTGATGCGCGTCGCGGAAGATGGTGTTCTGCACGACTGGTTCCGCAAACCGCAAAAGAGATTCGGCACCCCGTCACGCATCATCAACCTGGTTACCGGACTGCAGATAGCTACCATCATCCTGAGCCGGGGCAACATTATCACCATCGGTGAAGCCTATGCGTTCGGCGTAATTTGGAGTTTCACCTTCAATGGCCTGGCCATGCTGGTGCTCCGCTACCGATACCATGGCGAGCGCGGATGGAAGGTCCCAATCAATCTGCGTATAGGTAAAACAGAACTTCCTATAGGACTTTTCTCAGTATTTCTGGTTCTATTGAGTACCGCAATTGTCAACCTGCTTACGAAAGAAGTGGCGACCATCAGCGGTGTTATTTTCGCCGCTACCTTCTATATCATTTTTACCTTGTCGGAAAAGGACAACGTTCGCCGACATGCTGCAACTGCGCGGGAGATGAAAGAACATTTTCAGCTCGAAAATGACGACACCATCAGTCGCGAGAGTCTGCGTATTCGTCCTGGCTGCATCGTTGTTACCATGCGCGATCCGAGATCGGTCAGCGCCCTTCGATGGGCGCTCAAACACAGTTCAGAAGAAACACAGGATGTCGTTGTGCTGACCGCCCGCGTCATGGGTGCCGGTGGCCCGGAATACATCGATGCCTCGCAGCAGGCCTTTACGGAGCATGAACAGACGGTGTTCACGCAAGCCGTAGCGGTGGCGGAAAATTTTGGACGCCATATTTCATTGTTGATGGTCCCAGCCGGAGACCCGTTTGCGGCGCTGGTTCAAACTGCCAACTCTCTGGAAGCAGCCACTGTCGTCAGCGGCCTGTCCACAAGAATGACAGCGGAAGACCAGGCCTTCCACGCCGGGCAGGCATGGGAAGCATTGCCGGAACCAAAGCGGCAATTTACGTTTTATGTCGTTCTGCAAGATGGCACGGCGAAGTCATTCCATATCGGCCCGCACGCTCCAGCTTTGCAGCCGCAGGACATAGAATTAGTGCATCAACTTTGGTTGAACTTCCGGCGCGATCCTTCTATGCAGGATCTGCACCATAGCGACATTGTGACTTATGCTCTGGACAGCCTGGCTGTGGCATATAAAAACAACAAGCAGGATGTTCTTCGGGGCCTATTGCAGTCCGTACATGGCAGTCATCCTGTTGTTCCAAACCTCCTTGAAAGAGTAGAGGACGTTAGTCAGCCGGCCCTGCCTTCATCTGTAAAAACACCAGAATCCGACACCCACGCAGAACCTTAATCGCTCGTCAGCGAGATAGGAGGAGCTAGCTTCCTAATAACCCCATGGATGAATAATTTGCAGAGCACTCCATAGTTTCTGTATTGTTGTAGAGTAAGTATATTTTCGCGATATAACTAAGCTGAATTGTAGAAGTATACAGATCAAATGCTCGAGAAAGAATATTGGAGGAATTGTGGATTTTAATCATGTAATACAAGAAATCGATGCAGAGATTGCCAGGCTTCAGGAAGCTCGTAGAGTCCTGACTGGTGGAGGATCGAAACGCGGTCAGGGCCGTCCCAAGGTAGCCGCGGCGACACATAAAGGCGCTTCTCCCGCCGCAAAGTCTACTCCTAAGCGGAAGAAGCGTCGCTTATCCGCGGAAGGCCGAAAGCGTATTGCAGATGCTATGCGGAAGCGGTGGGCGGAACGCAAGAAGCAGCAGGGATCCAAACCGCAAGCAGCAAAATAGTCTTGTGGTTCTCTTTCAATAAAAGGGCGGTAAACCGCCCTTTTATCCCCTCTGCAACCAATTGAATTTCCCTACTGTAATCTTTCTCCTGGTTCAATAGATAAAACCTCAATTTGCGTTCCTTCCAGATGCTTGCGCAATTCTGCTGGTGTCCCTGTCAATGCTGGGAATGTTCCGTAATGGATAGGAACTACTTTTTTGCAACCAACGAAATTCGCAGCCATGGCCGCGGCGCGAGGCCCCATCGTATAGTGATCTCCGATCGGCAGACAGGCAATGTCAGGCGCATATAGCTCGCGAACCAGTTTCATGTCGCTGAACAGAGCTGTGTCGCCGGCATGATAGATGGCTGGCTCCCCGTCTACACGTAAAACATATCCTGCTGGCTCCCCCGCGTAGATCGAAGTACCGTTCTCTTCAATACTGGAAGAATGCTTAGCTTCCACCATGGAAATATTTACATCGTGAAAACGAAACGTACCGCCAAGATTCATTCCTACCGTCTTCTTCACACCCTTGGAAGATAGCCAGCCGACTAATTCATAAATCCCTACAAATGTAGGATGGTATTTTTTCTCAACGGAAAGCGCGTCTCCGATATGGTCGCCATGCCCATGCGTACATAGGACAAGATCCACCTTTTCCGGGGCCTTCCAGTCCTTCGGGCAAGCAGGGTTGGACTCTACCCAGGGATCGATCAGTATCGAGGTCCCACGGGCTGTCTGTACATGAAAGCTGGCATGTCCCAACCACTGTAGTGTCATTCCATGAAAGTGCGGCATCGCATTCTCCTTTACATTATGATTTTCGCAAAAAATACTTTTTAATAAGATGCAGTGAGCTATGTTGGCTTGCTTCGCGCAGACTAAAAGTGTATCCAGAGAGCGGACCTATTCCTTCGAATCGTAAAGCATCATCGACATACCCCGCAGGGCCGAGTTACTGGACGCGCTTGCGTAATCCCGGCCTGTTACGACCCAGTACACATGAATTTTTACAGGAAAACTCACGCGTCTTCGGGGACATTGTGCACTATAAGGCATTCGGTCGCCATGTTTTCCAGTTCAATCATCCGGAGATGGTGCAGGAGGTACTGATACGCGACGCAGCCATGCAGCATCGGGGCATTGTGATGCAGCGGGCAAAGTTTGTGCTGGGTGAAGGACTACTGACCAGCGAAGAACCGTTGCACATGCGTCAGCGCAGGCTGGTGCAGCCATCGTTTCATCGTGGGCGGATCGCCGCGTATGGCCACACCATGTCGCAGTTCGCCTGCGCGATGACTGATGCGTGGAAAAGCGGGACAACGCTCGACATGCATCGAGCCATGCTGCAACTGACCCTGCGCATAACAGGCAAGTGCCTTTTCGACACGGATGTCGCGTCGGAGGTGCAAACGATCTCCGACTCCGTGACCGCCTTTATGGGTTTTCTTCCTCTTGCCTTTCTGCCGTTTCCTCAACTCGTTCTGAAAATGCCCTTCGGATTCACGCGGCGCATTCGAAAATCGCAAAAGAAACTCGACGCAATGATTTATTCCATGATTGCTGAACGAAGGCACTCCGGGCAGGACCATGGCGACTTGCTTTCGATGCTGCTTGCGAGCCAGGATACCGAAGGCGGAACTGGCGCCATGAACGACAGGCAGATTCGCGATGAGTGCCTCACCCTTTTATTAGCGGGACATGAAACCACTGCCAATGGTCTGAGCTTTATTTTCTTCTTGATGGCGCAGCATCCTGAGATTCAGGAACGCGTCTTTGAGGAAGCAGCGCGGGTATTCGCGGCTGTACCCGTCAACGCAACCGAAACTTATGAGCGACTGCGCTATACCCAGCGCGTAGTTTCGGAGGCCCTGCGTCTTTACCCTCCGGTGTGGGTCGTCGCGCGTGCCGTGGCCGTTCCCTATGAATATCGTGGACTCGCCATCCCAGCAGGCTCGCTTCTTTTGGTCCCTCAGATTGCCATCCACCGCGATCCGCGTTTTTATCCGGACCCGTTGCGTTTCGATCCAGATCGCTTTTTACCGGAAATCAGCGCCAATCGTCCGCGGTACGCGTACTTCCCTTTCGGAGCAGGTTCTCGCGTTTGCATAGGGGAGAACTTCGCCTGGATGGAGGCCGTCCTGGTACTTGCCGATGTGGTCCGCAAATGGCGGCTGACATTCCCTGCCGGCGCCTCGAAGGAGTTGGCACTCTCCGCGCAAATTTCTTTGCGTCCACGCGATGGTGTCCCGCTGATCGTCACCCGACGGGCCTGAGCCACACGACTTATGGGCTGCTGACGACGACCTCTCGCGTATTGTCTTTCGCCAACAGAAATCGGGAGGAACCGATCGACTGAAATAACCCTTCAATCTGACGGTTTTGGTAGTTGCGAAGCACCGGATGGCTGGGTCCTTTCTGCGTTTGAATCGTATCTCCATCCTGCACATGGTAGCGGCAAAATACGGTCTCCGGCCCCGACATGCGAGAGTGGAAAAATGCAAGAATCTGTCCATGCTCCGACAAAACAGATGCCACTTTGCCAAGGATGGCTTCCGCCAACGGGCCGGGAACGTAATCCAGCGTGTCCCACAAGAGTATGACGTCGAATTTGCGGTCGCCAAAGTCCATGTGTTTTGCCAGAAAGCCCTCGGCATCATAGCCCTGGGCCTCATCGGCGGATTTGGGGAGCATCCATTCCGGCTTCACCGCCTCATCGACTAGGTCCGCCATGTAAACGCTGTGTCCGAGGCTGGTCAAAAAGTTAATATTGTTGGGAGATGTAGGACCGATGTCCAGTACCCAAAGTCCGGACTCTGCTTTCAGCCTTGCCAGCATTTTCATCCATCCGCTGGAATGGCGCGGAACACGGGCAGAGGAGTTGGAATCCCACTTCGCGGTCTGATTTTTCTGTGCTTCGTTACGCTGAAACAGGGCGCTCATCGTTGTCCTCAATGTCCGAAATCCACAGTGTCCGTTCTACATATGCTAGACGAATTCCAGCTATCGACGTCGAACTTTTCCAGCAAAGGTAACTCTTAGCCGGCCTTTCTTTGTCGAGCTAAGCCTTCGCCGTCTTCCTCTATCCATCGTAAACTGTCAATGTGAAACGTATGTACCTCGCCATCTCTTCGAGGCAGAAAATCACGCTTCATTTTCCAGGACAGAGCTTCCATAGCAGCCGCTTCCGTCCGTGGACGGGCGAGAAAAACGGTCGGCATGATCTCCGTCTGTCCAGATTTTTCATGCACTCGCTGGTTCTTGGCATCTGCTGGATTTTGCATCCAGGACAAAGCCTCGCTACGTCTCGGAAAGACCCGCCATCTTTAGGTCCGGAAAATACATCCTGGCAACTGGCGCAATCGGACCCTGCGGGCCTGATGAGGAATTCTTCGCAAAATGAATTGGAAAGCACCTACAGGAATCATGAACTGTTGCGCTATCAAGTTACGAAGGTCACGGAGAGAACAAACACTACAAAAGAGATCGTGCAGACACTCGACGGCGGTGTTGCGCGATTGTTCCTGATCGACGGCCACGCCTTGACGCGCGATCAACAGAATGCGGAGATCCAACGACTGCGAATGCTGGCGGCAGATCCGGCCATTCAGGCGCATCGCCGCCGTCATGAGGATCGTGACGCGTCCAGAATCGGCGAAATCATGCGACTGCTGCCGGATGCGTTTATCTATCAATATGCCGGTCCTGTGCAGACGAGCCAGGGAGTGGCGATCCGAATGACATTTACGCCAAATCCAAAATTTTCTCCGCCGGATTTAGAAGCACGTATTTTGACGGCGATCCGCGGCGAGGTCTGGATTGACCCCACAGAAGAGCGCGTGATTCACATCCAGGGCCAGCTCTTTCATGCTGTCGATTTCGGGTGGGGCCTGTTAGGAGTTTTGCATCCGGGGGGCAGTATATTGATCGATCAGAAAAAGACGAACTCTGCCGGTTGGCAGTTGGCCCATCTAAAACTGGACTTGCAAGGGAAAGCCTTCCTGGTGAAATCTCTGCATGTTGTAGCCGACGAAACTGTAACGGATTACCATACGGTGCCTGCCGACTGGCATTACAGAGATGCAGTCGAATGGCTCTTGCAATGGCAGCCTGCGTTGAAGCCGTATACAAACTGAAAAATGAATCCTATGCGCGAGCTTTCAGTTGGGTGGTCGGGTGGCCATGCGCAAGATTGCGCGCATGAAAACGTTCGCTGCGGACTGTCAGTTTTTCCACTCGATCCAGCTTGACTTCAAAACCGCGTCCGGGGACTTGCGGAATTTTTATCTCCCCCTTTGACGAAACTTCCACAGCAGGCTCGATGATGTCCTCTGTCCAATATCGGCTGGAAGCCGAGACGTCTCCCGGAAGAATAAAGTTTTCGAGCGAGGAAAGAGCGATGTTGTGCGCGCGCCCGATACCTGTCTCCAGCATACCTCCGCACCATACAGGGACGCCACGTTCCGCCGTGACGTTGTGCACACGAATCGCTTCACTGAATCCACCAACTCGACCCAGCTTGATGTTGATGACGCGGCAGGATTCCATTTCGATTGCCGCCAGCGCATCCCGTCGATTGCGAATGGATTCATCCAGGCAAATCGAGGTTTCCAACTGGCGCTGTAGCAGCGAATGGAAATAGAAATCGTCGTGCCATAGCGGCTGCTCGATCATCAGCAGACGAAAAGCGTCGAAGGAACGGAGATGCTCCTGGTCCTTGAGTCGGTAGGAGGCATTTGCATCGCAGCTCAACAAAATATTTGGCCAGCGGTTGCGTACAGCTTCAAAGAGTTCGACATCGCAGTCCGGCTTGCACTTCAGCTTAATGCGTTGATACCCGGCTGCCAGTTCGGTCTCGACGACATCCAAGAGCTGCCCCACTGACGGCTGAATGCCAATGGATACACCGCATACGATCTTGTCTCTTATGCCCCCCAGCAACTCCGCCAAAGGCATTTCCGCCTGCTGACTCTCAACATCCCAAACAGCATTTTCCAGCGCGGCCTTTGCCATGCGGTTCCCTCGGACATGATTCATGGCCCTGGGACAGGAGCCAGGAGAACTTATTTCCGCGCGCAGCAACGCCGGAATCAATTCATTGGCAAGCATCAGCCAGGCTGTGTCCGTAGACTCCTCGCTGAAACTTGCGTGCTCACCGGCCGTGCATTCCCCCCAACCCGTTATGCCCTCGGACTGCACTTCCACCAGCAGGATGCGGCGGTCGGTGGTGCGGCCAAAACTGGTTTCAAATGGGCGGACCAGCGGCATGCGGATCTCACGGAGAACTACGCTGTCGATCTTCACGGAAAAAAACCTCCTGCAATTTTGGCTGCAAAGTTATCGTAATTCTGCAAAGCTGACCACTTGCCGGGCTTCCATCTAACTGTCGCCCAGAGATCCCAGCAGATAACGCGCGTCTTGATCGGGGAGAGATTGAAACCGCAAAACAGCCAGACCTTTAGAAAATGCAGCCAGAAATTTTTCTCTTACCTGAAGAAGTGATTCTAAAGGCGGGGCCGCTGATGGCTGGAGTGTACCATCTGAGTGTTTTCTTTTATATGTAACAGTAATAGTGTCCTTTATAGAGTATTCTGGCAGCGATTGACCGGCAACGATGCTTTCCACGCGCGAAGAACGCAGCCACCATTCAGCATGAAGCCGATCCGTGGGTAGAGAACCGTGCAATGGCGACGTGGAAGGGCCATAAAAATCAGGGGTATACCTGCGCACCACAGCCCCCAGCTTTTCGATATTCAGATATGCGTTCTTGACCTGCATTGGATCGAACGTCCACTCCATGCAATCGATACCGCGTGTCAATGCGTCTTCCCTCTGCGCAAATTTCAGATTGATGCCAATGCCGCGATTTCGATATTCCGGCAGCACGGCCAGCATGTGCGAATGCAGGTATGGCTTGCCATCGCGCAAGCCGGGTATTGCAAGGGCGTAACCAACAAGCTTTTCGTCATCCCAGGCGCCGATGATCTGGCCGCCAACCGCGCGCGCAACAACAAACATTCTGCGGGGGATCACATCCAGGTCTCGGAATTGCCACACTGACTGTTGCAATTCAACGCACTTTTCCAACCCGTCGATGGTGTCGATTTTCCCGATCACAATGGAATGATTTGCGATAAAAGAAGCAGAAGGTTGCATCACGTATTCCGTTCCTTTCTCTCGCGCATCTTGGCGCGATTCCAAAGTTCTTCCAGTTCATCCGACGAGAGTCCTTCCAATGGCTTGTCTAGTTGGTTTGAAGCGGCAGATTCTTCCATTGCGGAAAATCTCCTTCGAAATTTTGCATTGGCTCCGCGCAAAGCCAGCTCCGAGTGCAGGCCGAGCTTGCGCGACAGATTTACCAGTGTAAACAGGACATCCCCCAGTTCCTCTTCCTGCGCGGCGTTCTGGTTCGCCAGGACAGCTTCGCGCAATTCGTTCAACTCTTCATCCAGCTTGTCGAAAACGGGAGCGGCAGTTTTCCAATCGAAGCCGACGGAAGCAGCTTTGCTCCCCAATTTACTGGCCTCCATCAGCGCGGGAAGAGCACGCGGAATTGCGTCGAGTAAGGAGGTTTCCTTCGCTCCCGCCCGATCAACGCGCTCCTGTTTTTTGATCTCCTCCCAGTTTGCAAGTACCTGGGCTGAGTTCTCAACTCCGTTGCGGTGGGCGAACACGTGCGGATGCCGACGGACCAATTTGTCGTTAAGGTTTTCCATGACATCTTCCAGTTGGAAATACCCCGCCTCCCGCGCCATCTCGGCATAAAAAAGCACTTGCAGAAACAGATCGCCAAGCTCATCTTTCAATCCGTTCCAGTCTTTGCGCTCTATGGCATCCATAACCTCATACGTTTCTTCCAACGTATAACGGCGGATGGAATCGAACGTCTGCTCGCGGTCCCAGGGGCAGCCGCCTGGCGCGCGCAACTGTGCCATAATGGCGACCGCGCGCGAAAATGCCTGTTCCAGCGACGTTGCTCCGCGCTGGGTGTCTTCCGGTATAGTGGCTTTTGAGGAAGGATCCATTCTCACCATCTTAGCGGCAATCCTTCCACACTGCGTATACTGCGGCTGCGTGTCTTTTTCTTTTTCCATTTTCATTGTGGCGGCGCCGATCGCTGGACTACTGCTGGGCAGCTTTCTGAACGTGTGCATCGTCCGCCTGCCGGCGCATGCCTCTATCGTTGCGCCGCAGTCACATTGCCAGGCATGTGGCGCACCGGTCCGCCCCTGGGACAATGTCCCGGTGTTGAGCTGGCTATGGTTGCGGGGCCGCTGTCGGGACTGTGGCGCGCCTATTTCCATCCAGTATCCGCTTGTGGAATTGGGAACTGCGTCTTTGTTCGTTGCGTGCGTTTTGCATTCCGGCGCGACGTGGCAGACGATCATCGACGCCGTCGCATGTTTTCTTTTATTGGGATTGGCCGTCATGGACGCGCAAACAATGCTGCTGCCGGACACCTTCACGCTGACCGGCGTGTTGCTCGCTTTGGTGTTGAAGGTTTTTGCGCCCGGTGTTTCCCATCGCGGGGTAGTAGCGTGGAAAACCTTTGAAGACGCCGTCATCGCCGCGGCCATGCTGCTGCTGGTCTGGTTGCTCTATCGTGTTGTGCGACACCGCGATGGCGTTGGAATGGGCGATGTAAAACTTTTGGCGATGATTGCAGCGTTTCTTGGACTGCCGCTGGCCCTGTTCGCCTATTTTATTGCTGTGCTGTGCGCCGCGATCTTCGCGATTGTGTTGGTTGCAAGGCGCAAAGCGCGAGGACAAGATCGTATTGCGTTTGGAAGTTTTCTTGCGGTAGCTGGAATTCTGGCAATCTTCGCCGGCAGGCCGGCACTGGCATGGTATCTGGGCCTGTTTCATCGGTGAGATTGACGAGAGTCCTTGAATTTTGAATGAACTTCAGACTCAGGGCTCTAGCTAAAAATTATGCATGCACTTGCTGGGATGCACCATCATTTTCTCGGCTTTTCTGGCGTATTTTCCTTGCGGATTTGTCTTGGTATAGCGCTTGAACTGCGCCATCGCATCGCTGGTCATGTTTTGCTTGCACATGGCTTCACCAATCATATACAGCGCTGTGTCATTTTGCGGATCGAACTTGAGCGCGTCCTCATACCGCATATAAGCGCCGCGATAGTTCCCATTTTTCATGTAGAAATCGGCGACATTCAGATCGTCGTGGATGCGGCCATCCTGCGTCTGATCGCGGGTAAAGGAATCCATTTTTTTGCTGGTGGGAGCGCTCTTTCCCAACCCGAGATCGGGCGGCGGCAAATGAGCGTCGCTGGAACTGTAGCCGGAAGGGTCGGCGGATTTGTTTTGCGAAGTATTGGAAGACTGTCCACCACCTTGACTGCCATTCTGTTTCGCGGCAGCCGCAGATTGGTCCTCCGGAAACGGATTGTCCTGCGCTGGTGAGGCTTTGGCGGATTTCGCTGTGCTTGACTTGGAAGCTGCCGAACTACTTCCTGATTGTTGCGAACCGGACTTGGCGGCAGCCTCCGATTGCTGCATAGGGAACGCATTGTCGTCGGACGGATTTTTAGAACGATCGGATTTCGACGTGGACGCAGCAGTCTTGCCGGATGGCTGACTGGATCCAGGCTGATTCTTAGCAGAGGACTTCCGGTTGTCTGTGGAGGGCGAACTGCTATCGGAATTTTGGCTGCCCTGTTGACACCATGCTTCCACAGGATGCATTGCAAAAAATAACCACGCAAAAAATATGGGTGCGAGCCGACGTATTCTCATTGAGCGAGCCATAACTCTATTTTGAACGCATTTAAGCAAGATTGGGTAGCGCATTTGCACAACCTGGCCTATTGATCCGGCGCTATTGGAATGAACCAATTTTCTCCCACCCTGGCCGCAAACAACGCGGCGAGGATGGGCACCCAAATGCAATGCTTAAGGGCTGGATCAGTAACTTCCCTGTTTTGAGTGATAAGAAGAGACGCACTCGAAGAGGCATCGAGACTGCTATACTCCATGAGTTCCGTTCCGACTCCACTATGGGCCTTATCATCCGTTCCTCTTCGATTCATGCTGCTGGCTGCTATACCACCACGCCCATCACAAAAGGCACGCGCGTCGTGGAATATACCGGGCCCTTGATCGATAAGGACGAGGCCGACCTTCGCTACGAAAATAAACCTATCACCTATCTGTTTGCCATTGGGGACGGCGCGCAGGTCATCGATGGACACGGAACCGCCATGTTCATCAACCACTCCTGCGACGCGAACTGCGAGACTGAGGAGATTGACGGACGCATTTGGATCACGGCGATTCGGGACATTGCTGCGGGAGAAGAGCTTTGCTACGACTATTGCCTCTACGATGGCGACGATGACGAGTGCCCTTGCACCTGTGGAGCGAAGAAGTGCCGCGGCACAATGTTTTCCCCGGAAGAACTGGCGCGCCGCAAAAAGCTAGCGCGGAATCGAGATGGCAAGTCTGCTAAAGTTGGGCGAAGAAAAGCCTTCCGGAAGAAAGCCGCGCCAATCAAGAATTACAAGGCCAAAGAGAAGAAAAAGCCAGGTAGCAGAAAAACGGCCGTCAAAACGACACGCAGCCAGTCAAAAAATAAGTCGGCGAACAAGTCTGCGAGGAAACCGGCAAAACGGCGGCCCGGATGAGGTAATTCCTGCTGGTTAGAACGATCCATTTGGCTCTGAGATGCCGTGCTGCGAAGGCCTTTCTCCAGGCGCTACAATCATAGGGCTGGCTGAATCTCGCCACGCGCATCTAACATAATCTCAAACGACCCTATGGCCTATCAGGTTTTGGCGCGGAAATATCGCCCGCAGCGCTTTTCAGACGTAATCGGACAAGACCACGTAACGCAGACGCTGCTGAACGCGCTGGCGCAGGAGCGCATCGCGCACGGCTATATTTTCAGCGGCCATCGTGGCATTGGCAAAACAACGATTGCCCGTATCCTCGCGATGGCGCTCGAATGCCGCACCAAACAAGGGACAGCGGAGCGTCCGACGCCCGAACCGTGCGGGGTATGCGATGCGTGTACTGAGATCCGCGCGGGTAGCGCGATGGACGTGATTGAAATTGACGCGGCAACCAATCGCGGCATCGATGAAATCCGCGAACTGCGCGAAGGCGCGCGCTACAGCCCGGCACGCGACCGATACAAAATTTATATCCTCGATGAAGCGCACCAGATCACCGACGCGGCCTTCAACGCACTGCTGAAGACGCTGGAGGAGCCGCCGGCACACGTCATCTTCATGATGGCCACCACGCAGCCTGAGGACATTCCGCAGACCATCCGCTCGCGCTGCCAGCATTTCAGTTTTCATGCCGTGCGTTTTCACGAGATCGTCGAACAGTTGCGCAGCATAGCGGGAAGCGAGTCCGTGGACGTCGATGAAGCGGCGCTGTCGCTGCTGGCCGAAGCTGGTGACGGCTCCATGCGCGATGCGCTTTCCATCATGGACCAGGCAATTGCCAGCGCTCCGCTGATCGACGGCAGGCATGTCCTTGAAGCGGTGCGGATTCGCTCGCTGATGGGCAGCGTTTCCAATCAAATCTTCGAAAACATGCTGGAGGCCGTGCATGCACACAATGCCGCGTCCATGCTGGAACAGGCAGCGCAACAGCTCGACGCCGGGAACAGCCCGCAGCAGATCGCGCGCCAGATGGTGCGCTTTCTTCGCAACTGCCTGATGGCCCGACTGGCCGGGGCAAAGTCGGAATTGCTTCAGGTTTCCGATGAAGAGCGCGCTCGTGCGGAACGCATCGCCGCTGTTTTCTCAGAAGAAGACCTGACGCGCTTTTTGAATTCCATGCTGCGCACGTTTGACGATCTCGGCTACAGGCAGGAGCAGCGCTTCCATCTCGAACTGGGGTTGCTGAAGCTCGTACACATGCAGCGGCTGCTGCCCTTCGAGGAGCTATTTCGGCAGCTATCCAGCGGGCCGGGAGCTTCCGGAGCCGGCAGCCAGCGACTGACAACTACCAGCAAGGCTTCCCCACAAATTGCTGCTCCCAAAAAGGAGTTCGCACGGGAGGAGTCAGTCAGAGTGGATGTCTCGTCGAGCTATCCTGCTGCGAACAAAACACAAGACGCTCATCCGCTGAAAGGGATGTTTACCCGCAGCACGAATCCGGCACAGGCTTTATCCACGCAGCCTGCTCCAGCACCGGCAACGAAGCAACCTGCTGCTCCAACACTGGATACGCCGCATTCCAAATCGATAGCGCCAAATACCCTGCAAGCGACCGCGCCCCCGAGGTCCGACTCAGCTCCTCCGGCGATTTCGGAACAGACGATCGTTGTGCAAGACAGCGTAGCAGCCATACCGGTGGCCATTGCGATGGAAGCAACCATGCCACCAGGTGAGAGTGCCGTGGACGCCGATACATTGCGCATAGAAATTAGCGCCGCTATGGTACGGAGTGGACACGAAACGGCTGGCACCCTGTTTGAAGCGGGAACATGGGAATGGAATGGCAGTGAGCTTCGCATCCTGATCGGAGCGTCGAAAACCCTGCTGGCCCTGGTTTATACCGCGCAGGCACAACAGATCGTTCGCGATAATTTTCGGAAAATTACAGGTTCCAGCCGAGCGGTACGCGTCGAGTCGGGTGAGCCTGCCGTTGGGAATACGAACAAGGCGCAGGCAGAGCTAGCGCCTAAGGAGCAAGCGGATGCAAATGCTCGCCCTCAGGACCATCCGCTGATCCGGCATGCACAGGAACTTTTTCACGCAGAGGTACGCAGCGTCGTTTCTCTGCGCGACTCTCGCTAATGCATACATTTAGCAGAAAGGACTTTCGATGGACTTCGACAAGTTAAAAGAAATGATGGGGCAGGCGCAGCAGATGCAGCAACAAATGGAGCTGGTAATGGCCCAGACGCTGGTGGAAGGGTCCGCGGGCGGGGGCGCCATCACCGTTCAGATGAATGGAAAAAAGAATGTGCTTCAGGTGCATGTCGATCCGTCCGCGGCTGCCGTCGGCACAGGCGCCGGAGACACCACGAGCGACCTGGAGATGTTGCAGGATTTGATCGCTGCCGCCGTCAACGACGCTTCCCGTCGCGTGGATGAAGCTCTGCAATCAAAACTGTCTGGCATGTTTGGCGGCATGGAGTGGATGCGCATGCTGGGACGCTGATTTTTTTCTTCGCTACCGTCTTCTGAATGAATCTGTGACTCACCTGATTTGCAATGAAATTCGAGGAAATCCGTGTCCCGCTTTGCACAGCCATTGACGCAGTTGATCGATCAGTTATCGAAATTGCCCGGCATCGGGAGAAAGTCCGCCCAGCGTCTCGCCTTTTATATTTTGCGGGCCAGCGAACAGGATGCGCTCGCGCTGTCGGACGCCATCCGCGACCTGAAGGCGCAACTTTGCCTCTGCTCCATCTGTCACAACATCACCGACATCGATCCCTGCCAGTTTTGCTCGAACCCGGCGCGCAATCCGGCAATCTTGTGCGTTGTGGAGGAGCCATCCAACATCGCCAGCATAGAGAAGACCAAGCACTTCAACGGCGTGTATCACGTATTGCATGGCACACTTTCTCCGTTGAATGGCGTTGGCCCCGAGCAGCTTCGCATTGAGAGCCTGTTGCTGCGCGTGCGCAACGGCGCAATCCAGGAAGTGATTCTGGCGACCAACCCCACCGTGGAAGGCGAGGCAACGGCTGGCTACCTGGCGCAACAGCTCCACGGAACTTCGGCGCGCATCACAAGAATTGCAACTGGCATTCCTGCCGGGTCCGATATGGAATATGCGGATGAAGTGACGATGACCCGCGCCATGGAAGGCCGCAGGGAAATGTGATTCAGATCGCATCTCTTAAACTGAAAAAGTTGTCTATGGCAGATTGATAGTAAGTGCTGGTTTTTCTATCGATGTAAATTCGGTGCAAGAAGTTCGTCATCCTGAGCGAAGCGAAGGACCTCGGTATTTCCGAGAAAAGCAAATGCAGAGGTCCTTCGCTGCGCTCAGGATGACAAGCATTATTTTGAATTACGGTATCTGTCAATCCGCCCTATATTTTCTGGGGAGACTTCCAGGCAATGAGCAGGCCATTGAACTTGTTAGGACGCTACGAACGCAGACGCGTCAATAAATCCTGAGGATGGACTGGTTTTGCCAGAATTTCAAATTCATGTCCTTGTGTTCTTGCCTTTTCCAATAAATCTGCCGTAGCAGCCTGGCCAGAGAACAAAAGAATTTTACATGTAGGAAGCAGACCGCGAATTTGAATGGCTGCATCAATGCCATTCATGTCATTCATAATCACGTCGCTAATGATCATTTCAGGTTTTGTCGACTTGGCCAGTTCCACCGCAGACTCTCCACTGTATGCGGCTGTCGCTTCAAAACCATTTCGATTCAGGATGATAACTAAAGTGTCAGCAATCACGCGCTCGTCGTCAACCACCAGTATTTTTTGTTTCACAGAAAGTCTCTCTCTTGCAGCAATAGAATATTGGGGAAACTGGTCAAGACAGCAGGGTCCAAGTGACACAAACTAAAGTTTAGCTGAAACCCAGCTTGCCGTCATCAATCCGGTATTTAGAGAATTCATAATTTAGACTCTGTACAAAAAGAAATTTGTGAATCGTCCCACGATGGTCCCCTACCCATAAAAGCGCCTTGTATTCAGTGCGTTTTGTTAAGAGGCAAGCTGGAAAAATCCGCCACCCCCACCCTTACAATTGTGTGAGATTTGCTCGTATCGCCCAGGACGCTCTTCGCCTTGACGGCACCTCGCTTGTCGGCCACCGCCGTGTCCTCTGTCCATGCGCCATACACTCGATTGTTATAAGAGGCGATCCCGCTGTAGTCGCCCATAAAATCTCCCGCAGAGACAAACGGCGTCTGACTCCAGGCATAATTTGTAAAACTTTTGCCACCATCGGTCGAGCGCGCCAGCGTCACGCGAGTCTTGTGGTCCGCCGGGTCGTCCCGCCGATCATAAAAGATGACAGAGACAGCGCCGGAAACTGGATCGACAGTCAGCCACTGGAAGAATTGATCGCTGCCGTCGTGGATCGCATCATTATTCACTCGCACAGGAGCGCTCCAGGTGCGACCGCCATTTTGGGACCGCGAACAGAAGACGTCGATATCTCCGTTGCGATAATCGCTCCACGTGATGTAGAGATGCGCATGTTTGGAATCGCCGCTATTTGGATCGACCGCGATCTGTGGAAATCCATTGGCGCGTTCAAAATCCTGAACGGCAAACATGATCGGCGCGGTGCGAAAAATGTCCTTTACCCTGGAAAATGTTTTGCCGCCATCCCGCGAGGTAGTGAACTGCATCTGGTTCCCTGAAGACCACACTGCGTACAGCGTGCTGTCGGAACCAACCGCGCCATCGAATCCTTCCAGCGCCCCATTGTCATCACGCGGCAGCCCAGGATGCTGGTCGATTTCCATGGGTGCGGTCCAGGTCTTGCCGTCGTCCGTCGAGCGAGATAGGACCATGCGCGAGTCCTTCAGCCCCCAGCGCGTCCAGGCGATATAAAGATTGCCCGCGTATTTGCCGTGACTGGTGTCCGCGATGATATATGGCTTGTCCTCAAAGGGGGTGATGGGCCTCTGCTGCTGTTCAGAAACCGTCACTGCCGACGCTTCCCATGTTTTTCCTCCATCGAGAGATCGACGGACGAAAATGCCATTGGAATGGGCTGCGTGCCCCCAGTAATTAAAGGTTCCGAGTTTGTTGAACGCGATGTAGCAGAGAATCGCGTGACCTTGATTATCGAAGGTCACAGACACATCGCCTGAAACCTTGAACCTCTTGGAAGCCGTATTTGCAGCATGTAGCCAGGTAGCTCCGGAATCTGTTGAATAGGCAATGCTCGCCTGGTTTTGATACGCCACAACCACTTGTTTCGGATTGGCGGGATTCACAGCCACGGAAGGCTCGCTGAAAAAGCCTGGAGAAGTTAACGTAGTGACTCGCGCTTGCGGAGCGCGCGGTAAAGGAGGCTGGGTCTGCGCCAAGGCACAGCAGGAAGCAAGTGCAAGGCCTCCCAAGACAACCGCAATCGAGCGACAAAAAAAGTCATTCATAACTGCATACTTTGTATCACTGGGCCGCGATATTTCCATCATCCCATCTACCTCCCAGAAATGCCCTTCAGCCAGTGAACAAATTCCCGCATTGGCTTGCTAACGAAGTGCCGCCGAGCGCGAATATATCCGACGCGCCGTACACTTCCCTGCTGGAGCGGCACTAACACACAGCCCGTTGCAGCCGTCGCAGCCATCGCGGGAATCAGCGTAATCCCATAGCCGGATGCGACCAGGGGAAAAATGCTGCCAAGCTGGTCCGTTTCGAAGATCGATTGCACTTCCGCATTCGCCCGCGTGCAGGCGGTCATCACATTTTCCCGAAAGCAATGCCCTTCTCGCAGAAGCAGCATCCGTTCCGCGCCAAGATCTTTCAAACTAATGACCGGCTTGGATGAAAGTGGATGGGACGCAGCCACGGCAAGGAAAAGTGGCTCGCGAAAAAGTTCGCTGCAAACAATATCGGGATTGCGAATCGGC
>JAKAYS010000043.1 GCA_021826695.1 Acidobacteriota bacterium | reverse complement strand
CCGATCTACTTCTAAATTTCCGCATTGGCCAGCGCCAACAGCAGAAGTAGAATGCGGCGGAGCGCTAGGTCGCGCCCGACGGCGTCAAACCACTCCTGGCGCGTATGGACACCGCCGCCGCTGCCGCCGCTGCCAATGCTTACCGCCTCAATGCCTAGAGACAGGGGAATATTTGCGTCCGTGGAGGCGATACGTAACTGGCTCTGTATGCCGAGATGCCGGTCCACCGCGCGAAGCGCTTGCAGAATAGCTGCATCGTCTTCGAGCTTCGCTGCGGGACGCTCTCCGATCGTTTCCATCTGAAAGTGGAGTGGATGGCTTCCTCCTTCCGGGCTGTAGTTTGCCCGTGTCGGATCTGCGAACGCAAGGTTACTCTCTCGGACCGCTTGTTCCACTGTGGCATAAATCTGTCGTTCCAACTGCACTAGAAGCGCCGCGTCGGTGGAGCGAGTATCGATGCGCGCCTGCGCGCGTTGCGGGACCGCGTTGATCGACGTGCCTCCTTCGATGTGTCCTACGTTCCAGGTGGTTTTTGGAGACTGCGGCAGCTCCATTCGTCCTAGCGCAGCCAGCGCATTGGAAAGAACCAGGATGGGATTCGGCACGTTGGCATCGGCCCAGGAATGGCCGCCGGGACCTGTAATCGTGATGCTGAATCGCTTGCTGCCGAGGCCTTGCGCGACGATGGTCTCGGTGCCTGCGCCATCCAGAACGATTGCGGAGCGAATGCGCGAGGCGAACGGAGAGTCTGTGAACAAATACCGCATGCCGCGCAGATTCCCTTCACCTTCCTCGCCCACATTGCCCGCAAAAAGTATGTCCGTCGCAGGCTCGACTTTGGCGTACCGCATCGCCGCGGCCAGGGCAAGCAGCGCAGTAATTCCGGCGCAGTTATCGCTGGCCCCGGGAGTCAACAGAATGCTGTCCTCCTGCACCGGTTGGCCGATGGCGTCAGCAGGAAAGACCGTGTCCAGGTGCGCGGAAATGAGGGTGCATGGCTGATAGGCAGGAGTGTCGTCGTCACGGCGCTGCGTGGAATTTGCGGACGCAGGTTCGACCAGGCCGCGCAGCCAGCCCACCGCATTTCCGCAAGCGTCGATATGCACATCGTCCAGCCCCAGCGCGGAGAATTGTTTCGCGACCCAGTGGGCGCGGGCTGCTTCTCCAAACGGTGGCGCCGGGATGGCTGCAACGCAGAAGTGCCATTCCCGCAGCTTTGACTCATACAGATGAAACCACTGGAACGCGCGATGCACGGGAGGCCGCGCAGCCAACTGGCTGATGATTTGAAAGGCCGAACTGGCAAAGGTTTTCGGCATGAGGTGCAACGTGAATACGCGCTGTTCAGAAGCCTGGATTTTAGCATCGCGTGAAATCTTCTGTCGTCTACGCTAGCAAACCGGACGCATTGGAATTGCGAGCATCCAGCATATTTAAGCCTCAGAGCAATGTTTTGAGGCATAGATAACGCGGAGCAGGAACAATCCTTGTGGAGGAGCGGTCGGGCCAGCCAGGCTACGGTCTTGTCCGTTCAGAATGTCGATGATTGAGGAGGGAGCGATCCGGCCTCGGCCTACGTCGAGAAATGTTCCGACCAGATTGCGGACCATGTGGTGCAGAAATCCATTGCCGCCGACTGTATAGGTGAGCAGATGCGATGGACTTTCAGCATCGGCTTGCAGCGCACCCGGCAGATACAACGGATTCCAGGCATCGATCGCAGGACCTGGAATGCAGGACGAAAGTGGAATGCGGGACCAATGAGATTGCTCAATGCGGCGGACGTTCAGGGCAACATGATCCGCATTGCACTCGCCTTGTCGCGTCGCGCGGTCTGGATCGGTCGCGGCAAAGGAGGTGAAGTCGTGTTCGCCGAGAACCATTTCCGCAGCCTGTTGCATGGCAGCCAGATCGAGTTGCCAGTGGAAAGGTGTAACGTAGCGTGCCAGCAAAGGCGAACAGATCGGGCCTTGAAAGATTCGATATTGATAGAACTTGCCACTGGCGCAATGGCGGGCGTGAAAGTCAGCAGTGACACGTTCAGCCGCCAGCACGCGGATGGATGCGGGAAGGATTCGGTTCAATGCATGCTGAAGGTTCGCAGCCGGGATGGGCGCTGTGAGCGCAAAGCTGGCAACCTGGCCCAGTGCATGCACGCCAGCGTCGGTGCGTCCCGACCCTTGTGGCAGTACGCGTTCGCCTGTCACCGATGCAATTGCATCGGACAGTGTGCCCTGTACCGTAGGAACGCCGGGTTGCGCCTGCCATCCGTGAAAGTCCGTACCGTCGTAGGCCAGGACCAATTTCCAGTGATTTTTGTTCATAAGTATTTCCTGGAAAGAGCAACGGTCTGCTCATAAAAACGCGGTGCCCGCACGCGTGAGAATGCCTTCTGCTGCGATATACTCGACCTCGTTAGAGAGTACATGGCAGGATCGGGATCGCGAGAGTTGTTTGTCATCATCGAGTCAGAGCGCCATCTTCGCATTGTCGAACAAAACGAAAACGCAGTCGATGCATGGGGCCAGAATCGGGGCCGGAATTCAGGGACCGGGAACAATTCTGACAGCAGACTCGTACCAATCTCATCGTCATAAAACGATATATCGAAAATTTCAGGACTTTGCTAAAGGTGGGAACTGTCAGTGTTTGGGTAAATCTTGTTTGATTTGCCAGACTGGCAAATGAATACGAAGAATTCTGGAAACTTGATGCTCCTCCGGAGCGTCTTATGGCCAGCACTTCGCTTTTATAGTCAGGGAGATTGGGCATGGCAGTGGCATGGATTCGGGAAATTCTTGTGACAGAAAGAAAGAGGTAGGGAAATCGTGAATACGAAGAGTCTGCAAAGTGGACTGGCCGTTGGGCTGATGTTGTTGAATATATTGGCGCCTGTGGCCAGCGCGCAATCGCAGGGAAATGCCGCTCCATCGTCGACTCCTACCCAGGTGCCCAATGCGCCTGGACCAGTGAACGCGACAGCAACTTTACCCAGTCCGCCGCAGCCCAACCCGACGAGACCTTACAACCTTCGTCCCACAGATCACGATTACTCAAAGGGCAAGTCGCAACTTCGCAATCCAATTTCTGTCTTCACTCCCCTGAATGTTCCACCACCGCGCCTGAACAATTCACCGCGGCTTGATAATATTTATACCGATGGCAAGATTTATCTGAGCCTGGACGATGCGATCCTGCTGGCGCTGGAAAATAACTTCGATATCGCCATCGCGCGTTACAACCTGGACATTGCCGACACGGATGTCATGCGTGCTCGCTCCGGCCTTTCGTTTCTTGGCGTCAGTACCGGCCTGTTGACGAACACGCTGGGCGGAAGCACGTCGCCAGTATTTGCCTCTTCCGCTCCGGCCTCCACGAGCAGCACCGGCGGCACCGCCACCACCACTACGACTTCGACATCCTCCACAGTGCAGACTACGGGTGCTGTCGGTGGGGGGCCCGGCGGCACTTCCACGGGCGCAGGAGGCGGAGCTTCCGGGCCAGCTGGCATCAATCAAAGCACGTTGGGTGCTGGTCCTCTGGTTGCTCCTCCAGAGCCGCTGGATCCGCAGGTCACAGGCAACATGCAACTGTCTCGCGCATATACTCCGCAAGGGACAAACTTTCAAACAAATTCCTTTACCCTGAATCAGAACCAGGATTTGTACAACTACTCTTATACCCAGGGGTTTCTGCCGGGAGAGACTTTGTTGGTTACTTTCGACAACTCGCGGACCACCAGTAACAGCATTTTCAATTTTTACAGCCCAACCATAAGTACTTCCTTCAACGCGCAAGTCACACAGCACCTGCTGCAGGGCTTTGGGTGGTACACGAATGGCCGCTACATCTATATCACACGCAACAATCGCCGGATCACAGACTCATCGTTCCGCGCACAGTTGCTGTACACAATCGACCAGATCGAAAACATCTACTGGGGTCTTGTAGGCGCCTATGAAGACGTAGAGGCCAAGGAGGGCGCGCTCAAGCAGTCATCGCAGATATTGTCCGACGACAAGAAGCAGCTTGAGATCGGTACCCTTGCGCCGCTGGATGTCGTCAATGCCAATGCACAGGTAGCTAGCGACCAGCAAGCATTGATTACCGCCAAGACGAAGCTGGAGTATCAGCAACTCATCATCAAGCAGGCCATAGCTCGCAATCTGGATGATCCCATTTTTGCCGCAGCGCCAGTGATTCCAACAGACCGCGTCTCTTTGATGCTGACACCTGAGGAAGGCAAGTCTGTTGAGGAACTGGTACAGGAGGCCTATGCCAACAGCCCCAGTATTGAACAGGCGCAACTGGGACTGAAGAACCAGGAGCTCACCCTCAAGTCCGTCAAGAATGCGCTGCTTCCGCTGTTGGATGTGTACGGATTTTATGGCGCCGCAGGTCTGGCGGGTGCGCAGAGTCCGTTCATTACCTGCAACTCGAAAAGCTTTTTCAATCCATGCGCAGGGACGCCGGGTTCACACATCAGCTACGGAAGTGCGTTCCAGAATTTGTTTAACAGCAGTGGTTCGAACAAAGGCGTTGGGGTCAATGTAACGATTCCGATCCGCAATCGACAGGCTCAGGCGCAGCAGGCGCGCGCAGAGCTGGAATACCGCCAGTCCCAGATGCGGCTACAGCAGATTTATGTGCAGCTCCGGATGCAAGTGACAAACCAGATTTATGCTTTGCAGAATGACCGCGCACAGGTCCAGTCCGCACAAGCAAGTTTGCAATATGCTGTGCAGAGTCTGGACGCAGAGCAGAAGAAATATCATCTGGGAGCGTCTACCACAGCCAACGTTTTGCTTCAGACTAGAAGCGTGGAGACTGCGCAGGACAACCTGATCTCCGCGCAAACAACCTATGCTGTCGATCGCGCAACTCTTTCAGAACTGGTCGCGGACACGCTCGACAAGTACGGCATCAGTATTACGGAAGCGGCGACCGGCAAGATGTCCCATGCGCCGCAGGTGCCGGGTTTGGAAGCTCCGCAGCCGCAAACAAAGCCGGAGCCGCTGAATCCTGAGCAGGTACCGGAAGGCAATGCACCCCCAGGCACTACTGCATCGCCAAACGGAACAGCCACTCCGAATGGGAGTGCAACTTTTGCGACTCCGTCTTCCACGGCAACACCGAAGACTGCCAGCCAAATGTAGGTTGTCGATAGGCACAAAATGCAAACGGCCAAGTCCAGATGACTTGGCCGTTTGCATTCATTGGAAAGTTTTTATCGTTCGGCGATGCGATCCAGAAAGTCAAAAAATTCTGGAAATGAAATTGCCGCGGACTCAGCTCCATGGATCTGTGTATCGCCGTTGGCGCGCAATGCGGCCACAGCAAACGCCATGGCGATGCGGTGATCTCCACCGGCGTCGATCTCCGCTCCATGCATGGGCTGACCGCCGGGAACATCCAGGCCGTCTTCAAATTCCTCGACGTTCGCTCCCATGGCTCGCAGATTTTCCGCCACCAGCGCAATGCGATCGGACTCTTTCACGCGCAGCTCGCCAGCATCACGGATGCGAATGCCCTTTTGGGTGTACGGAGCAATCGCTGCAAGAACGGGCAGTTCATCGATCAACTGCGCGGAAAGCGCTCCGGAAATTTCTGCCCCTACTAACCCACCCGGCGTGCCCAGGACCTGAAGTGTGCCGACCAGTTCACTGTGCTGTTCGCTGAGTTGCAGGACGTTTAGCTGCACGCCCAGCATGCGCAGCACATCCAGAAGACTGGCTCGTGTGGGGTTCATGCCGACACCGTCGAGCACTAGGTTTGCATTTGGAAACAACGCCGCTGCGCAAAGAAAAAATGCCGCCGAAGACATATCGCCGGGGACGGTTGCATCGATGGCGTGGAGATGTTGTCCACCCTGAATGCCGACACTATTCTTGCTGCGCGCGAGATGTGCTCCGAAGGCGCGCAGCGCCAGCTCACCGTGGTCGCGCGTGTGGACGGACTCATGCACCTGCGTGATCCCGCTGGCCTGTAAGCCAGCAAAAAGAAGGCAAGTTTTTACCTGCGCGCTGGCAATGGGAGTCTGATAATCCACGCCACGCAGCGGACCCCCGTGAATCGTGACCGGCGCGTGGCCATCGGTGAGTGTAACGTGTGCTCCCATGGCGGTGAGAGGTGCGCGAATCCTCTCCATGGGCCGTCGTGTGAGCGATTCATCCCCAACCAGCGTGGAGGCAAAAGGCTGCGCGGCCAGCAGGCCCGCCAGCATACGCATGGTAGAGCCGGAGTTGCCGCAGTCCAGCGCAGCCTTCGGTTCCTGGAAGCCTCCTGCGCAACCTGTGACAGCAATTCTGCCGTCATCTTTGTGCTCGACTCGCGCTCCAAGCTGCTCCATGCAGGCAAGCGTGCTGTGCGGGTCGGCTCCGCTGGAAAAATTGCTCAGGTGCGAGGCGCCTTCGGCGAAGCCAGCCAGCATGGCGTAGCGATGCGAGATGCTTTTGTCCCCGGGTAAACGCAAACTGCCGAGTACATTGCGCGCGGGAGAAATGAGACGGGTCGATGTGGAGCCGGAGATTGCTGACTGCTTCGCTTGCGACAAAGAAATATTCTCCTTGGTTTTTCCTGCATGTCTCGGGAATGCGGGTGATGACATTCCGCCCGTTCCATTTCAGAACTCGTGGTCCAAACCGGAAATCTCATCGTACCGTGAGTCGATTCTCCCGGGTGAATCGCGCTCCTTCGCCGCAATACTGAAGCCGGAACATGCTGCTGTTTCGGCAGTGTGGCCGCGTGGAGGTAAGTCTTCCGATGTACAAAATCATAATCGGGTTGATGGTCGTGCTGAGTTGTTTGTGCATTCCGCCTGCATTAGCAAAAAATACCAACTCAGGCGCCATAGCGCAAACGACAGGACAGAGTGCTGCGGACAATCGCGACAATGCGCATCCGATGGGAGCTGAGGCGGCAGTTCCACCAAAAACTATGCAGTGGTACCTACAGGCGGCGCGGGAGCTGCATGAGGGGCAGGCGGTCTCTGCCGAGAAGCATGCGCTCCGCGCGATGCATCTCGGCCCGAAATTTGCCGATGCTGGAGCGCTGGCGGCCACAGCGGCACTCCAGCAACAGCAGTATGAAAGAGCGCATCAAGAAGCCGCAGATGCCGCGCGAATCGATCCTGCGGATGAAAAGGCGTGGGTGATTCTCGCCACCGCAGACAACCATCTTGGCGAGTATGTGGATGCTGCGACAGCGCTCGGCCATGTGCGGCAGCAGGACCAGGCGACGTGGCAAGTGGCGTACCAGTGGGCGAGGGCAGAGGCCGGGCAGGACCACGCACAGTCGGCGCTGGAGTGGAGCAATCGCGCGGCGCTGACCGCGCCGCCAACATTCGCGCCATTGCACCTGCTGCGTGCCAGCGCATTGTTGGCGGTAAATCAATATGCGCTGGCCGCAGATGAACTGGAAACGTATTTGCAACTAATGGGAGCGAATGCTCCAGAACGCGCTTTGTTGGAACAGGAGCTACTACGGGTTCGAGCGCTGGTAAAGTCCGCGAGCACAGATGGGACGCAATACAACGCGCTGGCGAATTAGCATTCGCTCTGCGTGTTTTCGTCCACGACCCGCAGCGCGATCACTGTTTCATCATCGAAGTGCTCGACGCTGCCCTGAAAAGACGAAACTGCTTTCAGAATGCTGCTGACGATGGTGCTCGCAGAACATTGCCGATTTTTTGCAAGGACCGCGGTCAACCTTTCCATGTCGAACATTTCATCGCGATCATTTTCTGCGTCTATCATGCCGTCGGAAAAAAATACCATCATGTCTTCCGGCTGGGTTGAGAGGGTGAACTCTTCGTAGTCCACATCGGGAAACATTCCGAGAGGAATGCCTGTGGCCTGGATCGGTTCCACGTGACCGTCACGGCAGAACAGTGGCTGGCAGGCGCCTGCATTCGCAATCTGCAATGTTTTGTCGTGGTCGTTCCAGATTGCAAACAGCATCGTGACATATTGCGCATCGAGTTTGCGTTCCTGCAACTGTTCATTCAACGCAGCCAGCATCTGTGCTGGAGAAGGCCGTTGGGCTGCCAGGGAACGCATGATGCCACTTACCAGCGCGGCATACAGCGCCGCCGCTGCGCCCTTGCCGCTGACGTCTCCCAGGACAATCGCGGTCCGGCCATCTCCGTAGTCGAGAAAGTCGTAAAGATCGCCCCCGATAGTACGCGCTGGCACAAAACGCGCTGCCAGTTCGGCATGCCGATGTTCTGGCGTGGACTGCGGCATCAGGCGAAACTGGACCTTCCGCGCCATCGCCAGGTCATCTTCGAGACGCTGCTCTTCCTGCGCCAGTCGTTGATACAGGCTGGCGTTCTCAATCGCTATCGCAAGCTGTGCGGCCAGCGTACTGACAGCGTGCAGATTGTCGTCAGTAAAGAAATTTGGTCGTGTGTGTTCGAGGTCCAGCACGCCCAGGACTTTTCCTTTGTAGATGAGCGGCACCGCCATCTCAGACCGCGTTTCTGGATGCACCATGATGTAGCGCGGATCGTGCCGTACGTCGCCTACCGTAATGGTCTGGCGGTTGCTGACCGCTGCGCCGATCAGGCCACGCTGGATGGGTACCGGATCGGAAAACGAGTAGTTCGTTTTGCCGAAGCGAATCGAGAAGCGATGGACCAGCATGTTTCGCTTTTCATCCAGCATCCAGATCGCGAACATCTGATAGGGAATCACGCGTTGTAGCAGATTGCCAACGCGCTCCAGCAGTTGGTCGGGATCGAGAATGGAGGTCAGTTCGCGGCTGATTTCATGCAGCAGCTCCAGTGTCTGCGCCTGTCGCGAAATACGCGTGTAAAGACGCGCGTTCTCGACCGCGATGGCCACGCGCGACGCCGTCAACTGCAATAGATGCAGGTGTTCCGGGCGAAAATAATCCGCCTGCTCGGACTGGATATCGATGACGCCGATCACGCGGTTTTTTGTCACCAGAGGAACGGCCAACTCCGAACGCACCTCTGGATTGACGTCGATGTAATTGGAAAGCGTGCTTACATCGTTGATGAGCATTGCTTCGCGACGTTCCGCAACCTGGCCGACCACTCCCTGGCCCAGGCGGATGCGCATGCGTTCCACCTCCGGTTTATGACCGATCTGAAAGCGCATGCGCAGTTCATTGGTACGGTCATTCAGTAAAAGGATGGCAAAGATGCGGTAATCGATCACTGCGCGCACCAGGTCTGCGACGCGATGCAGCAGAGTTTGCAGATCCAGCGTGGTGTTCAGCGCATCTGCCAACCGGGTGAGAAAGTCGATTTGCAGGGAGTCAACTCGTGGCTCTGCGCGGGCTGGAAGTTCCTGGGATGCCGGGCGGTAGTCGCCTTCGTAAGTGTGGTGTTCTCCAGTCGGCTGCGCCTGCGACATGGCAATCGCGGGCGGCCCTTCAGTCGCAGTTTCTGGCTGACCGGCAGCGGCCATCTCGAGCGCGGATTTGCGTTTGTTCGAACTCATGCTCCGCTATTCAGGATATCGTAGTGGGAGTTTTTGACCCGGCCTATCGGCGTAGTGGCCGATACTAAAAACGGTCAAATGTATGGTGAACTCAGAAAAGTTCAGGTCGCGAGACATGGACGATGTTTGCCGATGAAGATTTGCAATTATTTATTTTCAGCATTGCGTAGACGATACGCCTGAACTATCGCCAGGCCGGAGGAAGTCCCGATCCTATCTGCTCCTGCTTCCAGCATGGCCCGGGCTGCTTCCAGAGTGCGAATGCCGCCGGCGGCCTTGACTCCGCATCGTCCCCCTGCCACTCCGCGCAGAAGACTCACGTCCTCCTCCGTTGCGCCGCCGGAGGAGAAGCCAGTGCTGGTCTTCAGATAGTCCACGCCAGCGGCCACGCAGATTTCAGAAGCGCGCAGTTTTTCTTCCATTGTCAGCAAGCACATTTCGAGCGTGATTTTCACCCGCGCGCCCGCGTCGTGCGCCAGTTCCACTATGGCCCGCGCGTCGTTGCGTACTGTCGCATTGTCGCCGCTTTTCAGGGCGCCGATGTTCATCACTATGTCCAGTTCGCGTGCGCCAAGGCGCAGCAGCGCGTCCCCCTCCTCGCGCTTGCTGCGCGTCAGAGATGCGCCGAGGGGGAATCCCACCACCGTACCGACCGACACACCGGTACCTGCCAGCGCGGAATGCGCCAGGGCCGTCCAGTAGGGATTTACCATGACGCAGGCGAAGTGGAAGTGCGCGGCTTCCTCGCACAAGTGAATGATGTCGTTGGAAGTGGCCGAGGGTCGCAGCAATGTGTGGTCGAGCGTTGCGGCCAGACTTTGCCAGTCGTGCAACGCGTGCGCGGCGCAACTGGCGGTATCAAATCTTGCCGTGTCAAATTCTTCTGCTGCATTTGCGGGGAAGGAAGAAAGCGAAACACTCATCATTAGCATTCCAATCGGGACTTCAGTGCGGCCATGCGGTCAACTTCCTTTGCAGAAAGACATGCCGCAGTTTTATGCGCCGCGGTTAGAGTACTACTCTTCCGCGTCTGTTGGCATAAAACAGACGTCCGGCAAGTTTCGATAGTGTTCGGAGTGATCCATGCCATAGCCAATGACGAACTCGTCCGGCATGGAAAAGCCGACGTAGTCCGCTTTAATCTCCCGTAGTCGTCGTGATGGTTTGTCCAGAAATGCAGCGATTTTCAGCATGGATGGCTTTTGTAAAAGCAACTTGTCGCGCAGATAATCCAGCGTCAATCCAGTATCCAGAATGTCTTCCACCAGAATTACATTGCGGTCCTCTATTGGATGATCCAGGTCCTTGAGAAGCCGTACCGCGCCGCTCGAACGACTGGATTTTCCGTAACTGGATACCGCGACAAAGTCAAAGGTACAGTCGACCGTAATGGCGCGCGCCAAGTCGGCAAGGAAGATGGCCGCGCCTTTAAGAACGCCAATCAGCACAATCGTCTGCCCTGCAAAGTCGCGGCTGATGTCCGCTCCCATCTCGGTAACGCGCTGTTGGATCTGCTCGCGAGTGAGGAAACGTTTCAGGTCTCGATTATCAGTCGGAGTCATCGTTGCTCATGGATGCCGCTCGAAAGATCATGTATGGGTTGGACGATATTGATCGTAGTGAGTGAGCCGGGAGGAATGAAAGCGTAAGGCCATGCGGTCGCATATACTTAGTACACAGGTAAATCCGCCGCATGTATCCATTTATCCACATTGGTCACTTCGAAATCGGCACCTTCGGGCTCATGCTCTGGCTGGCGGCAGTGTCTGGCTGCTGGGTGCTCTACAAGAATTTTCAACGCAAGGGTGTCAAGGCCGATGCCATCAACGTGACCGCGCTGGCGACAGTTGCAGGAATTGTGGGAGCGAAGTTGTGGCACGTCTTTGAGTCGCCGCACTTGCTCATGCAGATTCCGATGCAACTGCTGCTGGATCGTGCCGGGTTTGCGTGGTTTGGCGGTTTGGTGGGCGCCATTTTGGTATTGATGTGGCAGGGACGCGTTGCTAAAATTGGCGCGCTCGGCATGCTGGATCTCGCGGCGCCAGCGGCCGCTATCGGTTACGGAGTCGGACGCCTGGGCTGCTTGCTGTCAGGCGACGGAGATTATGGCACACCCACCTCTCTGCCGTGGGGAGTGAGTTTTCCCAACGGGCTGGTGCCAACCATGCAGCGTGTCCATCCAACACCAGTCTATGAATTGATTGCAGCCTTTCTGATCGCCGCCTATCTATGGCAGCGCGGCAGAGTGGACAAACCCCTGGGCCAGATTACAGGCGAGTATTTGATATGGAGTGGACTGGCGCGCTTTCTGGTCGAGTTCATCCGCATTAATCCGCGCATCTACTTTGGCATGAGCAATGCGCAGATTGCCAGTATAGGTTCCATGGTCGCGGGCGCGGTCTTAGTCGCGTGGGCCCAGCGTCACCCGCGCACGCAGGCACAGATTCGTTCTCGCAAGCCTGTCGCGCGCGCGGTTTCTGGATAATCTCCTCTACAGCTTCTTCAAAAATTCTTTCACCCTCTCCAGCTCAGGAAACATTCTTTCATCACGCTGAAATTCGCTGGAGTGGACGCAGCGTCTGCCCGCCTTGACTTGCACCGGATGCTTCAAGTGCAGCATCTCGTGGAACAGCAGATATTCAATTGCAAAGCGTGGTGTTTCCGGACGGTCAAACACGCGGCTGACGACGATGGTGTTGTGAGCAGCGTCATAATGGCCCAGGAGTCGGCGCGCGGAGTGCGCGCTCCATGTGAGCACCGGCCTTCCCAGCAGGCCGTGGAAGAATTGTCGATTGAGTTGCTCGAAGATCTGTTCCAGGTCGTAATGATGCCCCTGCGCCGTCGATACATTTTTTCTGCCCCGGCTGCGGCGGACCTGTTCGGCGCGACGGGTGACGGCTTCGCTGCCAAGATGGCGTCGATAGCGGTTGGCATGCGCCGCGTCAATCGGCTTGCGGTACAGTTTGGCCAGTAGAATATGCGCAATGGCGCGTATGACACTCTCCGGCGACCCCTCGAGCATGTCTGACAGACGGACCAGGGCCTTGCCCTCGCGCAATCGAATTGTGGTGTTGACTCCTGTAAAGGGGTAGAAGCGCACATCGAAGATCGGCATGGGCGCACGCGGACGCAGACGCCGATACTCCGTCGCAAAAATGTCCTTCAGACTGAAGGCCGTTGTTGTGGGCTCGGACTCCAGCATGGGAAGGAGTGCTGGTTGTGATACAGGCAAGGTCAGGTTTCCACTCCGTGGTTGTTCTGGATCTATTGTAGTGAATGCGGGCACCCCCATGTTCGGGCGCCGCGGCGAACTAACATGGGTCTTTTGCTTCGTTCCCAGAGGGGTCGCAAGGAACGCGGCGCATCTGGGGACCCGAGTTCTTCCTTTGGACCCTATTTCCTCAGTGCCCTCAGACGTTGCCGCGTCTGCGCCTCTTCGTCGGGAAATTGCCCATTCGCGGCGGCCAAAAATTTCTGATAATAGGGGACTGCTTCCCTGGTTTTGTGGAGATGGTCCAGCGCGGTTGCCCGCAGGAAAAGCGTCGCTGGGCTTTCAGGCATGTATTGCGCGCGTTGATCCAGTGCACTGAGGACCAGGATGTATTGCTGGTTCTGCGACGCAGCGAAGGCCAGGCTGCCCCAGGCGTCTTCCTGCTTAGGTTGAATGTCGAGTGAATGTTGCAGCGTCTCGACTGCCTGGGACCACTTCTGTTCGCGAATGAAATTTTCTCCACTCGTTGTCAGCAGGTCCGGGTCGTTGGGACTGGCAGCTATCAATTGTCGATACAGCGGGTCAGCCTTGGCCGCTTCTCCAGTGCTGCTGTAAAGGTCCGCAAGCATGCGCGTGACCGCTGGCTGGTTCGGATTTTGCCGATGCAAGGTTTCCAACTGCGCAAGGGCAGCTTGATTTTTTCCTTGCCCCGCGAGGGCAGTCGCGGACTGCGCCAGCAGCGTTGGATCGTTCGGTTCCTGCTGCAATGCTTGCTGTAAATACGGCTCAGCCTCGGCAAACTTTCCCTGACGGATCAAAATACGAGCCACGCCTTCCTCAGCCTCGATTGACTTAGGGTCCTGCATGAGCGCTTTTTTATATTCGCTCACTGCACCATCCTGCTCGCCTTGCTCCTCGGCAAGGCGAGCGGCCAGCAGAGTATCGTCGAGTTGCTCCGGAGAAAGTTTCAAAGCGGCGATCAAGGCGTCACTGGCGCCTGCCGGATCGTGCAACTGCGCATCGACCCGGGCCAGCGTACGCGCCACCGCAGCGATGGCCTGCCGAGGATCTCCGCTTGCCGGTTGCAGCGCGGCAGCCAGTTCCAGTTCATGGCGAGACTGTTTCCAATGCTCCTGCGCTGCCAGTAGACTGCCCAGCGCTGCGTGCGATTCAAATTGTTGTGGGTTCGCAGCGTTCGCTTTGCGAAAATCTTTCTCCGCAGTGTCGAGATGATTCTGCGCCTGCTCCACATAGCCCCGATCAAAGAGGTAGCGAGCGGATGCCTTGGTCCCCGCAGGCTCTTTGGCAAGGGCATCGTTCAGCAGTGGAAGGGCCTTGCCGTAATCGCTCCGCATAATGGCGTCTTCCGCTTTCGAGGCAAGCACCGCGGCCTGGGATGATGGACTCTTGGATGACTGTGAAGGGTCCTCATCCGGCACCGAGGTGCCCGCCGGAAGTGTGGGTATCTGCGCATAGACCCAGCCCGTAGCCTGGAATAGAGAAAAAATAAAAATACATCGCAATAATTGACGCATGTCACTCTCCTGTCGCCGTTCTTACAGACCTCGCCAAGGCAGGTTGCAGAATGCGCGCCAGCCATTGTCCGGTATGGGATTGTGGGACGGCCGCGATCTGTTCCGGCGTTCCTGTGGCGACAATTTCGCCGCCGCGCGAGCCACCCTCCGGGCCAAGATCGATCACCCAGTCGGCGGCCTTCAGCACGTCGAGGTTATGCTCAATCACCAGCAGAGAGCCGCCGCCGTCGATGAGCTGGCGCAGCGCGGAAAGCAACTTGCTGACGTCGTCGAAATGCAGACCTGTGGTCGGTTCGTCCAAAATATACAGTAGCCGGTTCTTTGCGCGCTTGCTGGCCGACTGGCCTCCCGCGGGCCGCGCGTTGGCCAGATGTGCGGCCAGCTTGACGCGTTGCGCTTCGCCGCCGGAAAGCGTGGTTGCAGATTGTCCCAGCCGCACATACCCAAGGCCAACATCGTCCAGCACACGCAGTCGATCTTGAATCTTGATGTGGCCCGCGAAAAAATAAATGGCTTCCTTGACGGTCATGTTCAGCACGTCGTGAATGTTCCTGCCCTTGTACCGGACTTCGAGAACGCCAGCTTTGAAGCGCGTTCCATTGCATTCCTCGCAGGGCAGTTCGACGTCGGCCAGAAACTGCATTTCCACAGTTACGGTTCCATCGCCCTGACAGACATCGCAGCGACCGCCCTGCACATTGAACGAGAAAAATCCTGGAGTATATCCGCGCCGCCTGGCATCGGGCAGAGAAGCAAACAGTTCGCGAATGCCGTCAAGCGCCTTCAGATAGGTGACGGGATTTGAGCGCGGCGTGCGTCCAATCGGCGATTGATCGACCAGCACCACGCCATTCAAATATTGTGCGCCGTCGAGAATGTCATAAAGGTGCGTCGGGTCGGCGATGTCGCTTTCGCCGAGCGCGTGGGCAAGCGCGCGATACAGCACATCATGCACCAGCGTGGATTTGCCTGAACCGGAGACACCTGTGATGCACGCCAGCATGCCCAGCGGAATCTCGCAGTCGACGGACTTCAGATTGTGCGCGCGAGCGCCGGTCAGCCGCAACCATTCTTTACCTGGCGAGCGTCGCCGCGTGGGAACAGGAATGGAAAGCTGCCCGCGCAGATATTTTCCGGTCAGAGAATCTGGAGACCGCATCAACTCCGACAGCGTACCGGACGCCAGCAGATTGCCGCCTAGTTCGCCCGCCCCTGGCCCCATGTCAAGCAGGTAATCGGCTGCGCGAATAATGTCCGCGTCATGCTCGACGACCAACATGGTGTTGCCGAGATCGCGCAGACCTTCAAGAATGCGAATCAGCCGACCGGTATCGCGAGGATGAAGGCCGATGGAAGGCTCATCCAGCACATACATCGCGCCCACCAGTTGCGAGCCGAGCGAAGTCGCCAGTTGCACGCGTTGCGCCTCGCCGCCGGAAAGCGTGGAAGAAAGCCGGTCGAGCGAGAGATAGTCGAGGCCAACTTCATTCAGGAAGCGCAGACGTTGGCGCACCTCTTCCAGAATGCGCCCGGCAATTTCCATCTGTGCCGGGCTGAGTTGCAACTGGGAAAAAAATGTTTGTGCTTCGCCAACCGTCATTGCTGCAACTTCACAAATGTCCAGGCCATCGATTTTTACAGCGCGGGCCTCGGCGCGCAGGCGCTTGCCTTTGCACTCCGGGCACAGCGCGTAGCCGCGATATTTGCTGAGAAACACGCGAACGTAAAGCTTGTACTTCTTGCGTTCGAGATGCGCGAAGAATCCATGCACGCCGGGAAACGGACCTTCGCCGTCGAACACAAAATTCTGCTGCGCTGGCGTCAGGTCCTTCCACGGCACGTCGAATGGAATATTTTTATCTTTCGCCGCGCGGCGCAGCTCGCCAAACATAGGCCGATATTTTGGCCGCACCCAGGGATCGATCGCGCCATCGTTGAGTGTGCGCGTCTTGTCTGGAATGATCCGGTCGAGATCGAAGTCGATGGTGTTGCCGAAGCCTTCACAACGCGGACAGGCGCCGAATGGATTGTTGAAGGAAAACAGCGGCGGCTCCGGCTCGCGATACGCGCGATTGCATTGCTTGCAGGCATACGCGCCGGAGAAGCGGAGTATCTGTCGGCCCGTCGTCGGCGCAGAGCCATTGTCCGCTGCGCGCGAAACGACTTCGAAAATAACCTCACCGCTTTCGCGATAGCATGTTTCGGCAGCATCGACAATGCGTGTACGCGCATCCGGCGACACGACGATCCGGTCGATCAAAATAAAGAGAGGCTGAGAAAAGTCCAGCTCCAGCAAAGATTCCGGCGTGGAAAATTCGACGATCCTTCCGTTTTGATACAGCCGGTTGAAGCCGCGCTGGCGCAACTCGCCGAGACGGTGCCTGCGCGGGTCAATCGAAGCTGCGTCGGACGGAGCTTCGTCTGGAACATACTCGGTCGCATAGCGATTAATCTTGGCAGCCGTTCGTGAGGTGTCTCGTAATGCGATCTCTGCGGCAGCCGCTTTGGTGATCGGTTTGCCATCTTTCTTCGCTGGCTTGTTCGTGCTCTTTTTTATGGCTGCTTTTTTCGAGGCCTTCTTTTTGGCCCCGACATTTTTGTTTTCTTCGCCAAGTTCCGGCATCACCACGGGAAACAGCGCCAGCAATCTTGTTCCCTCTTTGAGAGCCAGCACTGCTGTGGCGATTTCATCCACACTGTCGCGTTTGACGATGCCGCTGCAGATCAGGCAAATCATTGTTCCGCAACGCGCGTAGAGCAGCCTCAGATAATCGTAGATTTCCGTCGCCGTCGCCACAGTGGAACGTGGATTGCGCGTGGTATTTTTTTGCTTGATGGCGATGGCAGGTGCAAGGCCGTCGATGTGATCGACGTCTGGTTTCTCCATGCGCTCTAGAAACTGCCGCGCATAGGCAGACAAGGACTCAACGTATCGCCGCTGGCCTTCTGCGTAAATCGTGTCAAAGGCAAGCGAGGATTTCCCGGAGCCGGAGACGCCCGTGACGACCGTCAGCAAGCCATGCGGAATCTCAAAGTCGATGTTCTTCAGGTTGTGAACGCGCGCGCCGCGAACGGTGATGCGATCCATCTGCTGTGGGCACCTGCAAGGGGCTGGCAGCGTGCGAAAAAGCACATTGCCGCATCTTTTAGTTTACAGGGTATAGGGGCTGACAACCTACGGCTGAAATGTCCGTAATAGAAACATTCGATCACTCTTATTGGCGCAAATGACTGGTTCGAGCGCGTAACATCGAATGCTGTGAGAGGACAAAAACATGAGAAAAGATGCTACGACAAATATTTTGCTGTTGATTATTGCGATTGCGCTGATTGCTATCGCTCTGCGACCGTATGTAAGCCCGCGCGCTGCACACGCGCAAACCGCGCAGGCGCCGAACACTGCGGCGGACCCGCTTTATATCGAACCGGGTACAGTTATGCTGCGTTCCACGGATGGCAATACACAGGTCTTCGGAAAAATGGTTGTGGACATGCAGAGCGGAAGCATCTGGGGATTTCCAACGCTGACGGGCCAGCCGTATCCCGTCGATATTTCGACGGCCAAGCCGCCGGTCTCCCATCCGATGTACCTGGGCAGGTTCGCGTTTGAGGACATTGACAGATAGGCTCGACGGAATGCTTCCGATGCATCCGCTTCCATTCAGTCGACGAAGACAGATTTCGGCGCGCGAAAAACTTCAATCAGCAGCAGACATGCGCCGATGACGATGCAGGAATCGGCTATGTTGAAGTCGGGATAGTGGTAGCCGAAGATGTTGAAGGCGAGAAAGTCGATGACGAAGCGATAGGCCAGCCGGTCGTAGAGATTTCCTGCCGCTCCGCCGAGAATCATCGCCAGCGCAATGCTGGTGGTGTTGATCACACGGCCAACTTTCCACAGGACAGCCAGCACAATCACAATAGCAATCGCCGAAAAAGCAATCAGCATCAGCCGGATTTTATCTGGTGAAGGTGTGTCGGCGAACAGGCTGAAGGCCGCGCCGTTGTTGTAAACATGCGTCAGGCGAAAAAAGCGCGGGATGATGGTGATGTCCTGTCCCGAAGGAATGTGCGCGATGATCCAGAGCTTGCTGAGTCGGTCTGCAATAAATACGAGCAGGGAGATGATCAATAGAAGTTTCCGATGTGCGCCGCGTGTGTCAGTGGTCACTTCAAGCTCCCAGCCACGCCGATGGCTTCGAGCGCCACGACGCAACGTTCGCAGACTGTAGGCCATTGTTGATTTTCGCCAACATGCGTGGAGTAGTTCCAGCAGCGTGCGCATTTCGTTCCGTCGGCTGGAAGCACACTGATCCTAAAATTCCGCTCGGAAAGCTGTAAATTTTCCTTTGATACAAAGCCGCCGAATGTAGGCACAGCAGCGAGTTCAACCTGAGAAACATTCAACATCTCTTTTAAGCTGGACATGTACTTAGTGAGAAGCTCCCAATCTTCATTTTCCACAAAAAATTCGATCCGAACTTTTGCTTCGAGAGCTTTGCCGATTTTGGCTGCCTTGCGCTCTGCTTCCAAGGCCTTCAATACTTCATCCCGGATGAGCAGTAATTTTTTCCAGTCAGCAAGCAATGCTGTTGTTGCAGTCGGCGCAAGGTCTTCCGGCCGTGGAAAGAGCGCCAAATGCACACTCGGTTCACGGCCTTTCACTGTGGGTAGATATGTCCATACCTCCTCGGCAGTGAAACTTAAATACGGCGCGGTCAGGCGGACCAGCGCTTCCGTAATGCGCCAGATCGCGGTCTGCGCGGAACGTCGCGCGGGATCGTTGGGCGCAAAGGTGTAGATGCGGTCCTTGAGCAGATCGAGATACATGGCGCTCAGGTCCGCAGTGCAAAATTCATTGATGGCGTGATAGACGCGATGAAACTCCATCTCGTCGTACCAGCGCGAAACTCTTCCCGTCAGCTCGGCGGTACGCGCCAGCATGTATTGGTCAAGCGGCAGCAGTTGCTCAAACGGTAGGGCATCCGTGGCGGGGTTGAAATCGCCAAGATTGCCCAGCAGGAAACGAAACGTATTGCGCAGCTTGCGGTAGATATCTTCCGCAAGACGCTTCATCAGCGGAACACTGGCGACGACGTCCTCGCGGAAATCGACGGAGGCGACCCACAGGCGAATGATGTCCCCACCGAATTGCTCGGCCACCTGGACGGGGTCGACACCGCCGCCGGAGGATTTTGAAAGCGCGCGCCCCTGCTCGTCGAGCGTCCAGCCGCACGTGGCTGCGCTGCGATACGGCGCGGAATTTTTTACGCCGATGGCGCACAACATGGAGGATTGGAACCAGCCGCGATGCTGGTCGCCGCCCTCCAGATATAAATCCGCCGGCCAGGGAAGGCCGAATCCAGCTTGTTCGCCCAGCACTGCTGCCTGGCTCGCTCCGGACTCGAACCAGACATCGAGGATGTCCATTTCTTTGGTGAATTGATGGCTGCCGCAGTTTGGCGAGGCGCAGGTTGTTCCGGCGGGCAGAATGTCTTGCGCTTCGTGGACATACCACCCGTCTGCGCCCTCTTTTTGGAACAGCTCGACCACGCGGCGATTGGCTGTGGGATCGAGCAGAGGCCGATGACATTTCTGGCACAGGAAGACGGCGATGGGCACGCCCCAGATACGCTGCCGCGAGATGCACCAGTCGGGCCGCGTGGCGATCATGTTGGAGATGCGTTCCTGCCCCCAACTTGGGTCCCAACGGACTTTTTTGATCTCTTCGAGAGCGCGTTCGCGGAAGGTGATTGTGTTACCGTCGGCGTTTTGCATCGGCGTTTCCATGCCGATGAACCACTGCTCGGTGGCGCGAAAGATGACCGGATTGTGGCAGCGCCAGCAATGTGGGTATGAGTGTTGAATGTCGATGCGGGCCAGCAATGCGCCACGCGATTTCAGCAACTCAATGATTGGCGCATTGGCATCGTGAATCTTCATGCCATCATATTCCTGCAGGCCGTTATGCAGCCTTCCTTCTCCATCGACATTGCATGTCTGATCCAGACCGTAGCGCGCGCCGGTGTAGAAGTCGTCCGCGCCGTGCGAGGGTGCCGTATGGACCGCGCCAGTGCCTTGGTCGGCGGTGACATAGTCTGCCAGCACGCCGAGAATGCTGCGGTCTAAAAATGGATGCTGAAAGGTTGCGCGCTCCAGTTTTCGTCCAGAGAAGCGTGCAATCTCTTTCGCATTTGCAAGCCCGCATACTTCGGCGACAGACTGCGCCAGCGATTCGGCAACGATATAAACCTTGCCGTCGGACTCCAGGGCAACATATTCAAAGTCAGGGTGAAACGCTACCGCAAGCGATGCTGGCAGCGTCCACGGCGTCGTAGTCCAGATGATGGTGTTAACCTGCTTGCCAGCCAGCGCCGCGTCGAGCTGGGCTGGATCGCTGGTTAGGGAGTAGCGCACATACACACTGGGGCTGGTGTGCATTTCGTACTCGACCTCGGCCTCGGCCAGGGCCGTGCGGTCGTGGATGCACCAGTAAACCGGGCGCAACCCTTTGTAGACGAAGCCGCGCTCCAGAAATTCAAAGAAAGTTTCGACGATGCGTGCCTCATAGGATTTCGTCATCGTCGAATAGGGTTCGTTGAACTGGCCCAGCACCCCGAGTCGCTGGAATTGCTTGCGTTGCAGATCCAGGTATTTGCCTGCATAGGCGCGGCAGGCGCGGCGAACGTCGATCGGCGCCATCTCCAGCTTCTTGCGCCCTAGCTGCTCATCCACCTTGATCTCAATGGGCAGCCCGTGGCAGTCCCATCCCGGTACATACGGCGAGTCGTAGCCCGCCATGGTCTTCGTTTTGACGACGAAGTCCTTCAGACACTTGTTCATCGCGTGGCCCAGATGAATGGGGCCATTGGCATACGGCGGTCCG
>JAKAYS010000206.1 GCA_021826695.1 Acidobacteriota bacterium | reverse complement strand
TGCTGCCAAGCTGGTCCGTTTCGAAGATCGATTGCACTTCCGCATTCGCCCGCGTGCAGGCGGTCATCACATTTTCCCGAAAGCAATGCCCTTCTCGCAGAAGCAGCATGCGTTCCGCGCCAAGATCTTTCAAACTAATGACCGGCTTGGATGAAAGTGGATGGGACGCAGCCACGGCAAGGAAAAGTGGCTCGCGAAAAAGTTCGCTGCAAACAATATCGGGATTGCGAATCGGCAAGCTGAGAATGGCCATATCGAGTTGGCCATTCTGGACGTCTTCCACCAGGCGTGTTGTGATCCTTTCGGAAAGCTGGATGTCCACTTCAGGAAATGCTTCGCAGAAACTATGAATACGGGGGGCCAGCATATACGGCATGATGGTTGGAATCGCTCCGACTCGGAGGACACCCCGCATTCCCTCCTGCAAATTGGCCAGGGCGGATTCGGTCTCGGAGATTTCCTTGATGATGTTCAACGCGCTGGGCAATAGCGCTTCGCCATAGGCGGTCAGCCTTACGGTGCGCCCCAATCGCACAAACAGGGGCGCTCCGATGTTTTTCTCCAAACGTCCAATTTGCTGGGACAAGGAGGGTTGAGAGATCCCAAGCCGCTCCGCAGCGCGGGTAAAGCTGGCAGATTTTGCCACAGCGCAAAAATATCGCAGTTGGTGAAATTCCACGTTCACTCCGAGCGTCGATCCATTTTAACCGATAGCCATTGCCTATGGGAAACATTGCCTTTCCCCTATGGACACATTTAGGGCGACGGCCTACACTCATATTTGCAGTCGGATCATCAGAAATTCCGCTGGCTCTATCTCCCCCGCAGATAGAAAACACTACAAAGGAAACTGCCGCGCGCGAGATTGCAACTCATCCACCCCACGGGCAAACGAAGATTTTTACAAGGAGAATGCATTATGTCCGATTCCAAGAACGACGCTCAAATCCCAAATGCCGGAAGCACCTCCAATGGCAAAGCTGAATCGAAAAAGCAAGAGACCCTGACTACAACCGCGGGAAGACCTGTCGCCGACAATCAGAACTCTGTCACAGCCGGGCCACGCGGTCCTGTTCTAATCCAGGATTTTCAGTTGTTTGAAAAGATGGCGCACTTCAACCGCGAGCGTATTCCAGAACGCGTTGTGCATGCGAAAGGCTCGGGCGCATACGGACATTTCGTCGTAACGCAGGACATCACGCGCTACACCACTGCGAAACTATTTTCTGAAATTGGAAAAACGACGGAAGTGATGGCGCGCTTCTCCACCGTTGGCGGGGAAAAAGGCTCTGCGGACACAGAACGCGATCCGCGCGGCTTCGCCATCAAGTTCTACACGGAAGAGGGCAACTGGGACATGGTCGGCAATAATACGCCGGTCTTTTTTATTCGCGATCCACTGAAATTCGGCGATTTTATCCATACCCAGAAGCGCGATCCGCAAACCAATCTGAAATCCCCTACGATGATGTGGGACTTCTGGTCGCTCTCTCCGGAATCTTTACATCAAGTCACGATCCTGTTCTCCGATCGTGGGACGCCGGACGGTTTCCGTCACATGAACGGGTACAGTTCCCACACCTTCTCGCTCATCAACGCAAACAAGGAGCGCTTTTGGGTCAAATGGCACTTCAAAACCAAGCAAGGAATTAAAAACCTGATGGCGGCGGACGCAGCTCGCCTGAAGGGTGAAGACCCAGACTATGCGCAGCGCGATCTCTTCACCTCCATCAAGAACGGAGACTTTCCGAAGTGGAGAGTTTGTATCCAGGTGATGCCGGAAGCGGAGGCCGCCAACTACAAAGTCAATCCGTTCGACCTGACAAAAATCTGGTCGCACAAGGACTATCCGCTGATTGAAGTCGGCGAAATGACGCTCGACAGAAATCCGGAAAATTATTTTGCGGAAGTGGAACAAGCTGCCCATTCGCCCGTAAACATCGTTCCGGGCATGGGCTACTCGCCAGACAAGATGCTACAGGCGCGGCTTGTTTCCTACCCGGATGCACACCGTTATCGCGTAGGTACGAACTATGAATCTCTTCCGGTAAACCGCCCTAGGGGATGTCCCGTGAACACCTATCACCGCGATGGAGCTATGCGGTACGACTCGAATGGTGGCAGTTCGCCGAACTACGAGCCAAACAGCTTTGGCGGCCCTGTAGAGAACCCTCGCTATCGGGAAGAGCCTCTACCATTGGATGGCATGGCCGCGGACCGCTATAACCACCGCGAGGGGAATGATGACTATAAACAGGCTGGCGATCTATTTCGACTGATTGGCAAAGAAGCGCAACAGCGCTTGATCGATAACATCGTCGGCAGCCTGAGTCAGGTCCCGCGCCGCATTCAGGAACTGCAAATCAGCCATTTCTATAAAGCCGATCCGCAATATGGAGAAGGCGTGGCAAAGGGAGTCGGTCTTCCCGTGAAAGAACTCGCTGCGCGGTAATGCTTGATGGAAGGACTTACGTACTTCGGTGTTATGTGCCCCGGACGAACAGGTTGGACAGCCTGCTAAGTCCGGGGTACAGGTTTTTTCTGGACTTCACCCGGACGTCAGCCTACCTCTGACACTTCCAGTTTGAGCGCGGGACAGTCGGTGTGGCCTTTTCCACGGAATTAAGCATTTCTTCATTCCCCTGCTCGCCCTATGTTTGCGTCTGTTCTTGTCCGAAATATCATAAGCGCAAACCGTAAATAAATATGACTGCAGAATTCCTAACCAGTGCCTACCCGCCACCTCTCGGCGGGATACCATGCTTGAGATATCGCAGCAGATTTTCTCCATGAGGCGTGCCGTGACCGGCACATGGGTTCCATCCTTCGGTCGCCTGATAGACATCATTATGCCCTTGGGTGACGGGCCTGAGCGCTGGCAGACTCTCGTGTCCCAGGTGATAAATCAGATCGTGCAAATGCCCGCAGCGCGCATTGATCGCCTGATTGCAACGCGCAATAAGCGCCGCCCAAAGGGGCGCAACTGCGCTGGTCCCGGCAGTAACGCATGAATGGCCAGCAACCAGAATTTCGCAGCCGTAGCGCGGGTCGGCAGGGCCGGCAACGTCCGGCACTCCGCGACCATGCTTTCCGGTGGGACCAGGAGGAACTTTCGCGCGCTTTTGCCACGCTGGCACAGCAAATTTCCGGCTCACTCCTCCACCTGTGGCGCCTTTCATTCCGTAGTGGCTGGAGTTCCACACAATCTCGTCTGTAATTTGCGATCCGGAAAATCGGGTGGTCGTGCCGCCGCACGCCAGGCAATGCGGGCTGCTGGCTGGAAAATTGACCGCGGGCAATTTGTCCGGAGAGTCATTGATAGCTCCCGCATCCCCGGAGGACGCGCAAACCGAGATGCCCAGATGCGATGCGGCGAGAAGCGCGTGATCGACAGCGCGAATGTAGGCGTCGGACAGCCCCACCTCCGGCTCTCCCCAACTGATGGAAAGCACGTCCGGACTGTGGTGGGGATCGTGAATTGCACGTGCAATCGCGTTATAGATGCCCTGCTCGTCGGCTGTGGCGAAATAGACCACGATGTGCGCGCCGGGCGCCAGGGCCGCAACAATTTCAATGTCCATCGTGACTTCAACCGTGCTTTGCGCTGCTCCCATTGCCGCCGACTCCATCGCCTGTGCGGACAACTGAAGTTCGCCCTGGACGCACTCCAGCAGCTCGCGAACATCTTTCGATTTCGCCGGGCGATTCGCGCCACCCTGCACCTCGATGGAGGTGATGCGTGGCACAGCAATGCCCAGGCCGGAGCAGTAATCTTCAATATCGGCCAGATTGAAACCTCCGCCAAGCTCAATCAATCCGATGGTCTGGCCGGTTCCATCCGTGCCTTCGGGGAATGCATAGGCCGCCGCAAGATCGCGAATGGAGCGTGAGGCCTTTTTCTCTCCTGCCAGCAATAGTTGGTTCCGTCTTGCGCTGGGGCGACTGTGCAATCCCAACACGGCCTCAACGATGCCCTCCAGTTCCAGCGGAATAGAAGGCGCCTTCGAGGTAGCGAAATACGATGCGCGTTCATGATGGAAGTGCTCAAATTCGACATCGAACGCCCGCGCAATCCGCTCTGCTGGCCCGACTAGCAAAACCGTCCGGCGATGAGAGGCCTCCTCCGCAATCTCGAGATGGTGCTCTTTCGCGAATGCGCGGATGCACTCTATGTCGCTTACATTCGCACCATGATGGTGTGTGAACTCCTCGCGCGTCAGATGCTTCCTGGCCCCCGGCAGCAGTGACCCGCTCGCAGTGTGGAGGTCGGGAATCCCATTTTTCGGACGCAACACGACCGTTACTTCCATCCGCTTCAAAGGATCGGGCGCATGGATTGGCCGCGCGCCCTCCAGCGGAGAATGCTGCCAGCCCTCCAGCGCTACGCGTTGCCTGCCTTGACG
>JAKAYS010000042.1 GCA_021826695.1 Acidobacteriota bacterium | reverse complement strand
TCTCCAGAGTACGGCGGGTCGGGCCTCGGCTACGTGGAATATGTGATTGCCATTGAGGAACTGTCGCGCGTCGACGGCTCCGTCGGCATCATCGTGGCCTCGCATAATTCACTGGCAACGAACCATATTTTTCTGGCTGGCACGGAAGAGCAGCGAAAGAAATATGTAACACGGCTGGCCAGTGGGGAATGGTTGGGCGCATGGGGTTTGACAGAGGCCGGTTCCGGTTCGGACGCAGGCGGCGCGCGCACGACCGCGGTCAAAAGAGGCGACGGCTGGGTGTTGAACGGCAATAAAACTTTTATTACAAATGGTCATTATGCTGACGTCTCGGTCGTCATCGCAGTCACGGACAAGTCCAAAGGCACGCACGGTTTTTCAGCTTTCGTCGTCGAAAAAGGGACGCCGGGCTTTCGGCCAGGCAAGAAGGAAAACAAACTTGGCCTGCGCGCCAGCGACACCTCGGAATTGATCTTTGAAGATTGCGAAATTCCGGCGGAAAACCTGCTGGGCAAAGAGGGCGAAGGCTTCATCGATTCCATGCGCGTGCTCGACGGCGGACGCATTTCGATTGCGGCATTGTCGCTCGGCATCGCTCAAGGGGCCTTTGATGCGGCGCTCAAATATACCAAGGAGCGCAAGCAGTTTGGCAAGGCGATCAGCGAGTTTCAAGGTATCCAGTGGAAGATCGCGGACATGGCCACGCAGCTCGACGCCGCCAAGCTGCTGACATTCCGCGCCGCGCGGATGAAGGACGCGGGGATGAGGACGACGCTGGAGTCGGCGATGGCGAAGCTCTACGCCAGTGAAGTTGCGGTGAAGATTTGCGATGAGGGCGTGCAGCTTCACGGTGGTTACGGCTTCATCAAAGACTATCCGGCGGAGAAGTTCTATCGCGATGTAAAGCTATGCACCATCGGCGAAGGCACCAGCGAGATTCAGCGGATGGTGATTGCGCGAGAGGTGCTGAAGAAGTAAGACTGCGCACATAATTTCACCACCGGTATCGACGAATCCTGAACGGCATTCAGGAACCGTAGAAGGAGGCGGTCGTGATCGACGATGACATTACAGCCGCTGCTATTGAACAAGGGCAGCGAATGGCCGAGGAGATTCTTGCGCGACGCGCGGTCCTCCGTGCGCGGCGCACGGAATTGCTCGCAACCCATCCCAAGCGACTTGAGCTGAACGTGCGGGTTGAGAATATGGCAGGGCCAGTCGCCAACACTACATCGCAGACCGCTGGATTCCTGCTCGCCATGGGCGATTCGTGGTTCGATTATCCGGCCACTTTGATCTTCTGCGACGACGTGCTCCAGCATTTGGAACACGACCACGGCTACAACGTGGAATCGACGGCGCACCACGGCGACCCGATCGAAACCATGGCGTATTCTCTTGCCGGGCAACTGTATCGATTCTCCGGCTGCCTGGACAAGGTGCTGGCGCAAGGCGCCACACCTAAGGCTGTCTTGCTGTCCGGCGGCGGCGATGATATAGCGGGCAAAGAGTTTGGCATGTTGTTGAACAGTGCGTTGTCACCCGTCGCGGGATGGAACCCGGAAATCATTCAGGGCCTGATCGACCAGAGAATCGTAACAGCATACAGCCGAATCCTGACTGGAATCACTGTCTTGTGCAAGCAGCGCATGGGAACCGAAGATCCTATACCCATCCTGGTGCATGGATACGACTATCCAGTACCGGACGGAAGAGGGTATTGGGGAGGCTGGCCCTTCCCCGGACCCTGGCTGCAACCAGGTTTCCGCGAAAAGCTGTTTTCCGATCTTCTCAAGAACGTCGCCCTGATGCACGATATTATCGACAAATTCAACGATATGCTGACTGAATTGGAAAAGACATTCGCGAATGTGCATTACGTGAATCTGAGAAACACGCTGTCCGTTGACCTGAAGGACGATATTTATCAGGCCTGGTGGTCGAACGAATTGCATCCGACGGACAATGGGTTCGGTCTGGTCGCCGATAAATTTGCAGCGGTGCTCAGTACGCTGCCTTGAGGCTTGCGTAGCATTTTTTCACAAATCCCTCGGCCTAATTTCAATCGACGTTTCAATCCAAAGGTTCAACTGGCCGCTGGCGGTAGCGCGGTTTTTTCATCAGGTAGCCGATCGGGATCAGGCACGCCGTCAGCAGGACCAACACATGCGCGGTGTCGATGTAGGCCAGGGTCCTCGCCTGTTGCAGCATCAAGTTGTAGATCTGCGCAGCGGAGTGCGTGGATGCATCCTGCGCCGAGTAGCCACGGTTTTCCAATGCTCCCGCGATGCCCTGCTTCAGCGCGAGATACCTCGTGGAGGCGGCGTAGACGTGTGCGGACAAAAACTGCTGGTGCGTCTGCGCGCGCCGCGTCAACATGGTGGTGATAAAAGAAATGCCCACACTGCCGCCGATGTTGCGCGCCAGCGCGGTCAGGCCGGAGACTTCATTGTTCTTCTCCTGCGGCACGCCGACGTAAGACATGACGCTGATGGGCACAAAAAGGAACGGCATGCCCAGCACCATCACGACCCGCCAGCTTGCGGCGTCCCAAAAGCTGATGCCGAGATTCAGGTCGCCAATGCGCCAGATGCCGAGCGTCAGCAGGCAGAAGCCAAAGGTGATCATCAGGCGCGGATCGATCTTCTGCCCGATATATCCAACGACGGGAAACAGCACCATCAGCACCAGTCCGCCAGCGGAAAGCGCCAGGCCAGCCTGGGTCGCGGAATACCCGAGCAACTCCTGCAAAAACTGCGGGATCAGTACCGTTGTGGAATAGAGGGCCGCGCCAATCAACAGCATGACCATTTGCGTCATGGCGAAGTTGCGCTTGCGGTAGAGCCTGAGGTCGATGATGGGGTGGTCTGTCGTCAGCTCCCGGTAGAGGAACGCAACCAGGCCGATGCCAGCCACAAATGCAAAAGCGATCATCACCCGAGAGCTGAACCAGTCATCTTCCTGGCCTTTATCCAGCAGTATTTGCAAGGAAGCAATGGTGAGCGCCAGCAGTCCCAGGCCGATGCCATCGACCCTGCCGATCTTCTGGCGCACCTTTTTCAGATACGGAGGGTCCTGCACGATGCGGCTGGTCAGCAGGAGCGACAATATCCCAACAGGGATATTCAGGAAGAAGATCCAGCGCCAGGTGTAGTTGTCGGTGATCCAGCCGCCGACGGTCGGTCCAATGGCAGGGGCCAGCACGACGGCCATGCCGTAGAGAGAGAACGCCAGGCTGCGCTTCTCCGGAGGAAACGTGTCGGCCAGGATGGCCCGTTCGCTCGGTTGCAGTCCGCCGCCACCGACCCCTTGAATCACGCGGAAAAAGATCAACATGGGCAACGAAGTGGCAAGGCCGCAAAGAAAAGACGACAGCGTGAACAAAGCGACGCAAGTCATGTAAAAGCGCTTGCGGCCAATCCGGTTGGAGATCCACCCGCTGATGGGCAATACGATGGCGTTCGATACCAGATAGGAAGTCAACACCCAGGTTGCTTCGTCGTAGCTGGCCCCCAGAGTGCCTGCGATATGAGGAAGCGCGACGTTGGCGATGCTGGAGTCGAGCGACTCCATGAACGTCGCCAGAGTCACCGTAAAGGTGATCACCCACGGGTTGAAGCGAGGCGTCCAGTGTTCGTAGTGGAACTCGCTGTCGTCGTCCCGCGCCTGCGCAGCGGGCACAACGGAAGACTGCGCCATGCCTGCTCCTTAAGATATGTACAACAGCCTAAAAATTTGCGTTTGCAACTACTGTGTCCGGTCTTTTGAAATTACGCGGGAACTTTAAGGATAATGCAGGGCGCACACACATGGACGCATGGATGTGAAATTGCTTTCCCTCATCGCAGGTTATTTTTAGATTCCACTAGACTGCGGGTGCTCCATCCTAGGCGTGTTGTTTGCGGCTAGGGTGGGAGAAAATTGGTCCATTCCAATAGCGCCGCGTCAATAAGAGAAGGTGCAGACGAATTTTTGCGAGTGCTGCGAGAGTGCAACAGGATGCGGGAACGCGATATCATCGCAACGAGCATGGCGACATTCAGCACAACCGGCGCGGTCCACTCCGAAGAGATCGAAAATCTTGTCTCGCGTCTGCGAACGGGAGACGTTCGCGCGTTGGCGCGGGCGATTTCTCTGGTTGAAAACGATTCTCCGGGCGGTGCGGCGGTACTGTCGGCATGTTTTCCGTATACCGGACAAGCGCTGCGGATTGGATTGACCGGCGCTCCCGGCGCAGGCAAGAGCACGCTGGTGGACCAACTGGCAAAGCACTATCGCGCGCAGGAACACAGCGTCGGCATTGTTGCCGTCGATCCCACCAGCCCTTTTACCGGTGGCGCGATCCTCGGTGACCGCATTCGGATGCAAAGTCATCATGCCGATCCTGGCCTCTACATCCGCAGCATGGCGACGCGCGGTTTCCTGGGCGGGATGGCCTCGACCACTGCGGACATTGCCTCCATTGTTGAGGCCAGCGGCAAGACGCGCCTGATGATTGAGACGGTAGGCGTGGGGCAGGACGAAGTCGATATTGTGCGGCTGGCGGACGTGACCGTGGTGATCCTGGTGCCAGGCCTGGGCGACGATGTACAGAGCATCAAGGCGGGCATTCTGGAGATTGCAGATATTTATGTTGTGAACAAGAGCGATCGCGAAGGAGCGGACCGCGTCGAGCGCGAGATACGCTCCATGCAGTCGCTGGGCGGGCATACTGAAGGCTGGGTGCCTCCCGTCGTGCGTACAGTCGCGACCACCGGCGACGGCGTCGGCCCGCTGGCTGAAACCATCGATCACTGCGCGGAGTGGCTAAGGCAGAGTGGAAAGCTGGAACAAAAACGCGCGGCCGCGTGGCAGGCACGCCTGCTGGAAATGATTCGCCAGCAACTTACGCGGGAGCTGGTGCATCATCATCTGGGAGCAGCCGAGTTGCAGGCCCATGCGCGGGCAGTTGCCGAGCGTGACGAAGATCCCTACATTCTGGTAGAACGTCTGGTGCGCGATTTACTGGATTTGCACAGGGACGGACCGCGTCATCCAAGTCCCTAGGGACCGACCTCGGTAACAGTCCATCGCAAGGCGGGACGGCGCGCGCGCAATGGCACAGGGAAGGTTTGGGTTAAAAAATTATGTTGCGTATCGATCATCTAGGAATTGCGGTCAGCGACCTGGGGCAGGCCCGCGGTTTTTACGAGCTTCTTGGAATGGAGGCAGGCCCGGAGGAAATCATTGAGCACGAGCAGGTGCGCACGGTGATGATTCCAGCAGGGGAGAGTCGCATCGAACTGCTGGAGCCGACCTCGCCTGATTCCGTCATCGGGCGGTTTATCGATCGGCGCGGAGAAGGGATACATCACGTGGCGCTGCATGTCGATGACATCGCCGACGTGTTTGCAGAGATGAAGTGCGCCGGAATGCGATTGGTATCCGATGAATTGAAAATCGGCGCAGGCGGCCATCTCTATTTTTTTGTGCATCCGTCGAGCACTGGAGGCGTGCTGGTGGAAATCTGCCAGAATGCCGACGCGGACGTTCCAGCGTGATGCTGGTCCTGGTCGTGGATACCGCCGGTTCGACGGGTGGCGTATTGTTGGCGCGGAGCGAGAGTGCGCCGGATGGCAAGGACGCGATCCATCTGCTGGGTGTGAGCGATTTGCAGTCGCGGGAATTTTCCGTCCAGTTGATTTCCGCCATCACGGATTTGTTGAAAAAAAATCATCTGACTCTCGCTGCCGTCGATGTGCTGGCGGTCGTCTCCGGCCCCGGTTCCTTTACAGGGCTGCGGGTTGGCCTGAGCGCGGTCAAAGCGCTGGCGGAAACCACGTCGAAACCCATCGTCGCGGTGTCGCGTCTGGCGGTGATGGCGTCGATGGCTCCCGAGGCGGAAGTGGTCCATGCAGTGCTCGACGCCGGACGCGGAGAGTACTACCACGGCGTCTATCGCGATGCGGGTTGGACTTGCGTTACGGAATCATTACAGACATTGGAAAGCCTGTTGGCGAGCACTGCGCGCGCTCCCGGATTGGTCGTGGCGTCCGAGGCGGCTGTTGTCCGCGCGCTGGCTACGCTGGCGCCCCGCCAGATTGCCCCGGCAGGCGTTCAAGAGGCGCTGCCTCTGGCGCTGGCCGCCTGGAAAGTCGGTCGCGTAAGCGATGTGGTATCGCTCGACGCAAATTATCTTCGTCGCACAGATGCCGAGATCATTTCAAAGATTGCCATGGCCACGACGCCCACAGCCGGGCTCGGCACGGGACCGTAATGCAAAATTTGGTGTCTGACAGTGCTGGCACAATCCTCGTCCGTCGCGCGCGCGCGGCGGAGTTGAAGGCTGTCAGAGCGCTGGCGAGATCTACTCCAATGGCTGCACACTGGCTTCCCGCAGCGTTTGAAGCATATTGTTTCGCCCCTTCACAAAAAAGCGAAGCACAAGCGAAAGCGCTTTTTGTCGCATGTTCCGCGGCAACGGGGATGCCAATCGGATTTGCTGCCTTTTCTGCGCTGGCGATGGTTGACCCGTCCGGCGCGCCCGCTGCGGAATGCGAGTTGGAAAATATGGCGGTCGCGGCAGAGTGGCGCAGGCAGGGCGTAGGGAAGCGGCTTCTTCACGCGGGAATGCTGTGGTGCAGCGGACAGTCGGGTACTAGCTTGTGGCTGGAGGTACGCGCCTCCAATCGAGGGGCGATTGCGTTGTATGAGCAAACAGGTTTTATTGTGAGCGGTCGCCGAACCGCGTATTACGCGGAACCCCCGGATGACGCTATTTTGATGCGGAAAAAACTATTTTGAGCTTCGACACAGGGCTGTTGAAATCTCCCAATTGCCAGTAGTGGTATGCGCGTGGTACTTTGGCGGTCTATACGGAATCGGAGGTACTTCCCTATGGAGATTTCTGAGCAGCCCCAGCCGCCTTCTCGCTCCAATGACAATCCTCTAGGCCGCCTGGTCGAGGAACATCGTCAATACTCCCGCAAACTGGAATCCATTCTGGCCCAGTCTTACCTTAGTGAAAATGAACAGATCGAAGCCGCCCGCCTTAAGAAACTGAAGTTGAAGCTGAAAGATGAGATGGCGGGTTATACGCGTTCCAATCGAACCAACCAGCTACAAGTGTAAGCCGCAATTAAAGAAGAGCTGCCAAGCGTCCACGAAGCAGATTGACGTGTCTGTTCGTGTCCGCAATGCAGAATCAGTCGGATTATGTCGAAGACCCGTATAATCTGTCATACGAAATGGTGCGCGACGGATATTTTTACGGATTAGGTTTTGGGGTGGTTGCTGTCCTGCTATGGGTCGGCACGCATTCCTTGTTACTCCTCTGCATTCCACTGCTGCTGGCGGCTTTTTTTCTCTGGTTTTTTCGCGATCCTGAGCGACCGATCCCGGAGGAGCCAGGACTGATTGTTTCCCCCGCCGACGGAAAAGTAACGGCCATCGAGACCATTACCACTCCCTCCGGGTCACAGCGACGCATCAGCATTTTTTTGAGCGTTTTCAACGTGCATGTGAATCGCTCGCCCATTGCCGGCAATATCCAGTTTGTCGATTATAAAAAAGGCAAGTATCTGAATGCCATGAATCCCGCCTCGGCGACTGAGAATGAGCGAAATTATGTCGAGGTCGCGGGGGAGTTGTGCACTGTGGGATTTTGCCAGATCGCAGGTCTGCTGGCGCGGCGCATTGTCTTTCAAAAAAAAGTGGGCGACTGGGTGCATCGCGGGGAGCGAGTGGGACTGATTAAATTCGGTTCGCGGGTCGATGTTGTGTTTCCGATCGCTTGCGAATTGCAAGTGAAGATGGGGGAACATGTGCGCGGAGGAGCTTCCGTTCTGGCGATCATGCCGTCTTCCGACGCGGAGGAGCTACTGGCCGCCGTATCTTCGGCCATGCCCTCGGAGTTTCTATGATGATGGAAGTTCACGCCGCAAAAAGACGGCCAGCGCGGCGCGGCATGTTCATCCTGCCATCGTTGTTTACCGCTGGGACGATCGGCGCGGGCTTCTACGCCATCATGCAGAGCCTACAGGGCTCTCCCGTCGAACCGCATCACTTCGATTATGCCGCGATTGCAATTGGGCTTGCGATTCCGTTTGATGGATTGGATGGCCGGATTGCCCGCATGACGAATACGGCCAGCGACTTTGGCAGGGAGCTGGATTCATTGGCGGATGTGATTACGTTTGGCGTCGCGCCGAGCATTCTGGCATATAGCTGGGGATTTCGCATGCTGCCGCCTACCATGGACCCCATGCTGCGCCACAAGCTGATGCAGATCGGCGCTGTGGTCTGTTTTCTTTTTCTTATCTGCGGAGCGTGTCGGCTTGCCCGCTTCAATACCAGCTCCGATGCAAAGCCGAAAAATCCTGGGAGACCGGACCGCAAGTACTTTGTCGGCATGCCGATTCCAGCGGCAGCGGGAGTGATAGCGGCCAGCGTGCATTATTTTCTCGGCATGCCCGTCTTCAGCACCTCCGTTGCCATTGTCTGGACGCTGGTGATCGCACTGGTGGGCTTTTTGATGGTCAGCACGTGGCGGTTCTGGAGCGGGAAAGAGATCACCCTGACGGACAGGCATCCGTTTCAATTGTTGGTACTCATCGGTGCTGCTGTTTCCGTCATTCTGCTTTTTTCCCAGGTATTACTTTTTATCTTCGCCTTCGGTTATATGTTCTCTGGACTATTGGCCCGGGCTGCGTATTCCTGGTCCCTGCGGCATCGTCGTCGAATAAAACCAGGCGATTCCGTCCCAGGCACTTCCATAGGCTCCGTTTAGACAGGTACAGCATCCATGGCGGAAAAATCTCTACGCATTGCGCTGATAGGAGCGGCCACACTGCTGGGCAAGGCATTGAATGATGAGTTGAGCGCTTCGGCCTTTGCCTCCGCCGATTTTCGTTTGATGGACGACGAAGATGCGCTGGGGAAGCTTGCCGCGGCCGCTGACGAGGCGACGTTTATTCAGCGCATTGAAGCCGACTCCTTCGATGGCTGCGATTTTACATTTTTCGCCGGGCATCCGGAGATCACAAAGAAGCATTGGCGGCAGGCCGTGAAGGCGGGCTCGAGCATTGTGGACCTGTCCGGTGCTCTGGAAGATGCGTCGGGTGTGATGGTCCGCGCGCCGTGGATACAGGAGGAGCGGGCAACAGCGGGGGCGACGTTGAGCGCTCCTTCGGACCTCGCCACTCCCAATCTTCAAACGCGCGCGGTTGTGTCCGCGCATCCCGTGGCAGTGTTGCTGGCTCTGCTGGCGGCGCGCAGTCAACGCGTGGCCCCCTTGCATATGGTTTGGGTCACTCTGCTCCAGCCAGCCTCCGAGTATGGCCACGCGGCGCTGGAAGAATTGCATCAGCAGACGACCAATCTTCTGTCCTTTCAGCCTATGCCCACGGAAGTGTTTGGCGGTCAGACAGCTTTCAATCTGGCAATCTCATTTGGCGCCGAGGGACGCGTCAAGCTCGATACAGTGTCGGAGGCGGTCCGTCGCCACTACGAGAAGATTGCGTTGGCGCCAACGGCAACACTCGCTCTGCAAGTGATTCAGGTGCCGGTCTTTCACGGTTACGCGCTTTCGATTGCCCTGGAGTTTGACAAGCCCATTGCGGTTGGGGCATTGGAGCAGGCTTTGGCTGGCACGCATGTGCGCATTGTTGCGAACACGAGCGAGTTTCCAGGAAATGTTCAGGCGGTTGAGGAAGAAGAAGTGCAAATTCTGGTCCAACCAGTCGGCGATCAAAAGACGGACCGGTTCTGGCTTTGGATCGTCGCAGACAATCTGAAGTTCGCGGCGCAAAACGCCGTGGCCTGCGCGGCGGAACTGAACCGCTTGCGGCCGCGCGGAAAAGTCCAGTAAGGCTTGCCGAGCTACTCCTGCAATGTCGACAATTTTGGCAGGAGTTGAGTCAGCAATTGTGTCAACCGCGCGCTGACTCGTTCCCCGGTATCCATCACCTCTGCATGGCTCAGCTCGCCATCACTGATGCCCGCTGCAAAATTGGTGACACAGGAAATCGCCAGGACCTCCATGCCCATTTGCCGGGCTGCGATGACCTCCTGCACGGTGGACATGCCGACCAGGTCCGCTCCGATAGCGCGGAAGAAGCGAATTTCCGCTGGCGTTTCAAAGCTCGGCCCCAAAACGCAGAGATACACGCCCTCATGCATCTGCCAGCCTTGCTCACTCGCAGTCCGCACTGCGAGCTGCCGCAGGCGTGGAGAGTAGGCGCGGGTCATGTCGAAAAAACGCGGGCCGAGCGTGGGTTCATTTGGCCCTACACAGGGATTGCACCCAGTGAGGTTGATGTGGTCGCTGAGCGCAACAAAACTGCCCGGAGTAAATTCCGGATGCATGCTTCCAGCCGCATTGGTCAGCAGGATTTGCTGTACGCCCAACTTGCCAAGAACTCGTGTCGGAAGCACAACTTCGTCCGAGCTATAGCCTTCGTACGCATGGACGCGGCCCTGCATGACGGCAAGCGGAACTTTATCTACGGTGCCGAACAGCAGGCGGCCCGCGTGCCCGACCACCGTTGACGGTGGGAAGTGAGGAATCTCGGCGTAAGGAAGAATCAGCGGATTTTCTACTCGATCGGCAAAGGTACCGAGTCCGGAGCCGAGCACAAGCGCAATCTTAGGAACAGGCAGCTTGGCCAGCGCGATCCGCTCGCGCAGAAAGGAAGCGGCTTCTTCGACGTGTGTCAGTACGTTCTTGTTCAAGCTGACTCCTCCGCAACCCTGCGGTAAATTCTGAGCGTACTGGAGGCTGAGCGGCCCGCGCAATGTGCATTCATAAAGAATCGGACGAGAACCCAAACGGCAATAGCGCGGCGATGGTTTGCATCGTTTCTCCGGCTGCATCGGGGAAAAATACGGGCGTGTCCGCCGACGCAAACTCCGCCAAAAACTGGCGGCAGGCCCCGCATGGCGAGCTGGCGGCGCGGTTGAGGTTCGTCACGACCACGGCCTGTACGCGGACCTTGGGGCCAAATCGCGCAACCGCCTGCACCATCGCCGAGCGTTCCGCGCAGATGGTCAGGCCAAAGCTGGCATTCTCGACATTGCAGCCGCTGACGATGTCGCCAGTGTCCAACAGCAATGCGGCCCCCACGCGGAAGCTGGAATATGGCGCGTATGCATGTTGTGCCGCTTCCGTCGCGGCCTGCCGCAATTGAGTCAAAGTGGAAGTTTCAATAGAGTCAGGCACCGTCATGCCGTTAGCGTATTCGTTACATCGCGCCCCGTAAAGGGCAGCAGGATATCCTGAAGGAGCAGGGAATTCAGCCTGATCGATGGGATTGAAACCACCCATTCCAAAGCGCGGACGGGTGGCCCATTCAAGCCGTTTTTTGGCTTGAGTGGGGGAAGCTCGCTCGCGCTTTTTGGAAACCCATTCAGATTCCACCTCCATGCGCCTTCGAGGTCGGTAGCGTAGTGGCAAAAGCTGCTCCACTCCCAGGCTTCAGGACGTTCGCACAATTCGTCGGGACACCCAGATGTTGGCAGCGTCCGCATTACATGCCCGACCATTTATCCTGAATAATAACAACTATGGGCCAGATCAAAGCCGTACGCGGCACTCGCGATTTACTGCCGCCGGAAACCGAGTTATGGAACCACATCGAGACGACGGCGCGCCGTGTCTTTGCGCGGTACGCGTTCGGAGAAATCCGTACGCCCATTTTTGAAGACACGCAGTTGTTCGCGCGCGGTGTAGGAGAAGAGACGGACATTGTTTCCAAAGAAATGTACACGTGGGAGGATCGCGCGCGTTTCGACCGCGCTGCGCTCCGCAACAATTGGTGGAAGCAGGTGCAGGCATATTCGTTGCGTCCAATTCCTGACTTTCCGCCTTGTCACGCTGTCTTTGAGCAGCCGGACGGAACAATTCAACTCGTCAATTTCGTCGAGAATGCCACTAGTGGCGAAATGAAGTTCATTTGGGATGCGGTACATTCCTACCGCGAACAGCACGGGATCAGCGGGCAGCTCAGTGTGATAGGGACGATAGTCTTCCCTAGAGGGAATCAGTCGGATAGCGTTCCTTTGGAGTGCCGTGACGGTAGTATTGATTGCCGGGAGATCGATGGCAATTTTTACCCATCCAGGCAATCCCTGACGCTGCGGCCCGAGAATACCGCCGGGGTTGTGCGCGCCTACATCGAGCACAAGCTTGGAGATACAGGACTGCTGCAAAAGCTGTATTACATCGGCCCGCAATTTCGACGGGAGCGTCCGCAGAAAGGACGCTATCGCCAGTTCTATCAAATTGGCGCGGAGGTGATTGGGCCACCGAGCGCGGGCAGCGAATCTCCGCTGCGCGATGCGGAAATATTGGAGATGCTGGCGACGTTTCTGGACGAACTTGGGATTACCGGCTGGACGCTGGAGTTGAACTCCGTCGGTTCCGCCGCGGACCGGCCACGCTACGTGCAGGCGCTGCGGGAAGCGCTGGTCGATGTCGCTCCGACGCTTTGCGTTGATTGCCAGCGTCGCGCGGTGATGAATCCGCTGCGCGTGCTGGACTGTAAGGTGCCGGAAGACCAGCCGAAGATCGATGAACTGCCGAAGATTGCGGATTTTCTCGATGAGGATTCTCGCGCGCATTTTGCGCAGGTATGCGCAGCGCTGGATGCTTGCGGCGTGGCGTACACCGTGAGTCCTCGGCTGGTGCGTGGACTCGACTACTACACGCGGACAACGTTTGAGTTTACGCATGGCGGGTTGGGCGCGCAGAATGCGCTGCTGGGCGGCGGACGATACGATGGCCTCAGCGAGATGCTCGGCGGCCCGAAAGCGCCGGGAATTGGATTTGCCATCGGCGCGGACCGGCTGGTTTTGACGTTGCAGGCGCAGCAAGTAGCGCAGGGAGCGTCGAGCGCTGCTCTTTTGGCTGACGCCTATATCGCTCCGCTGGGTGAAGCGCAGCAGGCGGAATCGCTGGTGCTGGCGCGAGAACTGCGTCGCGCGGGTCTGCATGTCGAGTTGGGTGATGGAACGTTCCGTCTGAAGAAATCGTTTGAGATGGGCAACAAGCTGGCAAGAAAGATTGTTTTATTTGGCGAAGAGGAAGCAGCCTCCGGCATGGTTACAGTCAAAGATTTTCAAACTGGCGAACAGACGAAGGTGCCGCGCGGTGAGCTGGCAAAGATGTTGGGCGCACAATAGCGATCGGATTGCAGTGCGTGGATAAAGATGAATTATCTCAGGCTTTGATAAGGGGAAAATGGAACTTGATCTTTTAGGAAATCTGCAACGGACACATTCTTGCGGTGAACTGGACCTCTCCACGGACGGACAGGATGTCGTCGTCATGGGATGGGTGAACCGTCGCCGCGATCACGGCAACTTGATTTTTCTCGATCTGCGCGACCGCTCTGGCATTGTGCAGATTGTGCTGGACAAAGAATTGTGCCCGTTGGCCCACGCAAAGGCCGAGTCGGTGCGGCCCGAATACGTGGTTGCCATCCAGGGTAAAGTGCGCCGACGGGACGCTGCGGCCATCAATCCCAATATGGCGACCGGAGAGATTGAAATTGATGTCACCGAACTGCGCATTCTGAATGATGCAAAGACGCCTCCTTTTTCGCCATCGGAAGATGCCATTGGGAATGAGGAATTGCGCCTGAAATATCGTTATATTGACCTGCGCCGACCTGCGATGCAGCGCAATATTATCTTGCGTCACAAGATTGCATTGGCCATTCGGGAAAACCTGGCAGGGCAAGGATTTCTTGAGATCGAAACTCCGTATATGACGCGCTCGACGCCGGAGGGCGCGAGAGATTATCTGGTCCCGAGCCGCATGCACCCCGGAGAATTCTATGCGTTGCCGCAGTCGCCGCAGATGTTCAAGCAGATTTTGATGATTTCCGGATTGGACCGATACTTTCAGATTGCGCGTTGTTTTCGCGATGAAGATCTGCGCGCCGATCGCCAGCCGGAGTTTACCCAGATCGACCTGGAGATGACGTTTCCCCAGCAGGAGACGGTGTTTCGCGTGGTGGAAGGATTTTTGACGGCGGCATTTCGAGAGGCAGGGATCACCTTGTCGACGCCGTTTCCACAGATCACTTATGACGATGCAATTCGCCGGTTCGGCATCGACAAACCGGACATGCGTTTGCCGGAGCTGACCGATGTTCGCAGTGAGTTTGAGGCGGCTGATTTTGAATCGCTGAAGATCGAGCCGGGCCTTCCGATCGTTGCCATCGCGATTCCCAACAAGCAGGCGATGAGCAATACGCAGAAAAAAGCTTTCATCAAGGAAGTGGAGGCCGGGCTGGGGCCGGACCTTGCCTACCTGGATGTGGAGCGGTTGGCGAGCAGCGCGCAGTATGCCGGACTGGCGCAGAGAATCGATCGCGCGGTGGCCGCGAATTGCAAGTTGGAACGGATCGAGCCGGAACATCGGCTGGTGGTGGTGAGCCCGCGTCTTGGGGCCAACAAGTCGCGCGACCACGCATGGATTTATAAGAAGGTGGGACAACTGCGGCTTGAGCTTGCGAAGAGATTCCGGGAAGAACACGGAGCGTTCGAGAAGAAGGGCACGGCGGAGGATTACAAATTTCTGTGGGTGACGGATTTTCCGTTCTTTGAGTGGGATGAGGAATCAAAAAAATGGACGTTTGCGCATCACCCATTCACCTCCCCGCACGAGGACGATTTGCAGGCGGGGCGCATGGAGTCCGATCCTGGCGCGGTGCGGGCGCTGGCGTATGACATTGTGCTGAACGGCATTGAGCTGGGTTCAGGATCGATCCGTATCCACAGGCAGGAAGTGCAGCAGCAGATTTTTCGCTCGCTGGGGATGAGCGAGGCAGAAGCGAAAGAGCGCTTTGGATTTTTTCTGGAGGCGCTGGAATACGGTACCCCGCCGCATGGTGGCATCGCTCTTGGGCTGGACCGGATTGTGATGATTCTTGCCGGGGCGCAGAGCCTGCGCGAAGTGATTGCATTCCCGAAGACGGCCAAGGCCGTCGATCTGATGGTGGACGCGCCATCCCTGGTGAGCGAAACGCAACTGAAAGAGTTACAGCTTCAGAGGCGGCGGAGTTAGCGCGTTTCAGTATTGCTGGTTTATGTAATCATTTCGGGGGATGAGTCATTCTGAGGTTGCCGCGCCTGCCAGCCGCGGAGGGGCGACCGACCTCCATTCAGAATGACTCCATTTGGAATCTGGCTACTAACTCAATAGGCCGGAATGCCGGTCACACTCTGGCCGATGATGAGGGTGTGCATTTCATGCGTTCCCTCGTAGGTCTTCACCGACTCCAGATTCATCATGTGGCGCATCACGGGATAGTCGTCTGTAATGCCGTTGGCCCCGAGAAGGTCTCGCGACATGCGCGCGCATTCCAGCGCCATCCATACATTGTTCCGCTTGGCCATGGAAATGTGTTCGTGACCCACTGTGCCCGCATCCTTCAAGCGCCCCACCTGGAGCGAGAGCAATTGTCCCTTGGTGATTTCGCTGATCATCCAGGCCAGTTTTTCCTGCACTAGCTGGTGGCTGGCGATAGGCTGATCGCGGAATTGTTTACGGAGCAGGGAATATTGCAGCGCGGTGTCGTAGCACGACATGGCCGCGCCGAGCGCGCCCCAGCTAATACCGTAGCGCGCCTGGTTCAGACACATCAGCGGAGACTTCAGGCCGTTGCTGCCGGGCATCAACGCCGAGGCAGGCACGCGCACATCCTGCATAGACAGACCTGATGTTACCGAGGCGCGCAGAGACCATTTGCCATGCACGTCATAGGCGGTGAAGCCGGGCAGTTTCGTATCGACCAGAAAACCGCGCACACGGCCATTTTCGTCATCCACTTTGGCCCAGATGACGGCGACATCGGCGAGCGTTCCCGTGGTGATCCACATTTTTTCTCCGTTCAGAATGTAGTCGCCGCCGTCTTTCTTTGCACGCGCGCGCATGCCAGCGGGGTTGGAGCCGAAGTCCGGCTCGGTCAGTCCGAAGCAGCCGAGTTTTTCGCCTTTGGCCAACTGAGGCAGCCACTCATTCTTCTGCTCATCGCTGCCAAATGCGTGGATGGGATACATGACCAATGCCGACTGCACGCTGACGAAACTGCGCACGCCGGAGTCGCCACGCTCTGTCTCCTGCATGACCAGACCGTATTCGACGTTGTTCATTCCGGCGCAGCCATAACCCTCGATGGTCGCGCCATAAAAACCGAGCTCGCCCATCGGCTTAATCAGTTCTTTCGGAAAGCGGCCATCGCGATTGCATTCCTCAATGATCGGAATCAGATTGTCTTCAATAAATTTGCGCGCATTGTCGCGCACCATGAGTTCATCTTCGCTGAGCATTGCATCGAAGCCGATAAAGTCGACTCCTTTAAATTTAAAAGCCATACGATTGTTCTCCGTTTACAGAATGGCAAACCTTTTAGCGTAGCAGAGAAGCGGCAGGCAAGGAACTGCTACGGCGAAATCCGCTATACTGCTCCGGTCTTTTGGCGTTGCACTCGGGTGCACCATCCTAGCCTGCGTTGTTTGCGGCTAGGATGGAAAAATTGATCCGTTCCAACAGGGCCAGATTCAATAGTGATGTCTAAAATTCTCAGAAAGCAGGAAGCATACATTTCGTATGATGAATCCATGCCACATAACTTCAAAGGCCCTGTGCGGCTTGCTCCGCTGTGGAGAGCGGTGATTGAAATAGCATTTATCGTCTTTCTCTTTTACTCAAACCTTTTGATGGGAGAGTTCACCTCCAGCAACGGACAGGGGAAGACCCTCGTGTTTGCCCTGAAGGACATTTTTACTGGCACGAATTTCACCATTGCCATCGTCTCGGCGTTGATTGGTTATGCGGGGTTTGAATACCTTCGCAAAAAACTATAGATGCGATAGGACTCATCTTCGATTGCAAGCGAAGCGAGCTATTCCAGATATTCCTTAATGTAGGGGTCTTCCGACCGGAGTAGTTCAACCAAAGAGCCGCTGAAGGCGATGCGGCCCTCGCGCAGCACCATGATGCTGGTATTGGGATCGGCGCCGTTGCCGGGCACGCGTTCCATCTGGTTGGTCTGGCGATTGAAGCGATGCGTGGCCAGTATGAAGGCGTCCTGCAAACGATGGGTGACCAGAAGCGCGGACCCTTTATAAACATCTCGTTGTTTCATTACCAGTTGGATGATGGTGGTGGAAGTGATGGGGTCGAGTCCGCCGGTGGGTGAGTCGTAGAGCAGCAGCTTGGGCTGCGTGATGATGGCGCGCGCGATGGCCACCCGTCGTTTCATGCCACCGGAAAGCTCGGCGGGAAATTTATCGATCGCGTCCTCCAGCTCGACGAAGCTAAGTGACTCGATGACGCGTCGATCGATGTCCTCTTCCGGGTCTTTCTGCTGCATCAGCCGGTAGGCCACGTTGTCGCGCACGGACAGCGAGTCGAACAGCGCGCTCTCCTGAAACACCATACCAATGTTGCTGCGGATGGCGAACAATTCCTGTTCGGGAAGGGAACTGATCTCCTGGCCGAAAATGCGAATGGTTCCAGAGTCCGGCTTGATCAGACCGTTCGCCAGTTTCAACAGGATGCTTTTTCCTCCACCCGCCGGGCCGAGCAGGATGCACATTTCTCCCGAAGTTGTTTGGAAGCTGATGTTGTGCAGGACTGGATTTCCATCGAACCCAATCGAGACATTTTCAAACTGTACGGCGGGCTGATGCGGCTCCGAGTGCGGCTCGGGGGCAGCAAGCGTCGTCGAACTGTCAACGGTTGACATGGCCTAGCGACCAAAAATTCCAATCATCAAATAGCTAATGAAAAAATCTGTGGCAATGATCAGGACAGAGCTGACGACCACAGCCTGCGTGGTGGAACGCCCTACCCCTTGCGTGCCGCCATGTGTCGACATGCCGAAGAAACAGCCCACCGTCGCGATAATAAAGCCGAAAACGAGTGGTTTCAGCAGGCCTTCAAGAATGTCCGGATACATCAAAAACTGATAGGCCATGTGGAAGTATTGGGAAGCATCCAGCCTGAGCCAGGTAATGGAGACCAGGCCGCCTCCCAGCGTTCCCAGTGCGTCCGAAACTATGGTGAGGAAAAAAAGCATCATCACGGTAGAAATTAAACGCGGCGTCACCAGCTTCTTTAACGGGTCGGTTCCCAGGGCGCGCATGGCGTCAATTTGCTCGGTCACCTGCATGGAGCCGAGTTCGCTGGCCATGCCGGAAGCGTTCCGTCCGGAAACCATCAGGCCGGTCAACACGGGGCCTAGTTCCTTGATCATGGAAAGACTGACCAGTTCGCCCGTGACAGCCTTTGCGCCAAACTGCGCGAGCGTTGTGGCCGATTGGAGAGCCAGTACACCCCCTGTGAAAAAGCCGGTCAACATCACGATAGGGAGTGAACCCACGCCGATCAAATCGGACTGCGTGTACACGTCCTCCCGATAAAAGGGGCGCCGAAAAATATTGGTGATGGCAGCCCAGGACATCAGGGAATATTCCTGTACTGCCAGGACTTTCTGACGCAGAAACTCGCCTATCTGCATACTCGCATTATGGCATCCGGAAGGCCGTCTGCCCAAGAATCGTCAAATATTGGGGCGATAATCTTCTGTCCGGCGTCTTGCTGTTTCTCTGATTGGAGGAAAGCTGCTGCTCCGGTCCCGAATCATTGCATTCAGGTGCCCCATCCTCGCCGCGTTGTTTGCGGCTAGTGTGGGAGAAAACTGGCTCATTCCGATAGGGCCACATTTACGGCATTCGATGCAGCGTTTTCGTTGCACGTTCCAAAGCTTGTGTCAGTACTTGAAGCTGGCTGGCTGCCCGGGTAGCATCCTTCGCGTCAATGGCCTCATTGACGCCGGGAATCACCACTGCCGCATAGCCGGTGTATTCTCCAGGCGCGTAGATGGTGTGTTTGAACCACGGACGATTGGGCAGGCCGCGCTGCGACAACAGGTCTTCCTCCACCATGCGCAAGGTGTCGTTCTGCTGGCGGAGTTGGCCTGTTGGATTCTGTTCGGCGAGCAATGCTCTTGCGCCCGCTTCCTGAAAGTGTTGAGCAGCAGCCATGGCGGGAGCAAAGTCAAGGACTGGCAGGCCAGCTTTCACTGCTTTTTTTTGCGCTGTCTGGAGATATCCCACAACTTCCTCTCCATATAACGCATAGTTGTAAGGGAGCACATCGGCGTCCGCCATGTGAATAGCTTCCAGTCCTAAAACTCGGGCCTGTTGCTGTAAGTAGACAAAAGTTGGGTCGGCAAATTTGGTGAACCAGGTGTAGTCATCGAAGGCGGAATGATACACGCCATAAGGGCCGCTCGATCCAATATCGGTCGAAGGTACGCCAAGGTGCTGGATAAACGGCGTGTAGTCGGAGCCGCTGCCGAGGTCGCCCAGCCTAATGCCGTCCACGAGCGGCGAACTTTTTTGCGCATTGCCAACGTGTTCGTCGCTCTTGCGACGGTCCGTCTTTTCCTGCTGATCATGCTTCCATGCATCGTAGACGGTGCCGCCCTGGGGGCTGGGTACGCGTTTGGTGATGTCCACCACAAACGGTTTCAAGGATGGAACTGCTTCCGCGATGAAATTAGGTCCGGAGACGCCAACATCCACATTGAAGTAGGCGACTGCGCGCGCCAGTTGCTCCGCGTGCTGTTCCGCCCATTCCGTTGAGCCGATCAGCCCTTCTTCCTCCGCGTCCCAACTGGAAAAGATCAATGTCCGCTGCGGCTTCCAGCCTTGTTTGATTAGCGCGCCGACACCGTGGACGGCTTCCAGCATTGCGGCAGTCCCACTGTTGGGATCGACCGCGCCGAAGACCCAGGCATCGCGATGGTTGCCAACAATGACCCAGTCATCCGGATATTGCGTGCCAGGAATTTTCCCGATCACGTCCCAAATAGTGTGCAGCGCATAATCCTGCTGGAGCACCATGTGGACCTTCACCGGCCCCGGCCCGGTGTGATACGTAAATGGCAGAGTGCCTTGCCATTTACGCGGAGATTCCTGCCCACCCAGCGCCTTCAGGATCGGTGCGGCGTCCTGATACGACAGAGGTGTGGAGGGGATGGTCGGCTGGTTCGCTGCGTCTTGCATGGATATACGCTTGCTCGCAGGCAAATCTGGCGTAGAGGCAAAGCCTGGTGTCGTCGGATCGCCCGGATACTTGAAGAGATACTGGATCGATCCGCGCTGCACGCCGGTTGCGGGACGATAGGGGCCAGCGGGATATTTATCGCCTCGAAAATATCCATCGTCGGCGGGGTCGGAATAAATGATGACACCGGCAGCTCCACGCTGCTGCGCAAGGTAGGCTTTCACTCCGCGAAAATTTTCACCATAGCGGACGATGACGATCTTTCCGCGAACATCGATATGTTTCGTCGCGAGTTCGGCAAAGTCCTGCGGCCTGCCATAGTTGGCGTAGACCGCTTCCGCCGTTACATCGCCGGAAGCGGACGAGCCGTTGAAGGCAGTCACAATGCGCTTGTCGTTCTGGTACGGGTCGTCGCTGACATGCTCCGGCGTTGGCCCGGACATGATCTGTTTTCCGGTCGCATCGTAGGCGGTCACTTGGATTTTTTGGGGGAAATTCATCATGACGCTGTAGGGAACAATCTTTGTGTCGAGGCCAGCATCGCGAAATTTGTCCGCGACATATTGAGCGGTCGCGTAGTCTTCCTTCGATCCGGCTATATGCGGCGCCGCTGTCAGGATCTTCAACTCCTGCCCTGCAAGCGCGGCATCCGGCACTTTCAAAAATGTCTGGTCCAACGCAGACTGCGTCGCGAAGTCGCGAAATCCAAGAACGTGGGCGGGGCCATCGGTTTTCATGGGTGGATTGGTTTGTGCAGCGACAAAACCGGCAAGCAGTAGACAGGCTCCAGCACGAATCAGCAAAGGCGATCTCCTACATTGAAGGTTGCAATAGGCTTTCCACCTTGTATTGCGGGAAGGAAAAAGAGTTGGGTGGACAAGTCCTCCACCAATCCTACGGCATAAGGACAATCTCCGACTGTTCTGGCGCAAGCTGGCGAAAATGGCGGAGGTTGAAGGTGTAGATTCGGTCGCAACCCACGCTTCGGGCCGCTGCCAGGTGCAGAGCGTCATAAATCAGGCCTCCAGTCCAGCCTTCTTTGGCGCTCTGCTGGAGGACGTTTCGATACTGTTTCGCATTGAGCGCGATGATTTTGCAGTTGGGCAATATATTTTCAGCCAGCAACTGCCACGCCTCACTGGGATAGATGGGTGGGGTAAAGGGCGCGCGGGTCAACACGGCAAAAAACTCAGCGAGCCCATGCGCGCTGACATGACTCTGGAGTTTCTTGCCACGCACCTGCCGCAACAGAGCAGATGCCTGGGGATGATGGACATGGTCCGCAACCGACGCGGCAACCAAAACGGAT
>JAKAYS010000041.1 GCA_021826695.1 Acidobacteriota bacterium | reverse complement strand
GATCTCAGCAACCTCGTCCAGATGGTCGAGCAGGCGAAGTTCGATCATCTGCTCATCAATGACAGCGACATCCGCGTTTCTCGGCGTTACCTGCGTAGCGTGATGCCAGTCTTCGCGCTACCCGGCAAGACTCAAAAGCCTGTCGGGATGGTCACAGCGCTCTATCGTGGACGCTCGCATGGCACACTCGGTTCGCGTCTGGAAGCACTTGGCATTTCCACGGACTTTATGCCGGGTGTGCTCACCTCGCGCTGGCTGGAAAAGGGAATTCATTTCGGGCTCGGTTCCACACTGGCCCTTACCCGGGAAGCCCTCAATGCCATCGGTGGACTGCTACCCCTGGTGGACCATCTGGCAGACGATTATGAATTAGGCGCGCGCATTGCTCATGCTGGCTTTCGCGTAGAGATCAGCCGAGAAGTGGTGGAAACCTCCATCCCTGCCTATAAATTCTCACAGTTCCTGGATCATCAATTGCGCTGGGCTCGCGCTGTGCGCGACTCTCGTCCCTGGGGGTATCTTGGATTGCTCATCACCTTTGGACTGCCCTGGGCCCTGGCAAACATGATTGCCTCGGCGGCCTCGCTCGATAGCATCGCGTTGCTCAGTTCTATGGTGTGCGTGCGCGTCGCGATGGCGCTCACCGTTGGCGTGGGTATACTTGATGACCGTGGCACACTCGCCGATCTCTGGTTGCTGCCACTGCGCGATTTGATTGGCCTCGGCGTCTGGTTCTGGAGCTATGCGGACGACCACATTGTCTGGCGTGGTGAGCGCTTTTTGCTGCGGAATGGAAAATTGGTCCGCGATCGGTAAATGAATCGGGTGGGACACCAGCAAATTCGCTATAGTAAGTGACAGAATTTTGATCTGAGGGACTCTTGTCGAATCTCGTTGCACTTGCGACTTCGAACACCGCTTCCACACCGCCTGCCACATTGATCTACGACGACTGGTACCCAGCGATGCGCAGCGATCGGCTGCGCGGCCGCCAGACAGCGACGACAATGCTTCTGGGCGTTCCGCTATTACTGGGCCGCACCCGGGAAAATAAACTGTTTGCGATGCGAGACAGTTGTCCACATCGGGGTATCCCGCTTTCCTATGGCTGGTTCGATTCCGCACATGTCACCTGCAAATATCACGGCTGGAAGTTCGATCCGGTCACCGGCCAATGCGCGGACATCCCCTCGCTGACGCCGCAGGACACACTCGACTGCTCCCGCATTTACGCCACAGCCTTCCCCTGTGAAGAGCGCGACGGCTACGCCTGGGTATATGTTCCATCGCCAGGCTCCGGGCGGCTGCGGCCTGAAGACGTTGCTGCTCTCCCACCCGTGCCGGAGCTGCCAAAGTTCGGCCCTCGTTCCCGCTCGGCGCACCTGATGGCCGACCTACCGTGCAATGTCGATCACGGAACCATCGGTCTGATGGACCCAGCACACGGCCCGTTTGTGCATCAGTCCTGGTGGTGGCGCAGTGGCAAAAGCATCCATGTGAAAGAAAAACTGTTTGAACCCATTCCCCAGGGTTTTCGCATGAGCGCGCATGCGCCTTCGGCGAACAGCGCGCCGTACAAGCTGTTGGGGGTTTATGGCCAGCCAATCACGACCACCATCGACTTCGTTCTGCCGAATCGGCGCTATGAAACCATTCGCTGCGGCGACAAGTGGTTCTCCAGCCTGACTACCGTCACACCAGTCACGGCGACAGAAAGCCGCATCGATGTCTACGCGGCATGGAATGTTTTTTACTACGTGCCATTCGTTCTGCCCATCGCCAAATCTTTTGGACAGCGCTTCGTCGAACAGGACCGTCTGACGATGATCCAGCAGGCACAAGGATTGCGATTCAGTCCCTCTCTCATGCTGATTGATGACGCGGACCGACCCGCGAAATGGTACTTCGCGCTGAAGCAGGCGCGCCTGCACAGTGCATCGAGTGGCGAACCATTCGAGCATCCGCTGACCGGTCCGGCCATCTTGCGATGGCGCAGTTGACAACATTCGACGGTTCGACCAATCTCACCGATAGTAAGATCAAAGTTTTGGGTGCCTCATCCTTTGCAGCTTGATCGCAAAGGGTGGGAGTGCTTAATTGCAAGCCGATACGCTCTAATTTTCCACCGTCAACTGGTCTACTTCGATGTCCATCTTTGTGCCAAGCTCGCGAAATTTCTTGTTCCATTCCGTATCTGCGCCCGCTGCGGAAAACTTCTCGTGCAGCATTCCGTGCCAAAGGTTTTGCGCCTCCCAGTAATCGACCTCAAATGGGAGTTCCCGCAGCACATCCAGAATTTCCAGTGCAGTCTCCAGATTTTGTTTTGAGCGATTTTGCTGTAGCTCCTTCATGGCTCGCAGTATCCGCTGGCTGGCGACGTAGGCAAGGGTCGTCGCATCGAGCGTTATTTTGTCCGTCAGCACCTGTGCCAGCAGTCCTCGCGCCCGGACCGCGTCAAACGGGTCACTCGACAGCGCCAGTCGCATGTCCGCATTCAGACTGAACTCCGCTGCCAGCGATAGCGCTTGGGGCTTCGGCATTCCGCTCAAGCTCAAATAATGCAGCAGGGAAATGTGGTCTTCATAAATAGTGCGCAGCATGCCTTCCATTTCACTCAGCGTGGAATCCAGAAGGAGCTGCAAAATCCGCCTTTGTTCGTCGCGAAATAAAGATCGCAGGGAATAACCGGCGGAGCCAAACTCGCGCACAAAAACGCGCATCACCTCGGGCAGATCGGCGCGGTCGACGGCAGCACGAATTTCCTTGCCGAAATTTTGAAAGCTGCGCTCTTTTGACACTTCCGTCCGCCGCACGGCTGCGGAAAGATTTTGATCTCCCAGGTGCAGGACGGCGAAATCTACTTTCTCGCACTCCAACGTAATCTGCGAGCAAATTTCTGCCTGCCCATACGCAAAGCGACCCCGTCCCGAACTCAAAATTTCGCACGATTCGCGCTGCACATCGTAGCAAAACAGATGGATCGCTTCTGGCTGCGGTTCAAATAAAGAAATCACCGCATAGTGCGCGCCAACCTCCTCCAGCCCAATTCTTTGCGCAACCACCAGTTTGCGGTAGATCTCCGCGCCGTTCTGCTGTTCCGGTACATTGCTTTGTGCCTTGGCAAGGCGCGCCAGAAATTCTTCTTCCAGCGTAGCGCCCGCACTTCCGAAAAGCTCAGACGCCAGTTGCAGCACTCGCCCGGCATAGGAGATGACCTGCACGGTTTCAATTCCTGAGATATCGTCAAAAAACCACCCGCAACTCGTGTACATCAGTTGAAGATGCCGCTCCATCTCCATCACTTTGAGCGCCTGCGTCCGCTCCGTAGGGCCGAGAAGATGGTTGGTGTATTTGTCGAGAAACTTCTGCACGGAACTCGGACTGCGATCCAGAATGACATGGATATACGCATCCCGCGCCTGCTCGGCATCACGTAAAGTCCGGCCAGCGGAGTGTTCCCAAAGTGGCCTTACGCTGTCGCGCAGCCAGTCCAGCGCATCTCGCAGGGGAGCGCGCCAGCGCTGGTTCCATCCCGGATGGCCTCCGCTGTTACACCCGCAATCGGCTCGCCAGCGCTCCACACCATGGCTGCAACTCCAGGAAGTGTCTTCATGAATCTCCGCCTCATACATGGGAGGAAATTTTTCCAGAAATTGTCCGTAGTTCGTGAGCCGCACATCGGTGTTGGTTGCGATCCATTCCAGCGCATAGGCCAACGCCATATCGCCATGGCGATGATGATGTCCGTAGCTTTCGCCGTCGGTTGCGATGTGAACGAGCTGCCCCGGCTGGCCATTCTCACGGTACGCGTTCAGCAGTCGCTTTGCCAGGCTTCCACCATTGTTCAACAGCCCTTCAAAGGCCACAGCGCGAGAAATCGGCCCATCGTAGAAAAATACGGCAATACTGCGTCCTTCCGACGTGCGTACAAGATACGGACGTGTCGGATCCACACTGGCGTTCGCCGTCTCATGCCAGGTGGCGGCCTCCGGATCGTTCTCCGTGGAAATTGCCCGCACCCGCGCACACTGGTGCGGGGCCAGAATGGTGAAGCGGATTCCATGCTGCGCCAGCAGATCGAGGCTTTCCAGGTCTACCGCTGTCTCGGCCAGCCACATGCCTTCCGGTTTGCGTCCAAAGCGGTGCTCAAAGTCGGCGATGCCCCATCGGATTTGCGTAATGCGGTCCTGCGTGTTCGCAAGCGGAAGAATAATGTGGTTGTATACCTGCGCTATCGCCGAGCCGTGTCCACCGAAGCGCTCCGCGCTGGCGCGGTCTGCATCCAGTAGTCGCTGATAACTGAGAGGCGCGGACTTTTCCATCCACTCCAGCAGCGTTGGCCCAAAATTGAAACTCATGCGCGAGTAATTATTGACAATTCGCACAATTTTGTTGCGCGTGTTCAATATCCTCGAACTGCCATTCGCCGCATAGCACTCATGGTTGATGCGGTCATTCCAGTCGTGGAACGGGGCCGCTCCATCCTGTACCTCGATCGCTTCCAGCCATGCATTTTCGCGCGGAGGCTGGTAAAAGTGGCCATGGATGCATACAAACTTTTGCGGTTCATTCATTGGGTGTACTCATCGTCAATGCTCAGGATTCGGTTCCGGGTTTTGGTCGTGGTCGCACCCCGGGCGTTTTCGTTTCTGCATCGAGCGTCAGACCGCAGGCGCGCCACAAATACCAGCTAGCCACCGATTGCCACGGCTGCCAGCGGAGTGCCCTGCGCTGTATGACATCTGCATTGGGAAGGTCAGTTAGTGTGACAGGCATGCCAGGACGCAGTTTTCCAAACGTGAGTGCAAACCCTTTGCGCACGCCATAATCCGTCACTGGCAGCACGTTCGGTCGGCCCATGCGGAATATCAGTAGCATCTGTACCGTCCATACCCCGATTCCGCGCACAGTCGTCAGGCGAGCGCATACTTCGTCGTCGGACATGCGATGCAATTTGGTGAGCGGCGGCACAATTCCCTCAGCGCTCTTGTCCGCAAGATCGCGCACCGCTGCCAGCTTGCTGGCGGAAAGCCCGGCTGCGCGCAATGCAGCATTGCTGACTTGCAGCAAGCCTTGTGGGGTTGGTGTTGCATTGGGAAACAGCGCGAGAACGCGGTCATGGATGGCCTTCGCCGCGCGCCCATGGAGTTGTTGATAAACGATCGATTCCAACAGCGCTTCCAGAGTGGAATGGGTTGGCTTCAGGTGCAGTCGGAATGGGCCTGCGCACGCCATCAATTTTGCTAAACGCGCGTCGGCGGACGCCAGCTCCTGACACGCGCGCACATGATCGAAACGGACTTTGCGGGGGCGACCAATCACTCTCTCCAGTCTATACACTGACCCACTACACTCGTCCGTTGGAGGAATCCGATATGCAAAAGTTGCAGAACGATTAGGTTTCGTTGTGTAATTAAGAGTTCACTCTGAAATCCAAAATTTTCTAGGGTTGTATTTAGCTTCACAAATCGACTGACGACTGCTGGTATACTCAATTTTTCGATATATGTGTTTTTGCACGTTCTCCGGGAAAAAATTGCGCAAGTCGCTGGCTGATCCCGGTCGATCGAATACAACGGCTGCAAGCCGCGCAATCAAGTAGGGACCTTACCAAAAATGGCGCAGATTTTTGATCGTAGTTCGAATTCCCTCACAAGACTCAGTCTGGTCCTTTACGGAGTCATTCTGATTGGAGTAGGCGTGACGCTGAACTACCTGCAGCGCTCTCCGTGGGTGACCCGTCAGGGCCAGCGTCCGGACCAACCGGTTCCCTTCAGCCATAAGCACCACATACAGGGACTCGGTCTGCAATGTCAGTACTGCCATACTTCCGTAGAGAAGTCGAGCTACGCCGGAATCCCGCCCACCAAGACATGCATCAACTGCCACGCGCAGATTTGGACGAATGCCGACCTACTGGCTCCTGTGCGTCATAGCTGGGCGACGAATCAGTCGGTTGTGTGGACCAAAGTGCACGATCTGCCGGACTATGTATATTTCGACCATTCCATACATGTGAACAAAGGCATCGGCTGTTCCAGTTGTCATGGCCGTATCGATCAGATGCCATTGACCTATCAAGCCAGCACTCTTCAAATGGAATGGTGTCTGAACTGCCACCGCAATCCAGCAAAAAATCTGCGGCCCACCTCAGAGATTTATCAGATGGCATGGGAAGGCCCGTCGTCGCTACACCCGGTCTGGTGCACGAATGCGCCTACAACTCCTGGGACCCCAACCGCTCAATTGGTGAATTGCACGACCCACGATCCAGACAATGAAGGCGCCCAGATTGCCGCCCTTGAAATGCCGGCAGCACCGCACACAGGCCCGCAATCGCCGCAGTTTAACGACCAGAAAATATGGTCTTCTTCCGGGTCGGGATCGGTCCAGGCCCAGGTCCCTGTCAATCAGCATTACGTCAAGTTCACCGAGCAGGAAGCTCTTGGAAAATACCTTCTTGTGCAGTACCACATTCGTCCGCCACGTCAGCTTACCAGCTGCGATACGTGTCATCGATGAGCCGCAATATGCACTGGGACCCACAGCAAACTCTAGACGAAGCAACGAAAGACAACCGTAAAGGTCAAGATTCGAAGATGGCAAACGAACACGAGACCGTAACAGCCGGCAAAAAAGAGATGTCGAAGACGGCACACTTGATGGAAACCGCGCAGGCCCGGCTGGCAGGTATGTCCGGCAAGCGCTATTGGCAGACAATCGATGAACTGGCGGACACTCCGGAATTTCAGGATGCGTTGCAGCGTGAATTTCCGCAGCACGCTTCCGAATGGGTAGACTCTGTCTCCCGGCGCGGCTTCATGAAGTTAATGGGCGCCTCGATTGCCCTGGCCGGTCTGACCGGATGCACCAAGCAGCCGGATGAGCCGATCTATCCCTACGTCAAGCAGCCTGAAGACCTTGTCCTCGGCAAGCCGATTTACTTTGCGACGGCGCATCCTTTTCCCATGGGATCCGTGCCGCTGCTGGTGAAGACCGAAGCGTATCGCCCCATCAAGGTCGATGGCAATCCGGAACATCCGATGAACCATGGCACCACGGATGCCAACACGCAGGGAACGCTGCTCGGACTCTATGATCCTGACCGTTCGCAACGCGTGGTCTATCGCGGCGAAACTCGCTCCTACGCTAATTTCCTGGCCGAGTTTACCGCTATGCTGCAATCAAAAGCCGCAAACGGCGGCCAGGGGCTGTATTTCCTGAGCGCGACCGTGGTTTCGCCAACCTTGGCGGCCCAGTGGAAAAGCGCCAGCGCAAAATACCCAAAAGCGAAATGGATCCAATATGAGCCGGTGAATCGCGACTCGGCGCGCGTCGCCTCCAGGCAGGCGTTTGGCGACTTTTACGACGTACAGTACAAACTCGATGCAGCCGATGTCATCCTCTCGTTGGACGCGGACTTTCTGTCCGGCATTCAGCACCCAGGCTTCCTCAAGCTGGCCGCCGACTATGCCCGTCGCCGTTCGTTGACTCCAGGCATTGAAATGAACCGCCTGTACTCGGTCGAAAGCACGCCATCGACCACCGGTTTCAAAGCGGAGCATCGCCTGCGGATGCGAGCCAGCCAAATGGAAGTCTTTTCTGCCGCCATTGCTGCTGCGGTCGGTGGAGGATCTACGCCTGCCAGCGCTGCCTGGACGGAGGAGCAAACTGCCTATCTGAACGCTGTAGCGAAGGACCTGAAGGCCAATGCAGGTAAGTGCGTCGTCATTCCCGGCGAACAGGCCGCTCCCGGCGTTCATCTTGCTGCCATCGCCCTCAACGAGAAGCTCGGAAACGTGGGCAAAACGGTCATCTATACCGAGACCGCCAATCCCATGCCGACCGTGCAAATGGAGGACATGAAGCAGTTGGTCGATGACCTGAACGCAGGAAAAGTTGACTGGCTCATCATGCTGGACAGCAATCCCGTCTACAACGCTCCGGTGGACCTCAACTTTGAAAAGGCCATGGGCCGCGCCAAGGTAGCGGTGCATCTCGGTCAATATCCAGACGAGACGGCCCAGATTTGCGACTGGCACATCAATGGCGCGCATTATCTTGAAAGCTGGTCGGACGTCCGCGCATACGACGGGACCGTCAGCATCGTTCAACCGATGATCGACCCGCTCTATGGCGGAAAATCCGCGCACCATATCATCCAGGCCATGTTGGACAACCCGGACCTTTCCCCGATGGAAGCCGTCCAGCAGACCTGGAAGCCTGTCCTCGGAGGCAAAGGTGGGGACGCCGATCCTGCGTGGAGAAAAGCGCTACACGATGGCTGGATCAGCAACACTGCCTTTACCCCGAAAACTCTGAGCGCAAAGGCCGCCGCGGCCCCTGCGGGCCCAATACCAGACGCGACCACGATGGAAGTGATCTTCCGGCCAGACCCCAATATCTACGATGGACGCTATTCCAACCTTGGCTGGATGCAGGAGCTTCCCAAGCCCATCACCAATCTATCCTGGGACAACGCCGCGCTGATGAGCATTCAGACCATGGCGCAACTCCACGCCAGCGAAAGCGATGTGGTGGAGATTGAGTATCAGGGCCGTAAGATCAAGGCCTCCGCGCTGGTCGTTCCCGGACATCCCGACCAGAGCATTACGGTATATCTGGGCTACGGTCGCCGCAACGCGGGCCGCGTCGGTACAGGTCAGGGATTTGACGCCTTCCCGATTCGGCTCTCTACTTCGCCACTTTTTGCCGTCGGTGCGACCGTCAAGAAGACCGGCGAGACTTACGAATGCGCCGTCACAAAGAGTCATTACATCGATCATCGCGACGCGTTCGCGCGTAAATACGGCAATGTAGAAGATGCGGAACAGGCGAAACCGGATACAACGCCACATTCCCTGGAAGGACGCGAAGCCGACCAGCGTGGGATTGTTCGCTTCGCCACGCTAGAGGAGTATAAGCAGAATCCGCATTTTGCCGCCTCCGATCCAGAATTCAATGCCCCGCCCAAAAGCACCACGTTGTTTCCCGTGTGGGATTACAGCAAGGGCTATCAATGGGCGCTATCGATCGATTTGAACTCTTGCGTTGGCTGTAACGCCTGTATCGTCAGTTGCTACGCGGAGAACAACATTGCCGTGGTGGGCAAGCATCAGGTTAAAGTCGGCCGCGATATGCAGTGGATTCGCATCGACACCTATTTTGAAGGCGATCTGGATAAACCTAAGGCGTATTTCCAGCCTATGACCTGTCAACAGTGCGAAAACGCGCCGTGCGAACAGGTATGTCCGGTGGGGGCGACGGTGCATACGCCAGAAGGCTTGAACGCCATGGTCTACAACCGTTGCGTCGGTACCCGTTACTGCTCCAATAATTGCCCCTACAAAGTACGGCGCTTCAACTGGCTGCTATTCTCCGACTGGGATACGGAAGTTCTCAAGTTGATGCGGAACCCGGACGTCACAGTCCGCAGTCGTGGCGTCATGGAAAAATGCACTTATTGCGTGCAGCGCATCAGCGTGGCCAAGATTCGCGCGGACAAAGAAAACCGTGCCGTTAGGGACGGCGAAATCGTCACCGCCTGCCAGCAGGCATGTCCGACGCAAGCAATCACATTTGGCAACATCAACGATAAAAATAGCCGCGTTTCGAAGATCAAAGAACAGACCCGGAACTACACGGTCTTGGCGGATCTAAACACGCGTCCACGGACGTCTTATATTGCCGGTGTGGTGAATCCCAACCCGGATTTGATGGAAAACGCCTGATTGGCAGGAATTGCCAGTAGGTCATTTTAAGGCTGACGCATCGAGGGATACCCTCAGCGAACTGAAGAGGTCGCACCAAGCATGGCTACCAAAAATATTTCGCCTCAAGATCCAATGATTGACCCAGAGACGGGAGAACAGCTGGTCATTGCCCCCGGGCATACCTTCCGCTCGGTCACTGAGAAACTGGCGCGCATTGTGCTGACCACGCACACGCCATTGGCCTGGTTCTTTGGCCTGGCGCTTGCTGGTAGTATCGCCATGATGCTAATGGTCGCGGTGACATGGCTATTCCTGAAAGGGACCGGCATCTGGGGCATTACGATGCCCGTTGCCTGGGGCTTTGCAATCATCAACTTTGTTTGGTGGATCGGGATTGGACACGCTGGCACGCTGATTTCAGCAATTCTATTGCTCTTCAAGCAAAAGTGGCGCAATTCGATCAATCGCTTCGCGGAAGCCATGACGCTGTTCGCCGTAGTTTGCGCGGCAATGTTTCCTGTGATTCACACCGGTCGTCCATGGCTGGCCATTTACTGGCTGTTCCCGTATCCGAACACCATGAATTATTGGCCGCAGTTCCGTTCCCCGCTGATGTGGGACGTCTTCGCGGTCTCCACCTACGCGACTATCTCGGTGGTCTTCTGGTATATCGGGATGATCCCCGACCTGGGCACGTTGCGTGATCGGGCAAAATCAAAATTTGGCCGTTTTATTTACGGCCAAATGGCGCTCGGCTGGCGTGGCTCCACGCGCCACTGGATGCGCTACGAAACCGCATCTCTCCTGCTGGCAGGACTTGCAACACCGCTTGTCCTTTCGGTGCATACCGTCATCAGCTTCGATTTCGCCGTAGCGATTATGCCCGGTTGGCACACGACCATCTTTCCGCCATATTTCGTGGCTGGTGCCATTTACTCAGGATTTGCCATGGTTTTGACCCTGGCCATACCGATCCGCAAGTTCTACCATCTCGAAGATCTGATCACCATTCGGCATCTGGACAACTGCGGCAAAGTGATGCTGGCCACCGGCTTCATTGTGGCCTACGGCTACATGACGGACATCGCGTATGCCTGGTACTCGGCGGACAAGTGGGAATTCTTCATGGCATGGAACCGCATGTTCGGTCTGATGGGCTGGTCCTACTGGATACTTATCGTTTCCAATATCGCCATTCCGCTCACTACTTTATGGTCCCGGCGTCTGCGGCAGAATGTCGCGTTTCTGTTCATTGTCTCGCTCATTGTGAACACGGGCATGTGGTTTGAACGTTTCGTGATTGTTGTTACCAGCCTCACCCGCGACTACCTGCCGTCTTCCTGGGGCACGTACCGAGCGACCCGCTGGGACTATATGACGTTTGTCGGAACGCTTGGATTGTTCACATTTCTTTTCTTCCTCTTCATTCGCTTCTTGCCTATGATCCCGATGTCGGAAATTCGCCAGATTTTGCCTGGAGCGAAAATCGATGAAGCGGAACTTCAGCACAAAGGGGGGGACTGATGCCGGTACGCGAGGGTATTTACGGCCTGCTTGCTGAATTCAATACGCCTACTGAGCTTGTTATGGCGGCCAAGGCTTCTTATAACGCAGGGTACAGGCGCATGGACTGCTATACGCCCTACCCGATAGAGGAAGCAGCAGAAGCCATCGGTTTCGATGAGCCAAAGGAAAAGGGTGTTGCCGGAGTATGTCTCTTGGGAGGCATCCTGGGTGGCCTGGCCATGTTCATGCTGGAATCCTGGGTCTCCATTTGGGCCTATCCACTCGATATCGCCGGACGGGGAAAGTTTTCCTGGCCCGCATTTGTCATCCCCGCCTATGAGTGGACCATCCTCTGGGCCGGGCTTTCTGCTGGTTTTGGAATGCTGGCGTTGAACCGTCTGCCTTCTCCTTATCACCCACTGTTCAACGCGCCGAACTTTCGCAACGGCGCTACGTCGGACAAGTTTTTTCTCTGTCTGGAGGCGGATGATCCTCGGTTTTCCATTACGGAATCGCGGTCGCTTCTAGAGTCCCTCCACCCGGTTTCCGTGGTTGAGGTGGAACACTAAACACATGCGTATGCCTTCATCCCAATTCGTTTTTCGCTGGACATTGACTTCTGCGACGCTGGCCGCTCTCACCCTGATGGCGGGCTGCCGTCAGGACATGCAAAACGAGCCCAAAATGGTCCCGCAGCGTGAATCCACCTTTTTCGCCAGCGGCCGGTCCGTTCGGCCCCAGGCGCTCGGTACGGTATCGCGCGGACAGTTGGACGCCGACACATATTTCCACTCCGGTCTGATCGACAATCAGGAGCAGGACAAAATGCCATTTCCTGTAACCATGGACGTATTGCTGCGTGGCCAGGAACGGTTCAACATCTATTGCGCTCCATGCCATTCCCGTGTGGGAAATGGCCGTGGCATGATCGTCGAGCGCGGTTATAAACCAGCGGGTAACTTTCAAGAGGCGTTGATTCTCAATAAGCCCATCAGTCATTACTTCGTCGTAATGACGAAGGGCTATGGAGCGATGCCGGATTATGCCGCGCAACTGCCAGCGAAAGATCGGTGGGCAGTTGCGGCTTATATTCGTGCCTTGCAACTAAGCCAGCACGCTACTATTCAGGATGTGCCGCAGGGAACTAATATTCAGACCCTGGCGGAAGTCTCCCAGCAGATGGGATATGCTCCGGATTTTCCCCAGGAATGGGTCCTTCCGGAGATGACCAATGTTCCGGGTGCCGGGGAGATGAAGACCGACGTTACTTCCCAAAAAAGAGCTATGCCCGGTACAACTCAAAACGCACCGAAGAACAACCGCCCTAAGAAGCTAAAAAAGTAGCCGGAACGGGATATAAGCATGGAACACGGACATAACGAAAAACACTTGCCCGCGAATCTGGGCGCCCCGGCCTCAGTCCTGCGCTGGCGCACACGCGCGATTATTGCTTCTGCAATCTTTGCAGCGCTCGCGATCATGGACCTTATCATCAGCCGTCGCTTCGACTATGTTTTGCGCGGCTGGCTTATGGGGCTGATGCTTTGTCTAAGCGTCTGTATCGGCGGTCTCGCGCTATTGATGGTGCAGTGGGTCTCTGGCGGAAAGTGGGGCCTGCTGATTCGACGCCCGCTGGAAGCCATGAGCCGCACGCTGCCGCTGGTCTTTTTGATGTTTCTGCCGATCGCGATTTTCGCCAAGCGTCTCTACCTCTGGGCGCGCATCACCGATCCTCAAGCGGCATTGCATGCGGGCGTGATCGACGCCATGCAGGCGCACGCCATCGCTTACAAGCGGCCGTATCTCAACCTGGAAGGCTTCTGGATTCGAGGCATTGCGTACTTCATCATTTTTGGAATATTTACTTATTTTCTGAATCGCTGGTCCTTGCAGCGCGACACCGACACAAAGCATGGCAACTGGTTCTGGCAGAAGCGGTTTGAAAACCTGAGCGGCCCCGGTCTTGTGGTCTACTCGCTGGTGCTCACAGGCATGTGCGTGGACTGGGTCATGTCGCTCGATCCCACCTGGTTTTCGTCGATGTACGGTTTCATGTTCATCGTTGCCCAGGGATACGCGGCACTGGCCTTTGCGGTGCTGGTGGTCTTGGCGCTGTCTCAGTACGAGCCGGTCAACGCGATTTTCCGCGTCACCGAGCAGCACGATCTCGGCAAACTGATGTTCGCCTTTGTCATGCTGAACATCTACATGGCCTTCTCGCAATATCTCATCATCTGGTCCGGCAATCTTCCCAACGAAATCCGCTGGTATATGAACCGCATTACGGGTGGATGGGGGCCTGTCGCCGGATTGGACTTTCTCTTCCACTGGGTGATTCCGTTCTCCCTGTTGCTCTCGCGCGATATCAAACGCAATAAGAGGAAGCTGGCCACGGTCTGCTGCATCATGCTGTTCGCGCGCTTTTGGGACACTTGGTGGTTGATTGCGCCCAACTTTCCCGATCAGCGGCACAATCTCCATTTCAGCTTCGGCATGCTGCAATACATCTTTGTGCCTGGTGCGATGACTGCTTTCTGGCTGGCCTACTTCTTTACCCAGTTGAAGGCGCGCCCGCTCGTGCCGCAGAACGACCCCCATCTGCCACAGATTCTGGAGCCTGAACATGCCCACGCATGACCCTAAGACGAACCACCCTGCCGAAGAAGGTCCGGGATACGAAACGACAGACGCCAACGTGTCGGGAGCGATAACATTTCTTGTCGTCCTCGGCGTCTCCGTTGCGGTCGTTTTCGTACTGGCCTTTGGCATCGGTAAACTGATCAATCTGGAACTTGCCAGGCAGGATGGCCCGGCCAGCAAGTGGAGCCAGCTCGCAGGGGCGAAACCCGGCTACACCATGAAATCCAACCCGCAGATGGAGCAGCAGCAGTTGCAGCAGATGGTGAAGAGATTCCCAACCCCACGCCTCCAGACAGACGACGGCAATATGGACGTAGCGGAAATGCATGCCCGCGAAGATATGTTCTTGAATCACTATTCTTGGGTCAATGCGCAGAGTCAGGTCGTTCGCATTCCAATCGCACGCGCCATGCAGATTCTGGCCCAAAGGGGTCTGCCAGTGGAAGGCAATCAAGGCGGCCAACAGCAGGCAATGTTTGGGGATGGCTCGAAAGCTATCACCGCGCCTTTGACCGACGGGTTTGCGCGTACCGGGCCGGAACTAAGAATGATCGAAGCCAGACAGCAACGCATGAAAACTGGATCGTCACAGCAAACACAAGCGTCATTGGAAACATCGCATTAGTCCATTGGCATCTTTGCTGCGGTAATCAGCCTTTGTTGATCACTCGCGAAGGAAACAGGATTGGCATAGAACGCGCGCTTCCTACATAGAGCTACGATAGAAGTAGGAACAGCGCAGAAGAGATCCAAGAACTTCTAATAAAACATGACAACAGTCGCTACAATACGACCGGCCAAGAGGCGAGTAGCAACCCATGTCGTGCTTGCTACCCTGTTTCTCAGTTTTGTTGGCCTCTCGACGATCTTTGTTGCATCCGCTCAAGTGGCGCCGCTCGGAGAAAAATCGATGGGGGAGCCAGCGCAGACAAAGCTCCCGGTCATTCTCCAGAAGGCAACCATTGCACAGCATCTGAATCAGCAATTGCCTCTGGCGGCGGATTTTCGCGACGAAGCAGGCAAAACCGTTCAGTTGGGTAACTATTTTGGCAAACGCCCCGCAATTCTCGCTCTTGTTTACTACCGTTGCCCCATGCTGTGTTCTGAGGAGCTAAACGGCCTGGTCGGCGCGCTGGAAATGCTGAAATTTACCCCCGGAAAAGACTTCGATGTCATTGTAGTCAGCATCGATCCAAACGAGGGTCCAGCGCTGGCGGCGTCGCAAAAGGCCCTGTACGTGAAGCGTTATGGACGTATGAATACAGCCAATGGCTGGCATTTTCTCACTGGCCCGCAGTCGTCGATCACCGCATTGACGCAGGCAGTAGGCTTTGGATACGTGAGAGTTCCGGGCCCAGATGGAAAGATGGACCAGTTCGCCCATACCAGTTCCATCGAACTGGTGACGCCAGAAGGAAAGATTTCGCAGTACTATTTAGGCGTGGAATACTCCGCGCGAGACATGCGCGCGGGGCTTGTCGAAGCGTCGCATGGCCAGATCGGCTCCCCGGTAGACTTAATTTATACGTATTGTTACCGGTACGACCCACATACGGCAAAAAACAGCATGATCGTGGTGCGAATCGTACAACTCGGCTGTTTCCTCACGGTTTTGGCTTTAGGTTCATTTATTTTGATTTCGCTCCGGCAGGATGCATTGCATGGCGGCAACGCTGGAGCAGCTAAAAAGGCGAACGGGTAAATATAAATGTCGCACATCAGTCCTGTCCTTTGGCAATTTTTAGTTCATTGGCTCAAGCAGTTCGCGATCTTCCCTCCGGAGGCTTCCACCATTGCTCCGTATGCAGATGCGTTGTATTTCGCGCTGGTCGGGATGACTATCACGGGCCTGGTCCTGGTTTCAAGCATGGTGCTGATTTTTTCCATTCGGTATAGCAAAGATCGTCATCCTGAAGCGGTGCAGATCGAAGGCTCTACCCTGCTCGAAGCCACATGGACATTGATTCCCCTAGGCATTTTTCTGGTCTTTTTTGTGTGGGGCGCGCTGTTATATTTCCGTATCTTCAATGCCCCTCCCGATTCCATGAATGTGTACGTGGTGGGCAAGCAGTGGATGTGGAAGGTCGAGCATCCGGGTGGTCAGCACGAAATCGATGCGCTGCATATTCCAGTTGGCAGGCCAATTCAAGTTACATTGATCTCGCAAGACGTGTTCCACAGTTTCTCGATTCCCGCGTTCCGTGTGAAGCGCGAGGCGATTCCGGGCAGGTATACCACGGTGTATTTTCAAGCCAAAACTCCCGGCAAATACCATCTCTTCTGTACGCAATATTGCGGCACGCAGCACTCTGGAATGATTGGATGGGTATACGCCATGACTCCCGAGGATTACAGGGCATGGGCAGCCGGCAGCACCAGCGGCGCATCGCTGGCTCAAAATGGCGAGCGGCTTTTTGCCAGCATGGGTTGCAATGCCTGCCATAGTGGGGACGCGGCGGCACGTGGACCAAGTCTCGCCAATATATACAACAGCCGCATCCGTTTGGCGGACGGATCTACCATGGTTGCGAGTGAAGCCTATTTGCGGGACAGCATTCTGAATCCTTCTACGCATGTTCCTGCTGGATATGCCCCGATCATGCCGACCTATCAAGGCCAGATCAGTGAAGACGGTTTGATTGATCTCGTCGAGTACATCAAGAGCCTCGATTCCAACTATCGGGTCCAACAGATGATGAATAAATCGGAAATTTCTTCCGCACAAGAAGCACCCGTAGGAAACACGGCCCCTGCACAAGGAGTAGCTAAGCCATGAGCACTATCGTATCGCTCCCCGATCAGGCAACAGCGAAGTTGCCCCGCAAGAGCTATTTGAATGAAGAGTATGGAATCAAGAGTTGGCTGCTGACCGGTGACCATAAGCGAATTGCCATGCTCTACCTCATGTCCATCACGTTCTTCTTTGTCATTGGAGGAATGCTCGCAGGTCTGATCCGGTTGGAACTGCTGACGCCACCGTCGGATCTGATGGCGACTGATACCTACAATAAAGTGTTCAGTATGCACGGTATCATCATGATCTTTCTTTTTCTTGTTCCGTCAGTACCTGCAACTATCGGGAATTTTCTGATCCCGCTGATGGTCGGCGCCAAAGACCTTGCATTTCCTAAAATCAACCTGCTCAGTTGGTATCTCTACGTTATCGGCGGCATCATCATCCTGGCGGCCATGGTTCTCGGCGGTGTGGACACTGGCTGGACGTTCACCACTCCGCTGTCTACCCATTATCTGAACACCCACGTAGTCACAGCGGCCATGGGCATTTTTTTTGCCGGCTTCTCTTCCATCTTCACCGGGTTGAACTTCATCGTTACCGTCCATCGTATGCGCTGCCCCGGCATGACATGGTTCCGCCTGCCGCTGTTTGTCTGGGGCCACTATGCTACCTCCATCATCATGATTCTCGGTACCCCGGTGCTGGCCATCACTCTGGTGCTGGTTGCCCTTGAACGCACCATCAATATTGGAGTTTTCGACCCAACGAAGGGCGGCGATCCGCTTCTTTTCCAGCATCTCTTCTGGTTCTACTCTCACCCAGCGGTCTACATCATGATCCTGCCCGGCATGGCAGTGATTTCCGAAGTCATCAGCACCTTCTCGCGTAAAAGGGTCTTCGGTTATACGGCCGTCGCGTTCTCTTCGGTTGCGATTGCCGTCTTTGGCTTCCTGGTTTGGGAGCACCATATGTTCATCATGGGCGTCAGCCAATATTCAGCCTTGGTGTTCTCTCTCTTGACGATGCTAGTCGCTGTGCCGTCTGCAATTAAAATCTTCAACTGGTCGATGACACTCTATAAGGGTTCAATCACTTTTGAGACGCCGATGCTCTACGCCTTCGGCTTTATCGGGCTATTTACCATAGGTGGCCTTACCGGAATTTTCCTGGCTACCCTCGGTATGGATATTCACCTTACCGAGACCTACTTTATTGTGGCCCATTTTCACTTTGTCATGGTTGGCGGAATGCTTATGGCGTACCTTGCCGGGATCCACTTCTGGTGGCCCAAGATGACTGGCCGCATGTATCCGGAGGGGATCTCAAAAGTATCCGCAATTGTGACGTTTATCGGCTTTATCGTCACCTTCTTTCCCCAGTTTCTGCTCGGTTATCTCGGAATGCCACGTCGTTACGCGGCCTATCCGCCGGACTTCCAGGTGCTCAATGTGTTCTCAACGGCTGGGGCTTCGATCCTCGGAATAGGCTACCTGTTGCCGATGCTGTATCTGCCATGGTCGTTGATATATGGCAAGATCGCTGGAAACAATCCCTGGCAGGCTACTGGCCTGGAGTGGCAAATTCAGTCTCCACCATTGACGGAGAATTTCACTGAAATCCCGGTCATGGACCATGAAGCCTACGACTACGAGTGGCTGGCAAATAAGACTCAACATGAGGTACAAACCGTTGGATAGTCAATCCATTGCGACCACACCAGAAATGCTTCCAGGAGGCGTCGATCCACACGCCCACCCTGCTTTTCTGCGCCATCACTTTGAGTCGGTGGCCCAGCAGCGGGAAGCTGCCAGCTTCGGCATGTGGGTCTTCCTGCTTACGGAAATCATGTTCTTTGGCGGAATGTTCGCCGCCTACCTGATCTTCCGCAACTGGTATCACCCGGCATTTGTAGCGGGCAGCAATACTCTCGATATCACTCTGGGCACCACCAACACGGCCGTGCTCATTTTTTCGAGCTTCACCATGGCCATGGCCGTCTACAGCGCGGAAATGCGCCGCAAAGGGCAGCTCATTCTGTTCCTGCTATGTACCATCGTCCTGGGGCTGGTGTTTCTCGGGATCAAAGGGGTCGAATGGCACGAAAAATACGTTGAGCATCACGTTCCCGGAATGGGCTTCTCGATCCAGGACTTTGTCCATCCGACGAACCCGAAGGCAATTCCGCTGGCGCCCGACATGGCGGAAAAAACGCAGATTTATTTCTCGCTCTACTTCGCCATGACCGGCATGCACGCTCTGCACATGGTGATCGGCGTCTCCTTGTTGTTCTTCCTGGTGGCGTTGGCCTCCAGGGGCGCGTACACCGAAGGCCATATTATGCCGATTGAAAACTTCGGGTTATATTGGCATTTTGTAGATATTATATGGATTTTTTTGTTTCCACTGCTCTACCTCATTAGTAGATATCGATGATTTCAATTGCTGCCAGCAGACCAATCATGCACGCAATATCGTGATACGGAGTAAGGAATATGTCTGAAAAAATTGATCCGGAGCACCAGGAACAACACATCGTCGGGCCCCCCGTCTATCTCACAATTCTTCTTTGTTTATTGGTGCTCACCGCCATCACGACAGGCGTGGCCTTTATCGATCTGGGAGTATTTAACGCTGTGATTGCCTTGGCCATCGCTTGTCTTAAGGCGTCACTGGTTGTTTTGTTCTTCATGCACATCAAGTACAGCTCGCGACTTCTCAAAATGACGGTCCTCGCTGGCCTCTTTACATTTATGCTGCTCCTTACCCTCACCATGACGGATTACATCAGCCGTGCATGGGGCATGTGGTAAACCATCGAAATCTAAAGATTTCACGCGCGACAAGATATCTCAAACAGAAAAGGTTTCAGTAATATTACTGAAACCTTTTCTGTTGATCTGACTTAACGACCCACCGGTTTCGCTGCCATCGAAGCGCCTGTAGCCGAATTCTTCCCCGCATCCGGACGTAATAACAGTGCAAGTCTCGGGAAACTGAAGCTGCCCGCAACATCATCGACTACATTTACCTGGCAGGTGTACAGCCCCGGCGCAAGTTTATCTAACGGCACATCGACGAGGAACGCTACACCATTTTGCTGAGAAAGATTTATATTGGTAGCCACCATCAATGGCGTTTCCAGGGCTTTCACCGAATGATCCAGCAGCTCTAAGTTAGTTACAACGCGAATTGCGGAATGATCGGAATTTCCGCGTACACTTTTTTTGCTATGCCTATTAGGTTGCACTTTGGACATCTCGGTATCACCAAGAGACACGCGCGCAGGATCGTAAACCTGATACAGCAGGTACATATGTTGTCCCTGCTGAAAAACATGAGGAACATTGGGGACCCATTCCACACCATTCATGACCAGCGGATTATTGCTCTTTTTTGTAAAGGGAATTTGCTGGCTCGAAAGTACGACAGAGCTTAGCTTGATCTGGTCTTTTTTGTATTCCGGCACAATTATGTTGGCCTGGAAGGAACCCATGCGACCCGACTCGTTCTCGCGCACGACAAATTTAATCTGATACGACCCAGGGGCCAGAACAAAGCTTGTTGTGTACTGGATATTTTTTTGTTTCGCATCCTGTGTCGTCTTCAGCTTTAGCTTGACCGTGTCGCGAACGTTACCCACTTGCATGCCGGCGTGGTTTTTCACCTGGCCGATGACATCCAGCGTGGCCTTGTCCTGATTTCCTCCATGCACGAAAGGAATCTGAGAGCCAGGCACAATCAGCGACACTGGAACCGTAAAGCTGCCTGAATGCGTCAAGAAGTAATACGCGTCCAGATAGACCATCATGTCCGTGGCGGGTAGATCGCTGGCCAATTCTTCGTCGAGCTGGCGCTCCCGGTCCTCGTTCGTCGAATGGCGAAAGTCTGCGGGTGCCCAGTAGCCTGGGCGATATTCCAGCTTGACTCCGCTGCGTTTCACACGGATCGTCAACTTGCGAAATTTTCCGTCGCGCGCGGTGTTGGTGGAACGGAAGGCAATCTCATAGTAAGCAGCGGTGTCGCGCTGCACGCGCTGAAATGCAGGAGCAAAGTCGTTCGAGTCGAAGAGGGCCTTACCTCCCGTGTCGGTAGACAGTGTCGAGAGCGTCTCCTGCGAACCGTAGTTCGTATTGAACTGGCCCATCACAGCCGATCCCGAATAGGCCGCGTTGCCGCGCAGACTGGCAGTCTGAGAATCTCCCACAGGAGGCAGTGCCTCCAGCCCGCGCACATCCACGGTATAGATGGAAAGGTTCGCGCGCACGGAAGCATTGATGGCAGCATTCAGCGATGCCTGATTTTCAATGCCGGTCCGAGTCAGGCCGCCAGAGAAAAACAACAAAGACTTTTTTTGCGGAATGCGTTGCAGCGCCTTTGAAACTGCCTCAATGGCATACAACTTCACGTCCGTATTGACGTAGTTATATTCGCTCTCGTCCGGCGTGTAGGACTCGCTCAGGTCCTGTGTGCCGCTGGTCGTTCCATCACCACCGGCGGCCATGCCTTGGCCTTCATTGCCGTTGTACCGGTTCAGTTGGCGCAGGATCAGGGTCTTGTCGGCAGTGAAGTCCTGGTCGAGACTGAGCGAAGTGCCCAGGGAGACGAGTGCCACCAGGTCCGCGGGCTGCATCTGCTTTTGCACATAGTTTTTCGCGGCTGCTACCGCGCGGTCCAGGTCCTCCACCTGCATGGAAGACAGATCGAACATCATGACGATCAGCCGACGATTTCTCAACGCGGCTTCATCGATTTGCCCATTCTTAGAGAAGAGCTGCACTTGCGGAGTGCTCGCCTTACTGTCACTTGTTCCGCTAACGACTCCTTCGCCTTGTCGGGCCAGAT
>JAKAYS010000040.1 GCA_021826695.1 Acidobacteriota bacterium | reverse complement strand
TAGGCGGCGCCTGCCAGATGCAAACCGGGATGCCATGCCACGATCTTGTCGATATCGGCGATCCGCGCCTGATGGCCCACGTCATACTGTGGGTTCGCCTTGTGCCAGCGATATGTCCTGGCCAGCAAGGGTGTTGCGGTTATCCCCATAATGGCGCGCAATTCCTCCCGGGCCAATTCCACCAGCGCCGCCTCATCCAGTTCCGCCAGGGCTTCGGCGCGCGCCCCACCAACGAATACACGGATGAGAGCGTACCCTTCCGGCGCGCGATGATTGAATTTTGTGGAAGACCAGGAACAGGCGGTGATTTGTCGGTTCTCGTTATGGGGTACGACGAAGCCGAAGCCGTCCAGCGGAAATTTGATATCGCCGCTTTCAAATCCCAAAGAAACCGTTGCGGTGGAGACATAGCGGATTGCACGCAATTTCATCGCAAGCACGGGATCGATTTCCCGGATCAAATTGGCGGTCACGTAGGCCGGTGTGGCAAATACAATTTCGTCCGCCAGGATGCATGGGCCATCGCTCAAATCGATCCTGTATTGCTCCTGATCGCGGGTCACGGAGAGCACATGGCGATTCAGCAGGACCGTCTGAGGATGCAAGCGCGAAACGATGGCATCCACAAGTTGTTGCAAGCCACCGCGCAAGGTCATAAACATGGAGGGGGACGCCTCTTTCGGCCCCGGACGGACGGGGATACGCTCCTTCGCGCGCTTTTGTTGGAGAATTCCCCGCAACAGGCTGCCGTGCTTTCGCTCCATCTCCAGAAATGTTGGGAACGTGCTTTGCATGCTGAGCATTTCCGGGTCCGCGGCGAAGATGCCCGCCATCAAGGGCGCCGCGATTTTATCCAGCGCCTCATTCCCTAGCCGCCTGCGCACAAAACTGGCCAGGCTCTCATCCTCATCCTTGGGGCGTTTTGGAATGAACATTTCCATTCCCATGCGCAACTTGCCGCGCCATGAGACCAGCCGCGACCGCAAGAATGGAAGGACCATGGTAGGGGCCATCAGCATCATGCCTTCCGGCATAGGATGGAGGTGTCCCCGGCTCCAGACATAGGTGGTTCGTTTCGCGCTGTTCGAGCCGACTAACTGGTCCTCTAGCCCCAGTTTGCGGCACAAGTCCAACATGACTGTCTTCCGGGTCAGGAAGGAGTCGGCTCCACCGTCGATGACAAAGCCACTCTCCTGGGCCGAAGCAATCTTTCCTCCCAGCCGGGGTGCGCTTTCAATCAGCGTGATATCGACCGCGCCATGGGTGTATTCCTGGAGATAGAATGCTGTCGCCAGCCCGGTAATTCCGCCACCGATAATCGCTATCTTTTTCATTGCATCGCCCTACTCCATTTGCATTGAAAACACATAGTGGCTGAATTCATTCCTATATAACCCAGGCAGTAGTTGCTCCATATTGTCATGCCATTCTTACCAACGATAACTATTGGATTTGGCATACGCAGTGACACATGTCACACCATGTTCCGGACTGCTTGATGGAACATTTCCGTATGGAGTTACCAGGCGGCTGCGGCCAGCTATGAAAATTACAAAACTAAGACGTTCGGCGGCCCCAGAGGATGAAAAAATGAAGTTGTTATGAGTGAATATCCAGTAATTATTCAAGGTGGCATGGGCGCTGGCGTATCGAATTGGCGGCTGGCCCAGGCTGTGTCGCGGACTGGTCAGCTAGGAGTGGTGTCGGGAACGGCGCTGGACCAGATACTGGTTCGACGCCTGCAAGATGGCGATCCTGGCGGCCACATGCGTCGGGGCCTGGATGCGTTTCCTTTTCCGGCCATGGCCGAGCGTATTTGGCGGGAGTACTTCATTCCCGCAGGCAAGGCGGAAAGAACACCGTACCGCCTTGCGCCCCCGCACTCGAAAGACAATCCCCGCGAGTTGGTTGAGTTGTGTATAGTGAGCAATTTTGTCGAGGTGTTTCTGGCCCGCGAAGGCCACAAGAACCCGGTCGGCATCAACTACCTGGAAAAGATCCAGGCGGCGCATCTGCCGACAATTTATGGGGCCATGCTGGCTGGGGTCGGCTATGTCCTAATGGGCGCGGGGATTCCGTTGAAGATTCCCGGCGTGCTGGACTGCTTGGCCGAGCACCAGCCGGTGGAGTACACGGTGCATGTGACAGGCGCGCAGGAGGGCGATGACACGACCACGCGCTTCAATCCGCGCGAGTTTATGGAGTGCGAGCTTCCCCCGTTGGCGCGACCCAGATTTCTGCCCATCGTTTCCTCCAACACGCTGGCCACGACCATGCTCAAGAAGGCAAATGGCAGAGTGGATGGCCTGGTGATCGAGATGAGAACGGCGGGCGGACACAATGCTCCGCCACGCGGGAAGATGCAGCTTTCGCAGGCAGGCGAACCGGTCTACGGCGAACGGGACGCCATCGACATAGGAAAGCTATGCGAATTGGGCGCGCCATTCTGGTTGGCGGGAGGATATGGACACCCGGAAAAGCTGCGGGAAGCGCTCGCCCAAGGGGCCACGGGCGTGCAGGTCGGAACCGCGTTTGAGTTTGCAGAAGAGTCCGGGCTGAGGGAAGACTATAAGCAGGCCCTGATGGCCAAAGCCATTGTCGGCAACGCGCACGTATTCACGGACCCACTAGCGTCGCCAACAGGATTTCCTTTCAAAGTTGCACAGTTGGAAGGGACTTGTTCCGAGCCGGAGGTCTATGCCGCGAGGCCACGCATCTGCGACCTTGGCTTTTTGCGCGAGCCTTACCGGACACCAGAGGGGACCATCGGCTATCGTTGCGCCGCCGAGCCGCTTAGCCTCTATCTGGCGAAGGGCGGCAGAGTGGAAGATACCGTGGGCAGAAAGTGTATCTGCAATGCGCTGGTGGCGAACATCGGTCATCCGCAGGCAAGGAATGGGCGGCGCGTGGAGCCTGGCCTGGTGACGGCGGGCGACGATTTGCCCGACGTCCCGCATTTCCTGGCGCGGGGCGGCTCCCGCTACAGCGCGGCGGACGTGATTGCAGTCCTTTTGAATGAATGCCGAGAGGATTCCTACCAGAGCGATGGGTGCGGCTCCATACTCGAAGTCAAGACCGCATGAACTACTCAACGAGCTGTAAATTCAAAGCGATTCGCACGCCATTCACCAAAACGATGCTCTGGTCGATTAAATCCTGACTGGTAATTTTGTTTTCGACGAAGGAACGGATGGAGATCAAAGGGCAAATATAATCGACAGTTTCGGAAGGGGTTTTCTCCGCTCCGAGACGATTGAGCACGGAAAGATCGAGCGCGTCGTATTTTGGACTTGCCGGGAGTTTCTCCAACAGGCCCTTCAAGTCCGGCGCAAGAAAGAGATCGAAGCTTTGCGCCGCGCGTTTATAAATTGAGGTTGTGCTTCTCTGGAAGGACAGTGTATTTCGCATCGTGAGATGCAGGACTGTCCGGTCGCCATAAACCTCGAACGAAGGCGGCGCGCTCTCTACCAAATGGAACTTCGCTCCGTCTTCCTGCACTATCGCATTGAGTTGCGCCTGAAACTGCGCTTGCAGGCGCATTGCGTCCACAGACGTTGGAAGAGAGTTTGAAGCAGGCTTCGATGGGGCAACGGAAACAGCCGGAGTGGGAGCAATGCTTGCCGGTAGAGTGGCAGATGGTTCCCGCTCCTGTCGCGGGACGGAACGTTCCAGGGCTTGCACGTTGAGCGGATCCCGCTGTCCCAGCGCCAGCCCGAAATCCTTGCCGTCCACAAAAATGTCCGAGCGGTTGAGTATCTGCTGCCGCTCCGCATTCCCCGACGCGTTCAGATAGGCGAATGCGTCCTTCCGATCGAACACAACAGTCAGGCTCTCTTGTCCTTCGTAGTCGTAGGCATTGTTTGCATCGCGCGCGTTATAGACGATTTCAAAGCCGATTCCATCGCAGTCGATGTTCGCGGGGATGTGCTGCCTGACAAGCCCCAGGATGGGGACTACCACGTCCTGGAAGGTACGGCTGGCGCGCTCGTTCTTCGAGAGCAGCCTCGCGTTGAAGGCCGCCTTGTAAATGCCGGAGATTTTCAATACCTCGCGGCCTTCAAAATAGACAAATTCGATCCCGTTGGAATCGGATGCCGCCCGTTGCCCAGGCTTCGCATTTGGATAGCGAGCCAACCGGAAGGGAAACGAAAATTTTGTCGCGGCTATCGATTGCTGGAGGGACTGGAGCTGCGGAAGATACCGCGCTTCGTCGGCCTTCAATTTTGGATTCAGCACTTCCACCGGGCTTACCTGGCCGAAGGCCAGTGCCGTCATGCCAAGAAGCAGACCCGCAGTGATGGGCATGCGCGCGGCATTGAGAAAACGCGTCGCCAATCTCATGAAGGCTTGCTTTTCCGTTTCCCGTGGTCCTTGGCGGACGACTTACCGTACGCCGGCGCGGCAATGGCCCGCATATAAGCGATCAGGTCGCGGATGTCGTCCTTCGTCAGCGATTTGCCGTAGGGCGGCATCATGGCCGATTTCCCCGTGGCCCTTCCTCCCAGCGCAATGGCCTGCTGCAAGGACGCATCGCTCATGCCATTGAACACCGCTCCATCGTTCATCAGCGGCGGCGTGGGAGTGACGTTGGAGCGATTGGAGGGTCCGGCTGGCGTCGTGTCCGAATGGCACCAAACACACTGCTGGTAGAAAATGCGCTTGCCCTGCGCCTGATGATAGTCCAGCGGAATGATGCGTTGCGGGTTGTTCCAGTCCACCTCAGTCCCATAGGACCCATAGGAAGCGTACTCGTTCCATTTCGGATGCGGTACGGTTGTGACGATGGCGCCCTGATCGCGCGACCAGCACCAACACGGCGGATTCGGGAATGCCCTCATCACGTAGGCGGCCAGCCCCAGACATCCGGCCATGACAGAGAGGAAAATCAACAGGAACTTCATCACTGTCCTCCTGCTGTAGCTGCGGATGCCGCGCTCCCGGATGCCGGGGCCTGCTTCAATGTCAACAAATATGCCGTCAGATCCTCGATCTCCTCTTTATTGAAGGAATGGCGTGGCTCGATGGTTCCTGGAACCAATGCCTGCGGGTCGTGCAGCCACGCTTCAATCCACGCCGGAGTCAGCCAGTTGCCCGTATTGTTCAGGCTCGGGCCCACATAACCTCCAGAAGAACCGATCGTATGGCACGACTGGCACTGATATTTCTTTTCGTAGAGTTGCTCGCCGCTTGCCGCCATTTGTGGTGTAAACGCCTTTTCGTCGATTGTTGCGGGGTCCACCTGCGGGTTCCGCAACGCTGTCGACAGATAATCCGCGATGGTTGCCGCGTCCTTGTCCGACATGTTGAACTCAGGCATGCGCACAGTGAGCGTCGGACGTATTGTTTGCGGGTTCTTTAGAAATTGGACCAGCCATTCGTGCTGCGACCGGCTGCCCTCATACGAAAGGTCCGGGGCCAGTGTTCCACCGTACCCATTGAACGAATGGCACACATAGCACTTGTACCGCTGGTAGAGTTGTCCGAATTGGCCGTCGGGATGAAACTCCGGATGCGGGCGCGGAACGATCACGGGCTTCTGCATGTTGCTCGCAATGGGAGGGCCGCTCATGCTGAGCAGGGCCGTGGTCAAATCGTCCAGGTCGGCATGGCTCATATGAAATTGGGGCATATGTGTCTCAGGACTGACGGAAACAGGATTGGTCACCTTGGCGTGGATGTAAGAAATCATGAACTTTGGAACTTTTGAAACACTGATGTTCAGTTGCGACACATCTGCATGAACAAAATGCAAAGGCGCTGGCTGTTTACGTTTCGACTTTACCTCCACCAGGTAGGGGCCTGCCGCCATTCCGAACGCGGAAAGATCGGGGCCGAAGTTCCTGCGCGGGGTGACTCCCCGGATCGCATGGCACTCGGCGCATCCCTTTTCCACAAACAGGTGCTGGCCAAGCTGCACCTCTGCATCGGTGGGAGGCCCCAATTTCGGCACATCTTTCAACAGGTCCGGATCGGTGAGTCGTCTCAGAATGTATTGCGTGACTTCATACAGGTCCTGGTCCGACCACTGATACTGCGGCATTTTAGTGTGTTGCAGATAGCTCTGTGGATCGCGCAACCAGGCCACCAACCACTCCGGCTTCACTTTGCTGCCGACCTTCGTCAACTCCGGCCCGATATCCCCTCCGATGAGCGTGGTCTCGCCGCCTCGATCCACCGCAAGCGCATGACAGGTCACGCAAAACATCTGGTTGAAACGTATCTTGCCCTGGTCCGCTACATCTCCATTTTTAGCCGCGACAGCGACGACGCGCGGATTGAATCTGTAGGGTGCAACCGGCTTCGCGCGCTGCACGCTCAGGTACGCCGAAAGCGCCCGCAACTCCTGGTCGCTCAACTGGAATTTCGGCATGCGTGGGTTTGTGTCCACGCCATCCACGGTCACGTTGCCATCCGCGTCGGTAATAGTGCGCGGGTCTTTCAGCCATTTGTAGATCCATTCCCGGCTGACCTTGGTTCCCACGCTGGTCAGGTCCGGGCCCAGCATGGCCGGACGATCGATGTTCTGCAGCCGATGGCACCCAATGCAATTGAACTTTACGATCAACTGCCGACCATGGTTGAGCCGGGGTGTCTGGGGAAGGTCCTCGCGATGACATGCCCCACAACTGCTCTGCACGTATTGCGTTGGTAGGACCGGCTGCTTCCATGCCAGCGCGCCAGGCCGCGCGGGAGCGGACAGGACGGGGCCTCGCTTGTACTGTTTCCATGCGTGCCAATCCGTTGTTACCTGCCAAAAGACCAAAGCCAGCCCAAAGGCGATACAGACAGCGAACGCATGAGGTACCCAGGAGATGGCATTTTGTATTCGTTTAGCTAACATTCCTGCTCCAAGGTTGAATCTTTGACCGAATCCAGGGCCAACCTGAGATCCGAAAAACTATCACGCCGCCGACATAGGCGCAACGTATCGTACGCAGCGCCTGTAAACCTGTAAATAGGACGGGTTGTGTCGCGTCGAAAGTAGACTCTCAGCCCGTCCATCTCTACAACTTTGCCGGAAACATCCATGCAAGGGTCGCCGCCGCTCGATGCACTATCTCTTCACGGTCAAGTTGACGGTCGCTGCGCCGGCACCTACTGTCACCGCCTGCGTTACAGGCTTGGCTTGCTCGCTCCACGTCTTCAGCGTGTACTTGCCAGGTGGAACGTCCTTGATGGTAAAGCTGCCATCCTTGTCGGTCAGCGCGAAATAGGGCGTTGGCACGACAATAATGTAGCCGGACATTTCTGGGTGGACGTTGCAGAGCAGTGGGACATCGCCCAGATCGTTGAAGGTGAATGGCTTGGAAATTCCCTGCGGCCAGGTGCCCATATTGTGCGCCAGCTTGCGGTTGTGGTTGATGGCGGGCCAATATACGTTGTGTCCGACCGGATCTTCATTCTTGAAGTCGACGGTCGTTCCTTTAAGGACGACAAGCACATGCGGGACAAATGCCAGATGGTGCTGGTCCATCGCAGCCTGCTGTGCTGGTGGAGGAAATGTTTTTCCCGGTATGCTGTCGATGTAAACAGCGATGTTCTCTGGGGAACGCAGCCCAGACGCTGTGACCTTCCCTTTCACATCGCCTGCTCTGGCGGAACTCGCCAGGGATCCCAGGGTAAGTAAAACAGTGGCCTGTAAAAGGACACTCTTTAAGCTAGTCATTTCTATTTCTCCTTTTGAAGTGGTTGTGTTCGCCAAAAAAAGGACGACGATGCGTTGTTAAAAGGCAAAATCAATCCCCGATATGAACTGGTTGTCGCGATAATATGCGTTGTTGGTTCCTGGGACAGGCTGTTGGTAACTGAAGGAATACTGCGACTCCAGCTTAATATTTGGCCGCACAAAAATTTGCAATCCAGGGCCGTAAATGTTCCGCGTGTCGTAGCGGGAGACCCCATTCATCCGGTCCGTAGGAGAGTTCACGCCGTCATAGCGCATCAGCCCAATCAGCCATGGATAGAACCAGTACTCGGCTTCCAGGAAGCCCCCGGAAAAAGTTACCGGCGTGGCCGACACAAAGCCTGTGCTGGTTGGGTTCAGCGCCTCATTGGAATCATGGCCATGCTCCATAAGACCCCAGAGTTCAAAATTGCTGCGGAACCTATAATCGAACGCGCCGCCTGCACGATAGAAGGGCTCGTGGATCTCCGGCAGTCCTGCGTACAGAGTCCCTCCTTGATTGAGAGCATTGTTGCCGAAATATCCGAAGGCGTTGAATTTTATCCAGGTGTGATCGTGGATGCCGGTCGGTCCAGAGGCCTGGATTTGCTTGCGGATCGCGGGATTCCGCTCTAGGTTCCAGCCCTGCCAAAGATTGACATAGACGTCTTTGGAATTGCGCGCGGACAGGGGCGCGGTGCCGTACAAAGCGTTCTCTCCGTCCACGATGGCGACAGTCCACCAGGAATAGCCTTGGTGCGGGTATCCGCCAAACTCAATCCCACGCTGAGGCGATGCAAAGGTAAACGGGTTGGCCGTCGTTCCGGCAAGCGGCCCCTTGCCGCTGGGATTGACATAGGCCGTCTCGTCGTAAATTGCATAACTGGTCAGGTTGATGGTGCGCGCCTGGGTAAAAGGGAGATCGAGCTCAAACTGTCCATATCGGACATTGAGATCGTTTTGGGGGACGTGCAGGTAATATCCAAGGAAATTGTTCGCTTTGATATAAGCATCCCCCAGCCCGCCATCGGCCCCGGAACCGCCAGCAGAGATGTCGTCATCGATCCAGAATTCCAGGGACGGCCCAAGGCTGCTTGCGGCAATAATCGTGAATGTATTGGGTTGAAATATGTCCGTTTGTGGAACATAGCCATCTGCCGCAATAATTGCGGGTGGCTGGGGACTATTGTAGTTGAAATAGCCGGAATAGCGAAAGGCGATGGGAAGAATAGGGAGTTCCCCTGGCCATATGGACTGGGGGAAAGCTTCCTTCTGTGCCGAGGCGCCCAGCATAAGAGGCGGCTCCTTGACGAAGTCTTCATTGTCCTTGGGAAACTTGAAGCCATTTTCTTTGAATGCCAGCCCAAAATCGTTGAGCTCAGGCCAATTGTTGTGGCAGGTGGAGCAAGAGGTGTGATATTTCCGGGCAAACGCCGGGATCGCCGTCGCACGCGGCGCGGAAGCTTGAATCGCGACCAAAATACCCAGAACTATCAGAGTAGCGGCAAATGATAACTTGAGTTCCCTGTTCTTCACTGATTGATGGTCCTCCTGTGCCTATCCTGTCCAAAATGCTAGAGTCTACCGCTTGGATTTCATCAGTACTACGCAGGCTATCCTTTAGGCCAACGCGAGACTGCGGCGGGTATCACGAGCCTATGTGATGGTCATCACTTTCGTCCGTGGATTGGAACAAGCAAAAACAGAAAGAATGACCATGAAGTAAAAGTAAAAGTAAAAGTATTCGCCTTTGCTGAGACTGACAGTGGTTTATGTGGAAGCATCGACTGACTGCTCTTCATCCCAAAGAGCGCGTACAAAGTCTCGCCTATGCAAATCGCCTATCTATGAGTGGGAAACGATGGTGATAAATTGCCAGTCATCATATCTCCCACCGTTCTACCCTCCCAATTACGAAACAGGTACGGAGCGGTCAAGAGGGTCTGGATTCCAATCCATGTTATGTAGCAAGCAACTGCCGTCACGGCGCTGATGTCACTAAGGTTGGATTGCGTGGACAGAATAATTCCGATGGCGGATGTTGTTCCTGCAAGAACACACAGCATGCCTGCTTTTCGGGGAGAGGCTTGCAAATGAAACGCCAGTCCCACATACCACACGCTCCAGAAGAGTCCATGCAATCCAGCAAGCAGAACGAGTATATCCAAAGGAGCTAACCGGTTCAGCCAGAAAACCAGCCAGCAAACAACGGAAAATACCCCGACCCAAAGGTAAATGTAAAACTCGCGACGGCGCCATGTCCCATTTGCCAACACCGCGATGCATGCAACAATGGCTTGTCCCAGCAGGCACATCGCTGTCAGGAATACTGCCACGATGTAACCTAACGCCTCAACCCTCGGATTCGTCATGTAGGAACCCAAAGAACAAAGCGCCATACCGAGACACAGCATGAAAACACCATGCCCCATCACAAATGGAGTACCGACTTTCCACATTCTTACCATCGCAGAGACCTCCGGTGTTTTCCGAAACAAATCTCTATAAAAACATTAGCATAGCTTCGACCGGCTTGACCCAGGGTAGCTATGCGAACAGGTCACAAGTGTTCGCGCGCATGGAGCGTTTACTGAAATCCATCCGCAACGAAGACATCTGCACCCTACTGCACCAACATTGCTCGATAAATAGTAAAACATATTGAGAAGCGATGCCGTGACGGACATCACACCGCAGCGCGGGTCAACTTCCATTCTCGCGCGAAAGTACTACGTGCCGCGACAAGCAAGTGCAGGGCAGTTACTCATGGCGGGCGCTATGTATTCGAACTGTTTCCTGTGGAGCGCTTATCCAGGCCGAACCCTGCTTGAGAACCAGAACAGGGCACGGAGATTCACATAGAACGCGATATGCGATTCCTGGAATAAAGCGTGAATCGAAGGCAGAATGCGCGGAAGCTCCCAGGATGATCATGTCGGCGGAGTGCCGTTGAGAATATTCCAAGATTGAGTCTGCCGGTTGGCCATACACAACTTCGCACGCGGGCCTACATCGATGGATGGTTCTTACATTGAGCAGGTCCTGCAACATTTTCTTGGCATATTCCGTCACACGTGCCGCAGAAGGATGCCCTTGCGCAATCTCCGGACTGACATGCAAGAGCGAGATGTCCGCATGATGGTTCTCCGCGACATTGAGGGCAAATTCGGCCATGCGTCTCGAGTCGTGATCTAAAGGAGTTGCGAATACAATTCGCATTCGATCTTTAAGGACTTTCTTTTTTGAGGCCGCATGCGGCCCGATTGCCAGGACCGGAACTTCCACACGATGGAAGATGGATTCGGCAACGGACCCAAGGATGTGAAGATGAGACTTTTCTTTCCCCTGAGAGCCGGTCACTAGCCGATCCGCTTTCCAGTCGACAGCAATTTTCATGATCTCCGTTACCACATTCCCTGAGGAAAGATACGAAGAGCATCGTAAGGCAGAAGCTGTAGCCGTTGCGACAGCTTTTTCCAGCTTGGCCTTCGCGTTCTTTTGTGTCCAATCGGACTCGTAAGAGACCTTTAGATCTGGCCAAATCAGAGAGGCCTTTGGGTCCGGCAATATATGCACGATTCTCAGTTCCGCTTTGTACGCCAATGCCTGCTGGATCGCGACTGGAAGAATGAATCCTAAATCCACAAGGTTGGTTGCCAGGAGAATACGGCGTGGGCATGCCCATTTCTGAAGCTGTCGAGTGGACATAGGCGCTCCTCAATATCGAGCAGTGTCTACCAGAAAGGGTCTACTGAATGTGTTGGCCCACACGGGTCTGTGTGATAGATGTCACCGCCAACCGTCTAAAAGCCTACTTGCGAATAAATCTGCAATTGTATTGGTGGCGTAGTGAATAGAATTTTATCGCAGGCGAAACACCGGCTCCCACCTACAGCAGCAACTCCAGCGCGTCTTTGCGGAGTATGGTCATCGATGTTCCTTTAATCGCAATGATTTCTTTGCGCTTCAATTCATTCAGCACTCTGGTGACGGACTCGCGTGTGGTCCCCAGCATGTTAGCGAGGTTCTCATGCGTGTACGGCATGGTAAAACTCGGCTTTGGACCATTCTGCCCAGCCGCCATTTCAAGAAACAATCTGGCAACTCGTCCAGAGATTGAACCAGAGAGGGCCAGTCGGACCGCGTTACTCAGTAAATCGAGATATTTTTTGTTGAGCATCTTTGCGGCCCCCATACTGCCTTCGATATGGTGCTCGATAAAATGAAGGAAGTCCTGGCGTTGGAAGGATTTTACCTGCACAGGATCGAGTGCCTGCGCGGTGGTCGAGTAGGGGGTGCCTGAAATCGCGGCGCTTAAGCCCAGCACATCTCCGGGCTTTGCAATACGCACCAGAAGCGTCTTTCCATCTTTCGAGGAGGTGGTCAGCTTTACGTGTCCGCCGCACAAAATGTACACGCTACGCGCGGGTTGCGCCTCAAAAAAAAGAGTGCTGCCCGGTGGAACAGTCATGTGCATCCCCAGCACGTCGAACTCAACCAGCGCCTGCGGAGACAAATTGCAGAACCAATCGGCGTGTCGATTCTTGCAGGTGATGCAGCTTTCCGTTTGCATCGTGTTGGAACACGGCTTGGCCATGCAATACCTCTACAAATCAACGCAATCCAATTGTATCAATGGGATGAGAACGTCAGAGCTGTAATCAGACATCCGCATTAGTTTCTGTTGGTCAGTGGATCTCCTCGTTGCCGAACGCAAATATTCTCTCGATATTTTATGTGAGAGAGTCCGTCAATGAGGCTTTGCAATTTCCCTACTGCCAATCGCGGAGTAGGTAACGTAAAAGAAGTAAGGCCGATCTCGCCGTGAGCATTGAGTCGCGCAAGCGACAGGTGACACTACAGCAATCCACGTTATGGCCCAATGCCGTGAGAACTAGGTCTCTGATCGCGTGATTTTGTGCGTGGCGGTTGAGTGCCGCGGTATCCCACCCTAGGCGCAAAGACAAAGACGCGCCGAGGGTGGGGCACCCAATTTCGATACAACAACAAACGGTCAGAGACCTAGATCGGCAGCGAGCGACGCTTCCTCCACTTGGCTACTGTCTTCGGGTTGATGCCATGACGACGGGCCAAAGCCCTCAAGCTCTCTTGACTATGTTGTATCGCTCGACGGACCGCCTCTGTCGTTGTGGCGCCCCGGTGTAAAACCTGCCCATAGTGCCTCCTTGTCCCGATGGGAAAAGTATGCACCATCAATTGCCGGGACTATACACTTAGCCGCCGGCGATGGCCCCCAGGATGATCAGCGGCTCCGCGCCGGACACGACCGTGTCAGGCAATGGAGCGTCCGGCGGTTGATGGGACAGGTCCTCTTCGCAGGCAAAGAAGCGCAGGAACGGTCGCCGCTCCTGCGTGACCTGGTCGCGGATGGTCCCGCGCAGCATTGGATAGCGGGCCTCGAGCGCGTCGAGCACCGAGCGCTGCGTGGCCCGATTCTCCACTTCCAGCGCAACCTCACTGCCAACCTTAGCGAGCGTCCGCAGATGCGGCGGCAGTATCACACGGACCACGTTCCGGGGCATGGATTCGCTCATGGCAGCGTCTGGACTTCGACCGACAGCACCGCCGGAAGATCGCGGACGATGGGCGACCAGTTGTCTCCGGCATCCGCCGACGCATACACCTGTCCGCCGGTGGTGCCGAAATATATGCCGCATTTGTCGAGCGAGTCTACCGCCATCGCATCGCGCAATACGTTCACATAGCAGTCGCGTTGCGGCAGACCTTTGGTGAGCGCCTCCCACTCGTTTCCGCCGGTCCGGCTGCGGTAGACGCGCAGTTTGCCATCGGGCGGGTAATGCTCCGAGTCGCTCTTGATGGGGACGACGTACAGTGTCTCCGGCTCGTGCGCGTGGATGTCGATCGCGAAGCCGAAGTCGGTCGGCAGGTTCCCGCTGATCTCCTGCCAGGAATCGCCAGCATTGTCGCTGCGCATGACGTCCCAGTGCTTCTGCATGAACAGCACGCCGGGCCGCGACGGGTGCATCGCAATGTGATGCACGCAGTGGCCGACCTCCGCGGTGGGATCGGGGATGTACTGCGAATGCAGCCCCTGGTTGATCGGCTTCCACGTCTTGCCGCCGTCGTCGGTGCGAAATGCGCCCGCAGCCGAGATGGCAATAAAAATTCGCTGAGGATCGCTCGGATCGAGGATGATGGTGTGCAGGCACATTCCACCTGCGCCGGGCTGCCAGCGCGGTCCGGAACCGTGTCCGCGCAGCCCGGAAAGCTCCTGCCAGTTCTGGCCGCCGTCGATCGAGCGGAACAAAGCGGCGTCTTCCACCCCGGCATAGACGGTGTCCGGATCGGTCAGTGAAGGTTCCAAGTGCCAGACCCGCTTGAACTCCCACGGGTGAGGCGTGCCGTCATACCACTGATGCGTGCCGGGTACGCCGTCATACGCGAACTTGTTGCCGACCGGCTCCCACGTCTTGCCGCCGTCGTTGGAACGCTGGATCAGTTGCCCGTGCCAGCCGGTAGACTGCGAGGCATACAGCCGGTCCGGGTCAACAGGTGAACCTTTCAGGTGATACATTTCCCAGCCGCCGAAGTGGGGTCCGCTGACTTCCCACTGCTTGCGTTTCCCGTCCGATGTCAGAACAAACGCGCCTTTTTTTGTGCCAACCAGTACACGTACTCCGCTCATTGCTCACTCCTCTCTAAAGTCAACGCCGTTCTTCACCTACTGCTTCCCATCGAATCTTGGAATCATTGGGGTCGAATCCCGCTCGCGCCATCGCCGCCTGACTTCTGCCAGGACTTGTTCGCGGCAATTTTCCATTTGCACGATCAGGGCGCACGGCGCGCTGGTCTTCTCGTGCCGCGCTCCCCAGATCAACAACTCCAACAGCAACGGCGCAAGGTCAATCCCCTTCTTCGTCAGCCGATAGTTCACACGTCTGGCATCCACCTCCTCTACCTCCGCGGTAATGATTCCCGATGCTTCGAGGTTCTGCAGACGGTCCGTCAGGATATTCGAGGCGATCCCTTCGCCGGAGTCCTGGAACTCCTTAAAAGTCCTATATCCGCGGACCATCAGATCGCGGATGATCAACAACGACCAGCGATCGCCAAACTTTTCGAGGGAGATGCTTACCGGACAACCGGAACGGCGTTTTGACTTGGGCTTCACAGACACGAAAACACAGTAGCAATATCACTTGCATTTTGCAAGTGATATTGCGTGGAGGAAATTGAACTTTATCTTTCTAATAATGGAACGCTCGGAATTCCACAGTCGGGCTTCATGGTTTATGGGTAGTGGACGAGTTCTCTTTGACGCGATAGAGTGTTGTTTCCATATCTATTTGGGTCACGGTATAGGTGAAACGTATGCGGTTACATCGTCCTGTTTTCGTAGTTGGTTGCATGTGGGTGACGGCGATCGTTGCTTTGCTGCCCTCTTCTCCCGCTCACGCGCAAACAACGCTGGCCTCAACGCCTCCGATGGGGTGGAACAGTTGGAACCACTTTGCCAAAAAGGTCACCGATGCGGACGTTCGCGCCGCCGCCGATGCGCTGGTCGCCAGCGGGATGCGCGATGCCGGTTACATCTACGTCAACATTGACGACACCTGGGAAGGCCAGCGCGATGCGCAGGGAAACATCCAGACCAACAGCAAGTTTCCCGACATGAAAGCGCTGGCGGACTACGTACATTCCAAAGGTCTGAAGCTGGGAATTTATTCCTCTCCGGGGCCGAAAACATGCGCCGGATATGAAGGAAGCTATGGTCATGAGCAACAGGATGCCGACACCTACGCAAAATGGGGCGTCGATTATTTGAAATATGACCTGTGCAGCTATAGAAATGTCATGAAGACAGAGTCCAACGGCGACCAGCAAAAAGCGTGGACCATGATGCAGCAGGCCTACGAGAAAATGCACCAGGCACTACTGAATACGCATCGCCCCATCGTGTACAGCCTATGCCAGTACGGGTGGGACGCGGTCTGGAACTGGGGACCGAAGGTCGGTGGGAACCTGTGGCGCACCACTGGCGACATCAGTGACAACTATGACCGTATGTCCTTGATTGGCTTTTCTCAGGCTGGTCTGGCCAAATATGCAGCTCCCGGCCGCTGGAATGATCCGGACATGCTGGAAGTGGGCAACGGGCGCATGAAGCCAGACGAATACCGTACGCACATGAGCCTGTGGGCGATGCTGGCCGCGCCCCTGCTGGCAGGAAACGATCTGAGCAAAATGGATGATACGACCAAGAGCATCCTGATGAACAAAGAAGTCATTGCTGTCGATCAGGATGCATTGGGAGTGCAGGGAGATCGCGTCCACGCCACGGGGCCGTTTGAGGTCTGGATGAAGCCGCTCCAGGATGGGAGCAAGGCTGTGGCGCTGTTCAACCGCAGCGAATCCGACTATCCCATTACCGTACAACTGAAAGATGTGGGGTTCGACGGCCCTGTGCAGGCGCGCGATTTGTGGTCGCACGCAGACCTCGGCACGCTGAACGGCTCGTATACCGTCGTGGTTCCGAGGCATGGCGTGGTCATGCTTCGATTGAAGCCGTAAGGCGCGCGACGATAACGGCTGAAATCATGCGCCTCCGATTACCATAGCTTGCCTGTGCCAGCTTCTTCGCGGACCCTTTGGATATAGCCTGTGGAGTCGAATTTTTTGCCCGTCGAGCCGCCAGACATATAGCGAATCTTGCCGAAGATGGGCCGGTCGAACCATGGGCGATCGTGCTTCCCTACCATGGCCCAGGCAATGCCCGCATATCCGTTTGGATCGCGGCCGTCGAGTTCATAGCGGTCATTCATCGTTACCGCACGTTCAAAAGCGACCGCAGGGCTGGGGGACCATTCCAGAATTTTCTTCGCCCAGTACATGCGCATGTAGTTGTGCATCCAACCGAAATGGACCATCTGGAGTTGTGAAGCGTTCCATAGCTCATCATGCGTTTCGCCGCGCTCCAGTTGCTCCAGCATGTAGTTCCACTCGCGGCGATCCCGCGCATGCTCGGAGAGTGACTGGCTGGCCCAGGGCTCGGCGCACTCGACAGAGTCGTAGGCCGGCGTGTACTTCACAAAATTTACGGCCAGCTCGCGCCATACGATCAGTTCGTTGAAGAACGAGTCGCGCGCCTTCGTTAGCGAGGCATTCTTTTTGACAGCGGCATCGACGGCCAGCGCAATTTCCAGCGGGCCAATATGCCCGAAGTGGAGATACGGAGACAAGCGGCTGGTGCCATCCACGGTCGGCTGATTGCGCTTCTCGTCGTAATTTGCCAGTATGTGTTCGATGAAAAACTTCAGCCGCTTGCGCGCAGCGCGCGAGCCACCCGTAAAACTTTCCACCGGGCCAACGCTGCGATCGAGCTTCTTCCAGTCCTTAGTAATGTCGCTGGTCGTCGGATAACTCTCGAAATTTTTCGGACGCTTCCACGCATACTGCGCCTGCGGATTTTTAAGGGGATGCAGATAATTTGGCAGCTCTTTATATAGCCGGGGCCGCAGCACATACGCCGCATATTGCGCCTTGGGAAACAGCTTGCTCGGTACGATCACGTCTGCATCGACCGTCCAGAATGGAATATCGAGACGCTTGGCAATCACCTGGCGCCAGCGTTCCGGCTCGCGACAAGGATTTTCGTCGCCAATCAGGATTGCCGCGTTCACTTCCTCCAGCAGATTTTCGAGGGAGTTCCCAGGAGGACGCCGCACGATAAATGCGATGTTGCGCTCTGCCAGGTCCGCCTCAATGTCAGGCAATCCTTGATTCAGAAAAACGTAATGCCGCAGATTCGCATTGGGGAAATTGGAAATCGCAGAAAAATATACCAACAATGGCAGGCCAAGTTCATTGGCGAGGTTGACCGCGCAGTCCACAGCAGCGTTGTTCAAGCCCCGTTCAGCGCGCTGCATCCAGTACACGACGCAGGCCCCATCAGGCCTGGGCGGCCCATTGCGGCGAACGGTGACGCGCGTGTCGGCAGCCAGGGCGGCTAATTCAGCGGGTAGGTTTGTGGCCAACAGAGGTTCGATTCTACGATCCACCAATTAATTCCAGACATGCGCGCTACCGACTCTAAAACCGCAACTCGACCGGAGAGAAACCGATGGTCTTCGATTTTCGCTCGACCCATAGAAACAGGGTCTTCGGATTGTCGTTGACGCGAACCCCGATTACAACGCCGGTGCCGTACTGTTTCGTCACAAGAATTTTGGCGCTTGAGATGACGCCATATTCGCCAGTCGGCCCCCAGTCGTCCACAAACTCCTTGTAAGGATACAGTTTGTACTGGTCGGGATGCTGTTGCCACTGCGGATCGTTGTTCCAGAGGCCGAATGCGCGCGAATAATCCTTCGCTTCAACCGCCTGAAAGAACTTGTTCACGCGATATTCCTCGAACCAGTTCCAGTTGTACCAGGTAAAAAATGCGATGAACGGGATAGCTACAATTATCCCGATAATGATGTTCCGGCGCATGCGGGCCTTGCGGGCGTCATACTTGGGTGCGTCTAGCAGTACCATGGCGTCATTGTAAGACGCGGCGGGCTGGATGGGAAAATCTGTTTTCAGGTCCACCCTTGCCCCCGTCGAGGCCTGCAAGTGAAAACTCCGTGGAATTCAACCCTTCACTACACTAGGAAGATGCAGCAGGACTCTTCCTACAGGCCGTCCGTCAGCACAGCACGACCGGCGCAGCAGCAAAGTCGTCTGGCTGCATTTTTTGTGTCTCCGACCATGCCGCTGCTGTTCTACTTCTGTTCCCTGCTCGCCGCCGTGAGTGCAGCTCTTCTCCTGCGCGGCCTGCATCCTGGCTACCTTGGCGATCTGGCAAATTTTATGGGGCCGCTGGCGGAAAATCTTGCGAATGGCCGCAGGTATATGGTCTGCTCCGACGCGATGACGTCCACCGGCAATACACTTTGCTTCCACGCGAACCGCATGCCGCTTCCTCCATTTCTTTTGGCGATTCTGATCGATATCTTCGGCGATCATTTTTTGCCCGTCGAGTTGGCGAAGATCGCTCTTGTACTGTTACCGGTCTCCGCCGCCGTTGCGCTGGTCGGCAAGCCAGCGCGGAGTGCCTCAAATACTGCACTTCGGGTCGTCATCCTCGCTTTACTGTTCGTCAGCCTGATTTTGCCAACGCAACTGATCGATGTCATCAATATGCAGGTCGAGGAGGGGTATAGCTTCTGTCTATTGACCTATGCTTTGGCTGCGCTATTGTTCGGCATACGCCAACATGTGGTCCCCTGGACGACAACAATTTTCTTTGCGCTCAGCGTGCTCGCGCTTTACCTGACAAAAAGCTCCATGATTGCGGCGGTTGCATTTCTTGTCTTCGCCTTTTGCTTGCTGGCACGGGATACTGGCAAGCGCATTGCCGTCTTACTGATTGCGCTGTGTGGGCCATTTGGCTGGGGGATGTATACCCTGCGCGCCACGGGCCACTTCAGTGTAGGGACAAGTCTGGATGGAATCAATTTGCATAAAGGGAACTATGCCCAATTTTTGGATCGCTATCCGCCTGCTCCCGGCAGTGGCCTCGACCAATACGACCAGGCGTTGAGTAAGGGCAAATATTTTCCCAGCGAATGGGCTTTCAACGCCTACCACATGCATGCAGCGGAAGCTTACATGCGATCTCATCCTGGCCGGACCATGACCGCTGATCTCCGAAAGTCAGATGTCTTCTTTCTTTCTCTACGTAAAATCGGCTCCGCCAACTACTCCGGCTGGCTTGGGCGAATTACGGATGTAAGCATGCTCCTGTTTCGGCTGTTATTTTGGGGCGCATGCGCGTCGGCCATTTGGCTGCTGGTTCGCGGCCCGAGTAACGCCAGGTGGTCAGCCATAGTGTATCTAGGCACGGTATGCGCTGTGGCCGCGCCATATCTGGCCGGCTTCGCGCTCACTCGACACGCCGGAGTGCTGTGTATGCCTTCCGCACTATTTTTATGCTGGTGGATGATTTTTAGATACACTGAAGAAAACTTGGAAACACATTGAAGCAATCCAGGGATCAGCGGATCGTTGGCATGCGATTACCTACTGATAATGAAAGATAATAGTAGTCTCCTGCTAAATGGCGCCAGTTTTCTCTGGCAACTGGCGGGCCCTCAAAATACCCTACAAGAGCTTTATCTCCGACAGATCGTAATGCTTGTAGGGCCTTCGACTTATCTGGAAGGCCCTGCCAGAGTTTCGGTCCGTAATCAGTGTCCAGCATGCTCAATGGGTCATAGATTGCAGAATTTACATGAATACCAGCAAGTCTTGCCCAATAAGCACCTGTATTACAGGCTCGGAAGCAGGAGACGGAGTCCCCTGGTAATATCCCAGTAGCTAGAAGTTTAGAGGCTGTATCAAACTCTGTCGTTCTTTGCCATCCATATTCGACTCCCGACAAAAGAGCTGTCTGCCTTAGCTCGACCACAGACTGCACGCCATGCAAAACAATTACGATTGCAAAAAAAGCAGACGCACCTTTGAGTAAAGATGTATGTTTAGATTTGTTATATGTAAGTATTGCGAATGTAGCAATGCAAGCAGCCCAAAACTGGCCCGCAATATATCGATCTAAGAAATGCACACAGAGATACATCGCTATCGAGAACAGAAGGATGACATAAATCATCACCAATATCCATCGTAGGCATAAGGCTCTTCCTGCCTGCATCCCGCAAACTATACAGAAGGCAAGCAATGCAAGAACATCTGCGTGAATTACAGTGAACAGAAATAAGTGCCTCGATTGCTGGATCGTTAATTGTAGCTGCGCCAGCAGGTTAAATCGAGGCTTGACCCCTTCGTTGAAGTAGCTGGGGTCAAACCATGGCCCATAAGTCGCATGCTGAAAATGCGGGAAATACATCACGATGGGGCTGGATGGCATCTGAATTTCTGAATGCTGCAAATTTACCGCTGCATCTCCAAACCGGCTGTGCTGATTGTTCAAAAGATGCTCAGGTTCTGTTCCAGAAACATACCACGCATAGTTCAGTCTTGCAGAATCCCCAACGTCGAACCTTCCTTTTTGCATCGATAAAGCAGTAATATATGGGCCAGAGACTAAGGAAAAGGCCACGATAGAAATTCCAATTCTCCATCTTCGATACTTCGTCTCAGGAGCGACTATCTTGTATGTCGCTAATAGAAAAAAAATACCTGCCGCAAGGACGAATCCAGGAGACTTTACCAGATATGCCAAGCCGAGACTGCATCCTACCCCTACATCAAAAAGTAAACTGGGAGTAAAAACTGCACGGAAAAGAAATCCAAATGCAAGCAGGAGCAAGCTTGCAAAAAGTCCATCCACTCTGATTTTTCCTAAGCTAAACTCGTTTTGCCAAGATAAAAATACAGTTGCATATCCTATTAAAAATATCTGTGACGCTGAGAAAGTCCACTCAATTTCAGAGTGCTTTGTAGAAAATAAACTGCGCGCTTGAAGGATAGATTGAATAAAAAACCATGTACAAGCGATTGAACCTAGGAAGATACAATAGTTCACCCAATAAAATACGTACAATTCCTGCATGCGGCCTGCATGAGTCAGAAGTTTCCCCAATGCTAGCAAGGCAGGATAGCCAGGATTCCATAAGCCATTTACTATTTCATGCCACCTGCCATGCAGAATTGAGCTGGCAATGTCCATGTAAGAAACAGCATCTCCATCAATTTGATAGGGATCATACTGGACATAGCCCAGCATGATAAGAGCCATCAACAAAACGTAAATTGTCGGTGTCCATTTTTTGAAGAAGTATGCCATATTTTTCATATGTATGTACGATCATTGCTGAGGTCTTTTACATTTGCTTGCATTGCGCTGCCAACAAAGAAATACAGAGAATCTA
>JAKAYS010000039.1 GCA_021826695.1 Acidobacteriota bacterium | reverse complement strand
TCTCGCAAACCAGTCGCCTTGCTGACGGTCTGGCCGAGAATCATGACTCGTCCTCTGTTGAAGATAAGAGAGTGCGGCAACTCGCGGGCCCGCAATATGTTCAGCAGGCGTGGAGCATCTTTTGCATCTGCTTCTACAATCGATTGCCCCGCCTTGAACTCGACTCCTTCAGCTAGAAGCGCTTCCAGAAGGGTGGCGGGAGGAGGCTCACCGAGAAGTTGCGTATATCGGCTGTCCGGGACGCAGATCACGGCGCCATTCTCGGCGACTACGGCATCCACAAAATGCAGGTTGCCTGCTACCCGTTCCAGATCCGACAGTATGCGTCCACTAACGATCAATACGATGATGTTCCGCGCGCGAAGCGTTGCAATTGCCTGCCGCATCTCATCGCCAAGCGTATCGTTCTGGGCGATCGTACCGTCGTAGTCCAATGCTAGAGCCAGAAACCTCATCAGTCTCCTCAATTCTCACTGACAAGCAAATCGAACAAGGTAATCCAACGGCTACCTGACCGGGGATTCCGTTGATTCATCGCCCACTTTTTTATCGTGCAGAGCATATTTACCGAGTTTGTAACCCAGGTCGCTCCTCGACAAATTGAGCCGTCTTGCGGCCTCCGCCTGCACTCCATCGGTCGCTGTCAGAGCGCGCTCGATCAATGCCAATTCAATTCTCGCCAGGGTCTCCCGCAAATCCAGATGCTCAGGCAATCGAGCCGCCAATTGCACGGCGTCCAGCCTCGCCTCAGTTTTAGGACCATCTGCCGATGCGATACTCAAGGGAAAATCCTCGGGTTGCAACTGGGAGTGTTGGCCCAGGATATGAGCGCGTTCCAGAAGATTTCGCAACTCTCGGATATTGCCTGGAAAGTGATACTGGGTAAGCTTGGCAATGGCTGCTTCGCTCAATCGCCGTTGAGGTATCTTTGCCTCTCGGGCAATTCTTGCGGAGAGAATATCGCACAGACCCGGGATGTCTTCGAGCCGATCGCGCAAAGGTGGCAACGGGATGGGTAACACGGCCAGACGATAGTACAAATCTTCGCGGAAGGATCCAGTCCGCACACGGTCCATCAGATTACGATGTGTCGCGGCAACCACGCGTACGTCAACGTGACGGGTCTTGGTCGAACCCACGCGCTGAATCTCCCCATCTGCAAGCACCCTGAGCAATTTTGCCTGGGCCGCGGCGGACAGCTCTCCGGCCTCGTCCAAAAACAATGTCCCCCCATCGGCGGACTCGAATAGTCCGATCCTCATCTTGTCCGCGCCCGTAAAGGCACCGCGTTCATGGCCGAACAACTCGCTCTCGATCAATGTCTCCGATACGGAAGCGCAGTTGATGGCGATGAAGGCTCTCTGTGCCCTGCTGCTGTTTCGGTGAACTGCGCGTGCGACCAGCTCTTTGCCCGTACCTGTTTCCCCTGTGATAAGGACCGTCGTGTCTTTGGGGGCGACCAGAGCAATCGTTTCGCGAACGGCACGGATACCTTCACTCTCTCCAAAAATCTCGTCCGGACCTTCCATCTGGAGCACCGCCGTTCTAAGAACGGCGTTTTCTCTAAGCAGCGCGCTGTGTTCGCAGGCCCGTTTGACAGCAGCCCGCACCGCGTCCGGAACAAAAGGTTTTGTGAGGAAGTCGAAGGCACCCTCTTTCATACTTTCGACCGCGAGCTCCAGGGTCCCGACCGCGGTCAGAAAGATGACAGAGGTTGCCGGATCGCCCTGCTTTGCCGCCTGCAGCACGTCCAGGCCATTGCCGTCTGGCATTTTCTGGTCTGTAAGGACAACGTCAAAGTCTTCCCTCGCGAGAATGGCTGTCGCGTCCAAAACCCCCGCTGCTTCGACGACGATATGGGAATCAAGGCGAAGATTCGCGGCAAGAATTCGTCGCATACTGGGCTCATCGTCGACAATGAGTACTTTCCCCACCTATAGCTCCTTGCGGGATGTTTCGTTTCGATTTTCGGTGGAGATTGCTGAAAGCGTCATAGAAAAGGCAACACAGCCCTTTTGATTGCTGCTGACCCAGAGATCGCCTCCATGGACCTCGGCCACTCGGCGGGCGATCGGGAGCCCCAGGCCGGTACCGCCCGGTTTGGCGCTGTAAAATGGCTCGAAAATCCGAGGGAGATCCGCATCTGCAATGGGTTCGCCCGTATTCTGAACGTTGATCTGAACCTGACCATCCTTCTGTGCCGCTTCCAGCGCGATTGCCCCAGGCGAATACGAAGAATCGATGGCATTCAGAACCAGATTCAACAATGCTCCTTGTACCTGGGCGGAATCGACCTGGATCGTCAGATCTTCTGAGCAAGCATAACTTACTTCGACCGACCTGCCCGCGGCGTGGGCTTTCACCGCATCTACGGTGTAGGAGAGCAGATCGTTCACAAGAACGGACGAGAGCTGAGGTGCGACCGGCCGCGCATAGGTCAAAAACTCCGTCGTCAATTGCCCCAACCGGCTCGCTTCTCTTGCCGCGATCTGAATCATTTCTTCGCGATCCGCTTCCCCAAGATTGGAGTTGGCTGCGGTTGCAAGGGAACTGGAAATCATGGCTACCGGGTTGCGGATCTCATGCGCGATGCCGCTGGCAAGGCGGCCCACAGCCGCCAACTTCTCTTCGTCGACCAGTTGTTCGCGCGTTGCATGCAGGGTAGCCATGCTCTCGTACAGTCTGGACTGCTGTTGTTTCAGTTGGTGGACGAGCAGCCATACCAAGATTCCGATAAGGACATAGATGATGGAGATCATGCCGGTTTCCAGATATTCGGTCGGCCGCCGGGGAGGATGCAGCGCAAAAAAATGCTCAGTCCACCAAAACATCATTGTGATCGACGCAGCGATGGTAACCGCAGTGGACTTCAAGCCACAATAATAAGCGCACTGCAAAATCGGAATCGCGAGCAGGACGAAGTAGGGATTGTCATCGCGGTCCGTAAGAACGGCGAGCCATCCGGCAAGGATAAAAATCATCGCCACCGAAAGAAAGGTTTCCCTCTTTGCTGTCTTCTCGCCGATCTCATCCGTTCGTCCTTGTAGCCAGACGATTTCTAGAAATTTCAGCGAGAACCCGATGCCCAGGATGACGATGACAGAGATAGAAGGCTCGCCCAGCAGGGAATGAAAAAAGGTATGTAAAAGAAGCAGCAGCCCGAGCACGAAAAGGGTGAGCACGCAAAAAGCTGTCTGCTGCCTTCTGAAGGAATGAGCTTCGAATACTTCTAGCGATGGGATCTTATGCATCGTCTTTGTCGCAAAAGCGGCGGCATCTTGAGGGTACGCCTCAACGGCTCGGCTTTGCGAATGGTCGAGGCACATAATGTTTGTCATCGCTGATTCGGTTGTTTGCTATCGCAGGCGAAGCGGTCGACGGACCGGTTGCTTCCGAAATCACGGCATGCACGCCAAATTCATGCACCAGCCGGCTACCCGTATAGGCAGTATTCACGAGAAATACAATTCCCCCGAAGTAGAAAGCCAGGAATGTCAGGGGTAGAACCGTCGAAAAGAGCCTGGTTTCCCGTCGCCGCAGGATACGTGGAAGAAGAAAAATTGCGAGCAGAATAATCGACAATTCCGAGAACACAATGATCGTTTCCGATGCGAAATTTTGATGAGTTTCAAGAATGGCGTCCATTGCCCCTCCCCGTTCCACAAGTCTCGCCGCCGCTTTTCCGGTGGACGTGGCAATGAACAAGCTGGTCGTGCCCAGAAGCAGCAGAAAGATTGCAGTCATCATAAAAGGCCTGCCTTTTGGTGGAGGCAACGCCGCGCTGATCACGATGAACAATGGGCTCAGAAGCAAAAGTACGATCGGGAAGTGAATGATGAGCGGATGCAATCCGTCCCAGGGCGGCATAGGCGGAAACTGGTGCATGATCAACCTCATGGAATACGGGGCCAGTCCGCCTCCAATCATGGCTAGCGGACCGGATTGCAGCTCAAGCCACTTTTTCGAAATCTTCCCGTGGGGTGAAGCACGAAGGACAATTGGCAAAATCCATCTCACTTACCGTGTAGCCGCATGTCGGACATACAAAAAATACCGCGCTCTTGGAGCCTTTCAGTTTGTCCAGATTCTTCAACGATCGCGTGTAGAGTTTGGCGTGCTCCGCTTCAGCCGTTTTCGCCAACTGGAGGCTTCTCATCGCGGCCTGATTACCGTCCAATGTGGCCTGTTGGAGAAAAGTCGGATACATGATGTCGCGCTCGTAGGTCTCACCCTTGATCGCGGCCTCCAGGTTCTCTCGCGTTGACTTCACTTCTGGCGATTCAAGCTTGGCCTCGGGAACAGCGCCCATGGCTTTGATGATCTCGGCATGATTTGAAGCGTGGACGCCTTCCGCTCGTGCCGCCGCACGGAACAAACTGGCGATCTCACCATAATTCTCGCGATCCGCTTGCTCGGCAAAGGCGAGGTAACGCATATGCGCGTTGCTTTCACCATTGAAAGCTGCCTGCATATTCTGCAGGGTTGTGCTTGCGGCCGCTGCACCAGCACTTACCGCCGGCAAGGAAACTGCTACCACATTGGCGAACATTCTTTGAATTCCACTCATCTCAGACTCCCCGATCTGCGCTATGCCCATCGTGTGAACTGCATCTATTCCTATGCATGTGATCGACCAACATACAACCGCGATGAAGATGCTGCAAAGGCCCCCTGACGGGCGCACAGAGCCCGCCCAGAGACGACAATTCGTCCGAATCATTTGACAAATTCGTCAAGGAATTATGACAGACGATCAATTATTGGGGAACTATTGCGCAAGATTTCTATAGAAAACAGACCAGCCCCCTACGTAGCGAAGACTGGTAGCCCAATTGCATTCGCTCAAAGTATCTGCCGGAGAAGAATTCCAGTCCAAAATGCCTTCGGCGTCAGGCAGAGAGTGAATTCTTTGAGCTACCCCTCCGCCATTAGGAGTGATCCATGCAGCATGACCCCGGCAGAACACTCGCCAAGCAACAATCGACCGGAACCATTCTTTACGTGACCGACCTGACGAGCGATTCTGATGAGACGCTGGCGTCTGCTTGCGACATGGCGGATAGAAACCGTGCCGCGATCGAGCTGATCCATGTAGTGGATGTGGTGCAGGAGCAATCCAACCCGGATGCACAAATGGGTATCTTGTACCGCCTGGAGACACTTGCCCGCAGGTTGAACAATCTGCGCCGGAATATTGTGCCGCTGCTCTTGTTTGGGACGCTTGAAGATGCGATTACAAAGAGAGCCTGGGATACCAAAGCCAGCATGGTTGTATTCGGGAACGACAGTTCTTCTTCCGCGGTTATGCAGGAGAGGCTGGCCCGAATTCGACGAAGAGTTTCATGCCCAGTTTTCATCATTTCCGCCCGTACCGCGTAGAGGTTGGATCACATACAACACCGGCCATCGAAAGGCTTGAGGATCGAGGAGATCACCAATGAACAACGGCGTGAAGCAAAGGTGCCCCGAGAGGAGACTCATGTTCAGAAAAATTCCTGCTCTGAAGAGCAATACAAAATTGAGACTCCTGATCGTGGATGACGAGCCCTCCATTCGAACGTTGCTGGCACAAGCCCTGACCCTCTCTGGCTATCGCGTGCAATCTTGTGCGGGCGGTTTGTCCGCACTTTCCACGATCCGACAGGAAATCCCGGACATCCTGCTCTCCGACCTCAATATGCCCGGGATGTCCGGTTTTGAATTGCTCGCGGTTGTCCGTCAAAGGTTCCCGGGAATAAAAACCATCGCCATGAGCGGCGCATATTCTGGCAACGAAATGCCGGCGGGCGTTGTCGCTGACGCGTTCTATGGCAAGGGAACCAATTTCCATGCTTTGATCCAGATCCTGGATGCGATGGCTGTGCCGCCCGCCCGGTGTTGACACTCGGGACCCTGGTCATCCGGCTGCCGCAATTTTTTGCGCGGGTGTTTGAATGCGCTCAATGCACCGTCGAACTGGGCTCGACGGCGGGCGCCTCTAAGTTTGTGGATTGTGAGAGTAGCATCTCGATGGCTTCTGCCCGCCGGGTGTCTGGATCGATCCGCGTATAGGCGGTGTTGCTTGTTTTGCAAATGTAATGAGACTGGGAAAAGAAAAAGACTGTGTAGGTGAAGTCAAAATCCATGTCAGTAATTTCCCAAACGTTGGGAAGCACCTCACGTTGTTCAATGCGGAAATGGCCGCCTTTGTGGAGCCTTCCCAGGATTCCCCATCCAAAGGAGACATTCCGGAATATCTCTCCGTCCACACGAAGAAGTTGATCTACGCGCGGGTCAACTTGGATGACGCCGCGCATCCCTTTGTAGACCCGAGTTTCGCGGCTCTCAGGATTGAAATACTCCGCGGGGAAAAACTTGAATTCCAGGATGCCGGATTCCTGCGTGCCCGACATCTGATACGAGAACGCCGTGGGTATCGCCGCCACCAATTTCAGACGCCGCTGCGTCTCCGCATCCTGTTCCGACGTGACGGTCTGCGATGCCGATCGTTGCAGAAGCGCCTTCAGCCTGTCGACCTCTTTTTTCTGTTGGGCTGCAGTCAGCGGACGATCGCCAACTGCAATCAGGCGGTCTACTCTGCCCTCTTTCGTGAAGATGACGTCCCGAATCTCCGATCCCCAGGGAGCTTCCATTCTTTCCTGAAAGCGAATGGGCGTGGGAGAGCGGATCTGCTTCAGCAGGTTTTGAGCGGATCGACGAACGATCGCTCCAGGTTGTGCAGACGAGTTCTGCGCCTCGACCGCAGACCTCTTGTTCCAGGAAACCAGCGGAACCGCGAAAAGAACGACAAAAGCGACAATCCCAGTTCGAGCCCGATTCCCCATGAACAACACCTGTAAATCGACACGTTTCGTTCATCCATGGCACTGAACCGTCCAACCCAGGCTGCGGCTGGATCCCTGCCAGACGGCACTCCCGGTATGGCAACCCGATTCCATCCATCCGACCTGACCTTAAAGACTGAAAAAGAGTCAGCGGGGAAGTTCGGATACGGATAACGCTCCCCTTGTCTCGCGTTTCCTGGAGGAGGTTGTGGTCGATTTCCTCAAGTAAATTGAGAATATTGGGCAGGGCGATCGATGCATCAAACCCTGCACCCTGCCGTGGAGACGAGTTCCATCCACCTGATCTCCTCCACGCACGCCCATGACGATGTAGTCCGCCTTCCGTTCGCGGGCTAATTCAAGAATAATCTCGCTTGCATCACCGGTCCGGATAATGGACTCGGCTTCCACATTGGCTGTACGAGCGGAAGCCAGTAGCATACGCATATCCTTTGCGCGCAGATCTTCAAGTTGCCCGGCAATCGGTTCGACCGCAAAATCGTATTCAACAGCATGCACCAGCAGCAGGGAGCCTCCGGTGGATTTGGCAAACGACAACGCATACAGAAACGCCGCCTGCGAAGCTGCCGAAAAATTAGTCGGGACAAGCAGCAGTCGGCGATGATCGTTCTCCGGCTCCTGCCAGCGCGATTCCGGCACTACTGTTAATACGGGGCACGGGGCCGCCCGGACCAATTGCTCGGCTACGGTGCCGAAGCGTGAACCTCCGGTAAGCGCCATGCCCTTGCTTCCTAAGACCATAAGGTCGGCATGATTTTCTTGTACTGCATCCAGGATCATGTCCCGAACATTGCCAAGCCGCACGATCCAGCTCCCTACAATGCCATTCTCCGCCAACTCCGTCCAGATCTTCTGCATATCAGTCTTCGCTGAATCGACAATGTCGTGCAGTGCCAGGTGAGCCTCCATCTCCTCAGGAGAAACCCTTGCTGGATCGATAATATGCACCAGCAAAAGCTTGGCACCAGAGTGAACTGCAAAGCGCCTCGCATACAGCAGGGCCAGATTGGAGGCAGCCGTGAAATCTATACAAACAACGATCGTTTTAATCTTTAGGGTTTCATCCGACATGGGACTCCTCCGGCTCCGGTCAAAACCGCGTGCCACCGTCTCCACGATCTCTAGCGCTTCTGACACAAGTACGAGCTGCGCCACCTTGTGTCAGCGGCGCAGCTACGAAGGCCATGACGTACCAACCTTGCACTAATTGCCCTCATTCTGCACGGGCACTTCCAGCTTTTGCTCGAGAGACTGGGCTTTCGCCTTCGCCTTGTCGTAATTGACATAGTCTTTGATAAGTTGGGAGGTTTGGCTCGCCAGTTCATAATTGCCACGCGCATAGTCTTCATATGCGGGCATGTGAACTCGCTGTTGATTCTCGTTTAAGTGGTTAATGGTCGCGGTAAGGTGGTCGGCCATGTCCTGCAATAGGGGATAGATCTGATCGATCGCCTGTTGCTGCCACGGAGAGCCTTCCGAACGCAGATCATTTAACTGCCCGATAATTTTGCCAAGGTTGTTGACATGCGTCTTCATCGATTCAAGCTGTTGCGCGTGAGACTCCCAATGGAGCTTCGAGCGCGTGTAGCTCACCAGTCGATCGGCATCATCATCCAGGAGCGCCGCGTGATGTTGCGCCTCCGACAACAAGCTTGAAATTTCTGCAGAATCGGCGTTTTGCGCGACAGCAATCGGGCCCTTGATCACCAGAAATAGCGCGATAACAGCAAGGCCGACCGAGATTCGAAGTATCAGTCTGATTTTCATAAGCTTTCACCTTTGGAGTGCGCTGCTCACGCACTGATGCACTTCACAAGTGCAAGCTGACTGCCATTCTGGAATGTTCTCTAATCGCTGGAATATGAACATTGCCGTTTCCAGGTTCACAACGCCGTCAAATAGTTTGGACGTTGTTGTAGCAATTCTTGGACTCCTGATCGAATGCCCAGCGTCGCTCCGCAGCTAATCGCAGAAGATACGCAGCAGGAATATGGCAATAGGCATGCATACGCTATACGTTCAGGAATTTTTTTTGCCAATAGAACGGAGCAGCATATGCGATGCATCAACCCTGCCTGTGACAGGGAAACATCTTACCTGCGGGATGGTTCGCTGTATCTTCTCGAATTGGAGACGTTGGCCGATTCGCTGTTCGAAAGTGAAAATAGCGGATTCCCCATGCGCTCGTTGCCGCAGAAGTTCTTCTGGCTCTGCGCCGATTGCGCGGGGGTTTTCACTGCGACACAGTGGACCCCGTCCGGCGTTCGTCTCCGCCTTCGCGCCAGAAGCACGGACAGTATGCACTCGCAGCAGGTGAAACTTGCAGTTCATCGCGCCGCCCCAGCCGGTTTGCAATCAAGCCAGGTGAAATCCGCATAGATCGGAAGATGATCTTGCAGCTTCAGCCAATGTACTGAGATCATCGTCAATCGCGTTCTTTACACCAGACATGTCGAGCGGTTCTGAACCTCTGCGATAACGTCTACCCCGAATAGCTACTCGCCGGGATGGAGGGACTGTATTTTCGATCTGGGTAATGTCGCCATAGCTGTGAAGTACATCGCGAGAAAAACCGCGCCCGCGCTCACCAAGGTTCTCTAAATCGCCAGCGCAGAGATCAGGACGGACGCCAAGATGCATGGTTATGTTGTATTCTCATCGCACCTGCGGTCGCAGAATTGCTGAGGAACTCGAATGGCCGAGGCGCTACATCAAGTCAGTGACACGCCGCACGAACTCAGTCCGACGCAAGTCCTGGCGCATTATCGCGGAAATCTCGAACTGGGCTTGAGCTCGCAGGAGGCTCGGGATCGCCTCGCACAGTATGGCCCCAATGCGCTGAGCAGCCCTACAAAACGACGGACGATCCTGCGCTTTCTGCGTCAGTTTCGCAATGTCCAGGTCTATCTGCTGCTGGCAGCGGTAGTCATGTCGCTGCTGGTGTGGTCGCTGGAACATGCGGAGACTCTGCCGTACGAAGCGCTGGCCATCTTCGCCATCCTCCTGCTGAATGCCGTCTTCGGCTTTCTGCAGGAGGAGCGCGCCGATCGGGCATTGACGGCGCTGCGTTCCATGACACCGACGGAGGCATCGGTGATGCGCGACGGACAGGTGCAGCGCATCGATGCGACCCATCTGGTACCAGGGGATTTGTTGATCGTTCGCGAAGGCGACCGGATTGCAGCCGACGCGCGCCTGCTCGAAGTGACTGCTTTCCACACGCAGGAAGCGGCACTCACTGGAGAAAGTCTGCCGGTGTTGAAAACCCCTGCAGCATTGCCCCACGACGCCGCTCCGTCCGATCGCCACAATATGGTTTTTTCCGGCACCATTGCCATCAGCGGCCATGCCAGGGCGCTGGTCACTTCCACCGGGACACACACAGAGTTCGGAAAGATTGCGGCTCTCCTGCACCAGACCGAGGAGCGGGAAACTCCGCTACAGAAAGAACTGGATCGGCTGGGGAAGAGGCTGGGCGTGGCCGTGGTCGTCATTGCCGTCGTGGTGGTGGCAACGCTTCTGCTGCTGCACGGGGTGCACGACGGAGACCTGATGCTTCGCACGCTTCTGTTCGGCGTAGCTCTTGCGGTAGCAGCCACGCCGGAAGGCATGGCTGCCGTCGTCACGGTCGTGCTGGCTTTAGGTGTACAGAGGATGGCGCGTCGCGGAGCGATTATTCGTCACCTGACGGCTGTGGAGACTCTGGGCGAAACGACCGTCATCGCCTCTGACAAAACCGGCACCATGACGCTGAACGAAATGACCGTGCGGCTGGTGGTGACCGCGTCGGGCCGCGCCGTGACTTCCACAACCGGCTATGCGTCCGGCGGTTCCTGGACGTTGCCGGAGGGCGGCGAGGTTCCCGAGCCACTCAGAGGTGAACTGATCGCCACGCTGCAGGCGGCTGCCCTGGTCAATAATGCCGCGCTCCAGCAGACGGACGAAGGGCCCAAGGTTCAGGGCGATCCCACGGAGGCCGCGTTGCTTACCGCGGCCGTCCGGGCAGGAATCGATCTGGGCGAATGGAGCCGGCGCTACCCTCGCTTGAGCGAGATTCCATTTTCTTCAGAACGCAAGCGCATGAGCACGCTGCACCAATCTATCGCCGAAGAAGATAGCGGCTTGTTCGGGCCGTGCCCGCTGCTGACCAAAGGCGCGGCGGATGTTCTGTTGCCGCGATGTACCCATGAGGCAGTCGCGGGGCGTATACGGCCTCTGACGGAAGAACGAAGAGCCGAGATTCTACGAACGCATGAAGAGATGGCGGCGCATGCGCTGCGCGCTCTGGGCATCGCCATGAAGCCCATGCCGTGCGGCACCGTGATCACAGGAGAAGAAACCGGAGACAACCTTGAGCAGAGACTCACCTTCCTCGGTCTGGTTGGGATGATCGACCCGCCGCGTCCGGAAGCCAGAGAGGCGGTCGCCAAAGCATCCGCCGCCGGCGTTCGCACCCTCATGATTACCGGCGACCATGCAGCTACCGCATTGGCAATTGCTCGCGACCTGGGAATTGCCGCAGCCAATGAAGTGATCACAGGAAAACAGCTGGCAGGCATGGATGTGGAGGAACTGGCCTCCGCGCTGCGCCGCGTCTCCGTCTTCGCGCGAGTCAATCCGGAACACAAGCTCCGCATTGTTCGCGCGCTGCAGCGGAATGGAGAAATCGTTGCAATGACCGGCGACGGAGTCAACGATGCCCCCGCGCTCAAAGCGGCAGACATCGGCATTGCCATGGGCATCACCGGCACCGACGTGGCCAAGGAAGCCGCCGACATGGTAGTGACGGACGATAATTTTGCCACCATCGTGGCGGCAATCGAAGAAGGCCGCGCCCTCTTCGACAACATCCGGAAATTCCTGCGCTACCTGTTGACCTCGAATTTCGGAGAGATCCTGACACTCTTCCTGGGAGTCCTGCTGACGGTGCCGCTGGAAAAAGCAACCGGCAATAACCTGCTCCTTCCATTGCTGGCCGTGCAGATCCTGTGGATCAATCTGATTACCGATGGAGCGCCAGCCCTGGCCCTGGGGCTTGACCCTCCAACACCGGAGATCATGCGGCATCGTCCCTTCCCTGCGGGACAAAATATCGTCAACCGCCCCATGATTGTGGATATCTGCCTGGTGGCGGCAGTGATGGCCACCGGAACCTTGTGGGTATTTTTCTACGGGGTCAACGGCGGAATCATGGAACTTCGCCGATCACTGGCTTTTACCACTCTGATCCTTTTCCAGTTGTTCAACGCGCTCAATGCGCGCAGCAGTATTCACAGCGCCTTTCGCGGCATCTTCCGAAACCTGTGGCTTTGGGGGACAATTGCAATATCTCTCGCGCTGCAGTTGATGATTTTAAATGTCCCGGTCTTTCAACGGGCGATGGACGTCACAGCTATTTCGGCTGCGCAGTGGCTACTCTGTACTGTCGTGGCCAGCAGTGTTCTGTGGATGGTGGAAGTCGAGAAGCTGTTTCGCAGATTTCTAGTAAAACAACATGGAGCAACTGCGCATTGAATGGAAAGGCTGGCAGGCATGCAGAACGATATCGCGAAAACGGCACCGGTTCAGTTCACATGGAAAAGCATTTCCCTTTTCATCGTCACGCTTGGGATTCTCGCCGTCTGTCTGCTGATGCTTCGCCCCTTTATGCCCGCCATCGTGGGCGCAATTGTACTGGCCGTGGTTACGCGTCGCCCGTATCGCTGGCTGCGCCGCAGGATTGGCAACCCAACGGGAACGGCCTCGATGGCGCTGTTACTCGCCACCCTCAGCATCATCGTGCCGTGTCTTTTTCTCGGGCAGATTATCGGCCAGTATGCCATCACAGCAGTTCGCCTGCTGCAGGGAGGCGGCGTCGAGCAGGGCGTGAGTGAGTTTCTGGAGCGGTATCCTCATCTCTCCTCAGCTCTGCAGCGCAGCTCTGAGGTTCTTTCTCTCAGCCAGGCTGCGCAGAAGAGCGCGGAATTTCTGGCCGGAAGCCTGGTCGCGATGCTCAGCGGCTCCGTCGCCGCGCTCACGCAAACGATCATCATGCTGTTTCTCCTCTTCTTCCTCTATCGCGACGAGGAGGTTGGCCTCCGCTTTCTTTACAACCTGTTCCCGCTTATCGATTCCGAAACCCATTCTCTGCTGCAAAAAATCGAGGAGACGATTCGCGCTACTTTTCTCGGACACTTCGTTGTGGCGGCGATCCAGGGCTTGGTCGCCGGGGTCATTTTCGCCGCTCTCGGAATTCGCGACGCCGCGATTCTAGGGGTGATTACAGCGATCGTCGCGATTGTTCCTTATTTCGGTGCATACGTGGTCTGGGCTCCGGTTGCCATTTACTTTGCCATGAGCGGCCACTGGATCAGGATGGCAATCCTGGTCGCTGTCGGATCGCTGGTGATCAGCACGCTGGATAACTTTCTGTACCCGATTCTGGTCGGAGCACAATTGCGACAGCATACTGTCTCCATCTTCCTGTCGCTGCTCGGAGGCATCTGGTTATTTGGAATCTCCGGCCTGGTTCTTGGCCCGGTCATCTTTTCCGCAGCCGAATCGCTGTTGGCAATCTGGAAATACCGACTGAATGACTCGACGTTTAACCTCCAAGAGAGCGCCTGAGCGGGAGAGAGGAGATCTCAACACTGGCGTGCCTGCGGTGTCATCTTCCCATTTGCCACCGCCACTTCCACCTGCCGCAGCAAGTTCACGTTTTCCGGCTTATAAATCTTCCTTGCCATGTTCCCATCTCCTTTTGTACCTTTTCTCTCTTGTCTGCCGGTGCATTACAAGCCGGGCAGTTCACACCACCGGAGCGATACTCAGAATTTGGAGGGATGGGACGTGCGACATTCCGCTTGGGCAAATGCCGCTCCGAACTCCGCCCGCCAATCTATTGACGATCTTGCCAGAGAGCCTAGGATTTCAGCCAGGATTATGGAGACCCGTAAAACCTGAGGAGATTTTGCCGTGTTACCGAATGGAAAGGTAACAGGGGCCGATCATCTGAGGCATGCGAAGTTTGTACGGTTGCGAGATCATAAGAATCGTATGTCTACGGCCAGTCGTAGAAGCGTACAGCAAATCTGCTGGCAGTGCTCGTCTAGCCGGGCCTTGTGGATGCCGCACTACTCCCACTCGATGGTGCCCAGCGGTTTCGAGGTAATGTCGTACAACACCCGATTAATGTCCTTCACTTCATTGACGATGCGGCTGGAAATGCACTTGAGCCCCTCATTGGGCAGCGGGACCCAGTCGGCAGTCATGCCATCCTCGGAGGTGACCGCGCGGATGCCGCAGGTGTGGGCGTAGGCGCGCTGGTTGCGCTCATCACTCTGACACTTCTTACCGAGAACGGCACCGTGAACAACTGACAGATCTGGCGATACAGGCCAGCCGTTTTGATTTCATGCACAACGATGTCATCGGCTTCCTGGAGAATCTCCACGCGCTCGGGCGTCACTTCACCATCAATGCGCACGGCTAACCTGCATATCTCACACGCCGAGGTCGCGCACGCGCGCCCATTCGGCGCACCGAGAACCCGGATGTTCTTCCGGGTATCTGGGGATGAGGTAGATTTTCCGGCTGGATTGGAGGATCCATCATCACTCTTTTCCTTCCCCTCGCTCTGCCCAGGGGTGGGCCAAATCAAGTTGCCAAACGCATAAAGGGCCGTTTTGCGGATTTGAAGCAGGCTGCAGCAGACCGTGCGCCGCGCCATCTCGGCACCGTCGTCAAATCCGCCGAGGTCCAGTATCACCACGAGATATACAACCAGGCTTTGTGGAATTTGTTTTAGGCACTTCGTACGGGAGAGGGATGGCGCGCCATAGAAGCGCGTCCTCCCTCGTTAACAAGCTTCCGGCGAAGCATTTCCAGATGAAGACGCATCCTCAGCGAACCCTGCGTCGGCGAGCGGGAATTCCGAGAAACGATAGCCCACATAGGCGTCTGTGAGCAGATATTTTGGATTGGATGGGTCGTCCTCAATCTTCTTGCGCAACTGGCGAACAAAAGTTCGCAAGTAGTCCACTTCCTGGCGGTATTCCGCACCCCAGACTGAGGCGAGGAGTTTGCCGTAGGTAACTGCGCGTCCCGCGTGTGTCATCAGATAGTACAGGATGTCATATTCCTTGCGCGTCAAATGGATGGGCTGACCGGACTTGGTAACTATGCGCCGCGTTGGAAGTACCTGAAGCTCGCCGATCGACAAGGGGGCATCTTCGGTTCGTTCTGGGGTCTGGGCGCGTCGTACAGCGGAACGGATGCGGGCCACGCATTCGCGAATGCTGAATGGTTTGGTGATGTAGTCGTCGGCTCCGCATTCCAAGGCTTCCACCTTTTCCTCCTCTCCATCCTGTACGGTCAGCATCAGGATCGGCAGGCGGGGCGCAAGGGCGCGCAGGCGAACCAGCGTCTTCATACCGCCGATACCGGGCATATTGATGTCTAAAAGGACGACATCGAAGGTCCGCGTCTGGACCAGGTGCAATGCCTCTTCACCGCGAGACGCCTCAGTCGTCGAAAATCCGAGCTCGCTCAACGGAGTGCGCAGAGCGCGCCGGATCGCAGGTTCGTCATCGACCAATAAGACCCGAATGATTGGGGCGGAGGAAGCCGCGCTCATGAGCCGGTACCTCCTTGCGGAACGGTGGGCAGAGAAGCAAAGAAGGTCGTGCCCTTCCCGATGTCACTGGTGACCCAAACGTGTCCGCCCTGGGCCTGGGCCGTACTCTTGGCCACGGATAGGCCAATCCCCGTGCCCGGCACCTTGTTGGCGGGCACAGAGCACCGGTAATAGCGGTCGAATATCCGCTCATAATCGGCAGCCGGGATCACAGGCCCAAAGCTATGCACGGAAAAAATAACTTCGTTCGCCTCTTCAGCGGCTTGAATCGTAATGGTGGTGTCAGCGTCGGCATACTTTCCCGCATTGTCGACATACTGCGTCAGCAGAGCGATGAGAAGGCTGCGGTCGCAGCAAATCGACAGGTCGTCACGCGACATCGCGATTTTGACCGAGACGCTCGAAAGGTGCTCCCGGAGGCTTGCCACCACGTCTTCGATCAGCGATGCAATGGCGACCGTTTGAGGATGAGGGATCAGATCCGATGCCTCCAGCCGTGCAGTCTTCAGCAGACGGGTCGTCAGTTGACTAAGCAGTTTCGCCTGCTCTTCGATCAGCGCCACCAGCCCGGCCTGGGCCGGTGTCAGACTGCCCATAGCGCTCAGACCGCTGCTGGCTGCTTCAATTGCGGTCAGCGGCGTCTTGTAGGCATGGGCCAGGCTATCGAGCACGGTTGTCCGTAACTGCTCGGTTTGCCGCGCTCTCTCCGTGCGGCTTTCATTGGCCAAGGCATGGTACCGGTCGAAGGTAATCGAGACCACGCAGGCAATTGCGTTCGCCGTCAACGTGCTGGTCTCGCCGCGCAGCAACATCGCTCCGATGGGCAGGTTCCCCATGTGCAAGACCCTGCGAATCAGGCCGGTTTCCGGATCGTTGCCGACCGTCTCAAAAATGTAAATGTTTTGCAGCAGGTCTTCCAAATCGTCGAACCATTCTCCGGCCCTGTAGACCTCTTGCAGATCGGCATCGAAGATGGCGACGGACTCCACTTCAAAAATGGATTGCACGAGAACAGCCAACTGCGGTCCGGGTTTGCCATGCGGGTCAAGTTGCGTGGTCTTCCGAATAAATGTGCAGAGTTTTTCCGCCTCCAGTGGGAGTAGCGCCGTGATCGGTGGCACCGTCAAGGAAGACCGGCGCGCAGCAAGCAGGACTATCATCATGAGCGCCAGCAGAGTAGGCAATCCGGCGAATAACAAGGCCTGAACCCAACGGGCGTGGTTCACCGCTGCGAAGTCTTGCGCAATGAGTGCCGTTAGAGACATAATCGCCGATCGCGCAAATTGCGCCTCAGATCCACATGGATAGGCTCCTTCCGAGTGGTTGGCAAAGATAACGCGCAGGTGTTTCGGCAACCCATCGCCAGATGGATTGCCGGGAACTCTATAAGCCGACCGAAGTCTGTCATTCGCACTCCGTCTGTATGCTGTATTTCGTCCGCCGTCTTCGACGCCGGAACCGCTAAAGGGAAACCGTGTTCTGCAACGAGCTATCCTTCCGCTTGGAAAACGGAAGGTCCCCAGATTTCGATTTTCAGAAGCCGGACTGGTAATCAAGAGTCGGGGCTTATACCAGAACTTCCATAAAGTTTGAAGATGTCTTCTGGAGATTCAAGCATTTTCCCCTAAAAATCAAGCCCCATCCCACAAATAGAAAGAAATGTGTGGCCCATGGAATTTCTTCATGAATTCCTCATAAGTAATTTGCGTTCCTAATAGGTATCCGACAGACAAAAGGATTCCGACCGAGAATTCCAACCAGTATCCGGAGAGCATGGAATGACCGAGACGCATTTGGCTCGGTGGCTGGGTAAGACCATTTTGAGTTCATTTTTAGGTGGGTCTAAGGACGAATGCATTGGAAACCGAAAATCTTATTGGGAATAATGGGGGTTGTTTCCCTGTGCCTCACCCTTACCGCAGGGGCACAGACGCAGACCGCCCCGACCACTCCACCGGCTGCTCTTTCAGACGCGAAGACCGCCCTGGTTGCCCCGCCCGTTGCTCCGGCCCCGCCAGCGGACGCTGCGGCTGCGCCCTTGGCCATGCCGGCCATGGTGGGTCCGCTCAGCACGGCTTCGCCTGCAACCTTCGATGCGGGCCGGTACTTTGGAAAATTGCAAGTCACTGGAATTCTTAGCGGCTTTGGATATGTGCAGGACAACCATAGTTCGAACGACCATCTGAAGTACGCGGATGTAAGCAACGCCCAGGTGTTCGTTCAAAAGACCAGCGGGCTGGTGCAGTTTTATTTGCAGGGCGGCGCATATAACATTCCGGCGCTTGGCACGCCGTTTCTATCTACCCGCGATACTGTTACGGACTTCTTCGGCGCGCTGCCGCAGGGGTACATAAAGCTTGCACCGAAAGGCAGTTTTTCCTATCTTGCAGGGAAATTGCCAACCCTGATTGGCGCTGAGGACACATTCACTTTTGAAAACATGAACATTGAACGCGGTCTCCTGTGGAACCAGGAAAACGCCGTCAATCGCGGCTTGCAGGTGAACTACAGCAAGGGAAAACTTAGCGCCGCTCTGACATGGAACGATGGCTTTTACTCCAATCGCTATAACTGGATCTGGGGCATGTTCACCTACACGCCGAATGCAGCCAATAGCGTGGAAGTTGTCGGCGGCGGCAATTATGGAAAGACCGGCTACTCCAGTGTCGCTACACCGCTCTATCAAAACAACAGTTCCATTTACAACGTCATTTATACCCACACAGCCAAGAAGTGGATTCTTGAGCCGTACATCCAGATCACCTATGTGCCGTTGAATGCGCACATCGGTGTCGCACACGCGACGTCCACAATCGGCGGCGCGGTTCTGGGAACTTACACCTTTACCTCTCATGTTTCGCTCGCGGCGCGGGGCGAATACATTGGCAGCACGGGTAGCACCGGCAATGGGGCAGTCAATCTGCTGTATGGAACAGGAAGTGAGGCATGGTCGATGACCCTGACACCCACCTATCAAGACAAAGCGTTTTTCGCTCGCGCTGAGTTTTCCGCTGTCCATGCGATGGATACCACGCCAGGAGATGTATTTGGTACTGACGGTACCGATGTAACCCAGGCTCGCGGGATGATCGAAGCGGGATTCATGTTCTAAGGGCCGGAATCGAAATTTAATTGTCACGTCGTCGGTTTTTTATCTGTACCAACGTTAGAGACATAGACATATAGCTGAAATCTTGCAACAACAGGAGAACGATCATGGCAGAAGAAAAAATTGCCCCGCAAATGCAGGCCACGCTCGGCCTGCCAGGCTTCACCCGAAACGTGAACACACAGCAGCGAAACCGAGGAACGATCCAACGGCGCCTTGGCAGCGCATTGTTGAGCTGCGGCGCCATGCTGATGCTGGCGATCGGCATCTTCACGGTCTCCGTCGTGCCTTGCAGTGGCCAGGCAGCGCCAAAGCCGGACCCGGCGGGCATTGCCACTGGAGACAAGACATCCGTGCTGGACGCTGGGGGCAATCCATTCGTGGTTCCCGCACCGACCGATCCGACCGCTCCCAACTACGCGCAAGCCCAGAAGGATGCCGCCGACTTCCAGGCCCAGTCAGCCAAGGAGCCGCTGGCGATCAAACTCGCCGACTCGGTGGGTCATCTCCGAGTGGCCACCAATTTTGCCTGGACACTCAACACTGGGTATCTGGTGCTCTTCATGCAGGCAGGCTTCGCGCTTCTCACCTGCGGTCTGGTTAGAAAAAAGAACGCCGGACACCTGATGATGCTGAACTTCGCGGCCTACGTGTTTGCCTTTATCGCGTACTACGCGGTTGGATACGCGTTCCAGTTCGGGGCCGTGGCCATCAATAACGCGCCTGTGAACCTGGGTGGAACGCCAACCCTGAGTCACTTCCTTATAGGACACGGTCTGTGGGGCCTTCTGGGCGGCAAAGGCTTCTTCATGACCGGGGCCGGTTATGACGCGGGCAGTAACTGTCTGGCCCTGTTTGAAGTTGTCTTCATGGAGACAGCGGGGTACATCATCGTCGGTTCCATTTGCGAGCGGATATCCTTCTGGTCCTTTCTGCTCTGCGAATTGTTCATTGGCGCGATTCTTTACCCGGTTTTCGGTTGCTGGGTATGGGGCGGCGGCTGGTTGTCGCAGCTTGGTACTACGATGGGACTGGGGCATGGATATGTCGATTTCGCCGGATCCACGGTGGTGCATGCCGTCGGCGGTTTCTGCGCCATGGCTCTCTCAATAATCCTCGGGCCTCGCCTCGGGAAGTTTGGGCCGGACGGAAAACCGCGGGCCTTCCCCGCTCACAACCTGGTTTACGTTGTGACAGGGACCTTCATCCTGCTTTTCGGCTGGATGGGTTTCAATCCCGGCTCAACCCTGGGAGCGACCGACCTTCGCATCTCTGTGATCGCAATCAACACCAACCTGGCCGCTGTCTCAGGCGCCGCGACCGCCATGCTGTTCTGGTATTTTAAATACCGCAAGCCGGACATCACCATGGCCTGCAATGGCATGTTGGCGGGTCTGGTTGCGATTACCGCGCCGTGCGCATTCGTCAGCCCGACTTCAGCGTTCATTATCGGAATTCTGGCAGGGCTTGTGGTCTGCATGGGAGTGCTGTTCAATGACAATGTGACCAAAATCGACGATCCTTGCGGGGCGATTTCGGTTCACGGCTTTTGTGGCGTACTGGGGGCCATCTGTCTGGGACTATTTGCCGACGGCACCTACGGGGCTGGATGGAATGGCGTGGGCGCCGCGAGCTATCTTGGCCAGGCCGGAAAGGGCGTGACCGGATTGTTCTATGGCGACACCAGGCAGTTCCTGGTCCAGATTGGGGGCGCTTTGATCTGCGTGGCCTGGGCATTCGGCGCGACCTTCATCGTGTTCAAGATCGTGAACGCGGTGAAACCGATGCGCGTTTCCGCAGAGGTCGAGCAGGAGGGCCTGGACTTGCCGGAATTCGGACTCCTGGGCTATCCCGAGGATGTCGTACACGCCACGAACTACTGAGGTTTCATGCCCGCTTCGCAGGCTAACCAAAATCGAGAATGGAGAGACCACATGAAAAAGATTGAGGCGATCATCCAGCCCAACAAGCTGGACGCGGTAAAAGAAGCACTCGTCAGCATCGGCGTGGAAGGCATGACTATCTCCGATGTGCGTGGCCACGGACGTCAGAAGGGCCATACCGAAGTGTATCGAGGGGCGGAGTATGCAGTCGACTTTCTCCCCAAACTAAAACTCGAAATATTCGCGCAAGACGCGCGGGCAGAACAGATTGTGGGGATGATCCGAGCAGCCGCCAGTTCCGGAAGAATTGGCGATGGCAAGGTTTTCGTTTCCGCTATCGAAGAAGCTGTCCGTATCCGGAATGACGACCACGGAGAGGAAGCGCTCTGATTTCGTTCGCTAGGGAAACCCTGCGCAAGTCTCCGATCCACAGCCAGCTAATACTACAGTTGCGTGCGCCGTGAAAGGCGCTGGTCCACAGTGGGTGCAATTGCCACCCGGGAACTGGTTCGCTTCACCCGGTAGCAATCGGAGCAGCGGCAGAGGTAACGAAGCGTCTGAAGCCTCCGGTGTAGAGGGTCGTTCAAGCGACTTGGCGAGCATGCAGGCCGTAACGTGAGTAAACGCTGAGCAGGCCTCGAAACGTATAACGCAGGAGCCGACCCACCGCAACTCGAGGGAAGGCCGAAGCGGAGGAGAGAGTACGAGCGAATGAGTCTCCTTCGTCCTGCCGGGGTATTGGCGACGGCATGTAAGCAACGTGGACCAGACGCAACACGGGAAGCCCCAGCGGTGATTGCAGTTGGGATCAACCGGCAACTCGCGAGAGCCAGGCCGGGCCGATTGGGTGGCGGGGAGGTCCGTAGTACCGAAGAAGCCGGGTAATGCCGGTGGAGGGGAGGTGCCTTAGTTGGAAGTAAACGCAAGAAGTGACGAGGACGGAGGGATTGGCGATGAGCCTAGTGTAGTGTCTCCAGCAAGGCTTTACCACGGTTGACCTTTTGAATGATGTGGTCTGCGGATTTGGTCCAGACCAAAGGTTTTGGCGTTTGGTTATTGCGCTGGATGT
>JAKAYS010000205.1 GCA_021826695.1 Acidobacteriota bacterium | reverse complement strand
GTTCGAATATGCGGTGCTGTCCGCCGCGGACCTTCGCAAACAGATCAATCCTTCCGATGCGGAACTGAAGGCGTTCTTCCAAAAGAATTCCGCGCGCTACGCGCATGCCATTCCTGAAACGCGCAAAGTGCAGTATGTTGCCTTCAATCTGAACCAGGTGCCGGGCGGCCCTCCGCAGGTTTCCGGCGCGGACATCCAGCGTTATTACAACGAGCATCAGCAGCAGTTCCAGGTGCCGGAACAAGTGCGCGTGCGGCATATCCTGATAAAAGTTCCAGCGAAGGCCGACGCAAAGACAGTCGCGACGGCGCAGGCAAAAGCGCAGGACATTCTGAAGCAGCTACTGAACGGCGCTAATTTCGCGGACCTCGCCAAGAAATATTCGGATGACCCGGGAAGCAAGGAGCAAGGCGGCGAACTCGGCTTCATCCAGCATGGCGCGACTGTGCCGGAATTTGATAAGGCTGCATTTTCACTTCAGCCTGGACAGCTTTCCGGGATCATTCGCACGCAGTTCGGGTTCCATATTTTGCAGGTGGAAGAAAAGCAGCCGGCCCATGAGAAATCTGTCGATGAAGTACATAACTTGATTCTGGCCAATCTGACGCAGCAGAAGCAGACTCAGGCGGCGCAAGACTATGCGTCGAAGTTGCAGGCGGAGGCGCAGAAGAACGGTCTACAGAAGATGGCCGAAGAGAACCATCTTCAGATGACAACGACGGATCCGCTACAACAAGGCGGAGTAGTTCCGGGATTGGCGGATGGATCGCAAATGCTGACGCGCGCCTTCACCATGAAGCCCGGCGCGCCGCCACAAAGCGCTTCGACGGGCGAAGGGTACGCAGTCTTCACGGTGCTGAATGTAGTTCCAGCCCATGCGCCGACCTTCGATACATACAAGCCCACATTGTTGGAGGACTTCCGCAACGAGCAGATGGCGGGAATGTTGCGTGGCCGCACCCAGCAGTTGGCCATCAAGGCCAAGGAAGAGAACAGCCTGGAGAAGGCGGCCAAAGAAGTTGGCGCGACTGTCAAGACCAGCGACCTGGTTGACAGCACGGCGCAGGTCCCAGACCTTGGCGCCATGGCCTCCGAAGGTGCGGTGGCCTTCACGCTACAGCCCGGCCAGTTCAGCGGGCCGATCCTGACGCAGCGCACCGGCGTAGTCATGCAGCTTCTCGATAAGCAGGCTCCTACGGAAGCGCAAATTCAGCAGAATTTCGATGCGGTGCGTGACCAGTTGATCCAGCAGCGGCGGGATGCCGCTTTTGCCGTCTTCGTAACCTCGCTCCAGGAGCACTATACTCAGCGCGGACTGATTCGTTACAACAAGAAAACTCCGGCACCTGTAGTGCCGGGCATGTAAAGAACGGAATGCATGCGCGCTGGCGTCCGTGCCGAGGCAAGCATTCCGTAATATTTTGCGAGTCTGTACCATTCAAACCCTGCTACAGCTATTGGCGTACAGCGTCAATTGCAGGGAATGTAGGCAAGTGCTCGGCAAGACCGTTGCCAGGCTTTCGTCCAGCGAACCGTGGAGAATGAATGCTTACCGAACGCGCCTCAGGTGTCCTGCTGCACGTGTCGTCGCTTCCTTCTCGTGGCGGCATAGGAGATTTAGGGCCAGCCGCGTATGCCTTCGCGGATTTTCTCGCTGCCGCCAAACAGCAATATTGGCAGGTGCTGCCGCTGGGCCCAACGGGGTATGGAAATTCGCCGTACTCGGCGCTTTCGGCCTTTGCCGGCAATCCTCTTTTCATCAGTCTGGAAGTTCTCGCCTCGCAAGGATGGCTCGACAGCAACGCATTGGATTCTCTACCGGGTAACGATGGCCCAGCCGACTTCGAGCGGGCCGTGGAGACGAAACTTCCTTTGCTGGAACAGGCCGCGCAACGATTTTCGGCACACGCTCAGGAAGAAGATCGCCATCGCTTCGAGCAGTTCTGTATGGACAACTCTTACTGGCTGGAAGCCTATGCCAGTTTCAGTGTGATGCGTACCATGTTCGCCGGAGCAAGCTGGGCCGCGTGGCCTATGGAATATGTACTGCGCGTTTCGGAGGCCATGGAGCGCTTCCGCGCAGACCATGCGCCAGAGCGGATGGTACAAAAAATAATCCAGTTCTTTTTTGAGGAGCAATGGCAGACGCTGCGCCGGTATTGCGCGGAGCGTAACGTCCGCTTCATCGGCGATGCCGCCATCTTTGTGAATTACGACAGCTCCGATGTCTGGATGTATCCGGAAATCTTTGAGCTGGACGAGCAGAAAAATGCTCTTCAGGTTTCCGGCGTTCCGCCAGATTATTTCAGTCCGACCGGCCAGCGCTGGGGCAACCCGCTCTATCGATGGGACGTACTGGCCAGTCGAAATTTCGACTGGTGGGAGGCGCGTATTCGTCGCGCGCTCTCCCTTTGCGACCTGCTGCGGCTCGACCACTTTCGCGGGTTTGAGGCCTACTGGTCCATCCCCGCGGAGGACGAGACGGCGATTCGCGGCGCATGGAGAAAAGCGCCGGGCGCCGAACTGTTTGCGTATCTGCGCAAACAGCTTGGTAATCTTCCGCTGATTGCCGAAGACCTCGGCCTGATTACGCCGGAGGTGGAGCAACTGCGGCAACATTGCGGCCTGCCCGGAATGCGCGTCATGCAGTTCGGTTTCAGCGATCGTGGCGCGCACATTCATCTTCCTCACCGCTGCGAGGAAAATATGGTCATCTACACCGGCACGCACGACAACGATACAACCCTGGGCTGGTGGCACAAGACCAACGATACGGAACGTCAGGCGATTGCCGCGTACCTGCATCCGGGAGACGATGGCATTGTCTGGGCGATGATGCGTGGCGCGGCGGCCTCAGTGGCGCGGCTGTGTTTGTTCCCCATGCAGGACTTGCTGCAACTTGGCAGCGAGGCGCGAATGAACACCCCCGCGCAGTCCCATGGCAACTGGGCTTGGCGCTATCATCCGGATGCGCTGCAACCCTGGTTGGCCGAAAAGTTGGCGGCCCTGACCGAAGTGACGGATCGCGATGGCTGGGTGGAACCAGCCAGCCAGGTCGTTTAGAACTCGCCAGTTGCGGGCCCTCCTTTACGAGTGTGCCTGTCGCATCGCAAAATGGAAGAGACATATCAACACACAGGAGAACCGATGCCCCTTTCTGGAGAAGCCATTCGCATGATGAATTACGCCGACGACATCGGCACAACGCTGCGCCGTCTGCTGGTGGTGCTGCCCTCGCTCGCGCCAGAGGAGCGGAAGCGCGTCCGCGAATATATGCTGGGGGTCGAGCCAACCATCGCCGACGTGCTGGCCGCCCTCGAAGACAAGAAATAATCCTATTGCACTGGCAGGCCGGTGTGCTCGGTCGATGGCTTGTATGCCTGCTGTAGATAGGCCCGAGCCAGGTCGAGCGCCCCACCGGTGTTGTCGCCGGTTTGCAGTGCTTCGCGGTACCGATTGACAGCGCGGTCCCGCTGACCGGAAGCATCGAAAATCTTCCCGAGTTCGAGGTCGCTCCAGACCTCCGTCCACTTCGGAACATCATCGCCGTGCAGCGCGTCGCGATATGCGCCTTCCGCCGCCTGGTAATTGCGTTGCTGGAAGTAGACCTCGCCCAGACGATAGCTGGCTAGTGAGCTGATGTTGTCGAGCGCGAGCGCCTGCCTATACTCCTGAATTGCACCGGCGTAGTCATCGCGGGCCGCCTTTTGTTGACCGCGCAGAATATGCACGCGGACCTGCATCGCCGTGTCATTTCGCAACAGCCAATGCTCTGGGTCGAGTGTCACCTTGCGCGGCATGCCAAAGGTATCGACGACGAATTGCGAATGAGCGCCAACCACCTCGATGCGCTGGTTGACTGTCTTGCCTTCGGTCTCGATGCGCAGATCCACGGGCATGCGGAACAGGTCCAGATCCTGGTCGATTTCGCCCACCGTGCGAAATCCCTTGTTGTTTCCAAGCCGATAGAGTGTCCATTTGGCCTGCATGTCGGGCGCGCCCGTGCTGTGGAGCCATTGCGTAAAGAAGGGTTGCAAGTCCTGGTGCGATGCCGCTTCAGCGATGGCTTCCACTTGTGCTGAGGAAATCGATGTGTCCGCAAATTGAGAAAGGATCGTATGTAGGGTGGTTTGAAACGCTGCATCGCCCAACTGCCACTGCAACATGCGGAAGATCATCGCCCCCTTGTCGTAGGTCATCGACTGAAATTCTGGAGACGAGACAGAATAGCGCGATGCGTCGGCGAGCGGAATCGTGTCATAAGCGAGCGCACCCGCGGACACGTCCAGCACTGCGTCCGTCAGGGCATTCTGGCCTAAGCTATTTTCCAAATACATCAACTCCGCGTAGCGGCACATGCCATTGGTGATCCATGCATCGTCGAGGGTCGCCGGACTGTCATGGTTTCCCCACCATTGGTGCGCGATTGTGTTGGCCAGCAGGCGGAATGCATTCTCCCCCCGCATCTGCGCGCCTGCAATGGCCGCAATCTCCGGTGCCGCGGATTCCAACCAGATAAA
>JAKAYS010000038.1 GCA_021826695.1 Acidobacteriota bacterium | reverse complement strand
CCTGGTTTTCTGTGACCGCCAAAATATAGTCGGCTTTCTTTTCAACAATCTTGGCGGCGATGCTGCGCTGGCAGCCCATGGCGTCGATGGTGACCACCTCGCCCGCCGTCAGCCTGGCGATCGACGAAACCCAGGCCACGAAGCCCTTCTCCAACTCTTCCGGGTCGAGCGCCGAGAACACCCGGTTGAACGTGTCGTGCGACGGGACGCCTCCGGGCAGCCGCAGGAAGCTCTCGAACCATTCCACCTTTGACTGGGCATAGTCCTCGATCTCATTCCATCCGTTGGCGCCGCTCAAAATCGCCGCGATGGCCATTGAAAGGATCTCTTCCAGCAAATGTTCCCGGTTCCGCTCCACCCGCGGATCGCGCAATTCAGCAAAATACTTCAGGGGATTGTCCATCTCCCCTTCTTACCCATTTCCGCATTCCTGCATATAGCAAGCTATGGACATTTATATGCGTCGGCCCTGCTGTCAATTGCTGGCTTTCACCTATTGAGAAAGATTGCCGCTGACAGACGACACGAGGCGTGTCCAATCTATTGCTCCGCTTGCATCGCAAAATTGAGTAATAAATTCTCCAGTCATGCGATTGAGGGAACTGCTTTTCTGCTCTTTGAACAAGTCATCATGTTTCTGTGCATCGAACCCCAAGGGTTCAATGATGCTGGTATATAAATCAGGATCGCCCGAAAGCAGATGCCAAAAATTTTGTCCAGCAATCCGTAAATAGGAGCCATTATTCTTGGTTTTAGAGCGGCCGTAACAAATGCCAAGTGTTGGTTGTATGTCTCCGCTGTGTTTGGACTGTTTGAGCACTTTAACTGCGTCCATGAAGTGTTGCCGGAGGGCCTTGTATTGGGAAGAATTACCCCAATTCTTTCCCGACTTTACGGAAATGAGATAGCGCACATTTTGCCTTATTAGATCGATATCGATACCAGTTGCCGGTGACTTTTGACCGCCTCCGCATTCTGTTGCCACAAAAACCGCTAGATCTTCCAGAAACTTGCCAAAGGAGCCTTCTTCAGAGGAAGACAATCGAGCATCCAAAAGTGCGGTAACGAAGTCTGCCGCAGTATTCAGATTTTTTGCGCGGAACAAGTACGGGTTCTTGTTTTCGAGCAGCGTTTTTAGCTTTAAATCTTGTATGTTTCTGATTCGCGCTTCGTGAAAGCTGCCAATATTTTCGCAAACGAATGTCTCAATTTTTTGACGTAGAACGCTGTCCATGCAGCAATGCCTTTCTAATTTACAGAAGTGTCAATTGATCTTCACGAACAGATACTGAGGATCGCCATGAATGGTGGTCGGTATTCTCATATCGACTGGTCTTGGTCTGTGTCTGGTTGGTGGCGAGGCGGCCTTCATCGAAGGCGATGATGTGGTTGCCGACGATTTCGCCAAATAAGCAGGGAACTGCATTGCCAATCTGCCTGTATACGTCATCGATTTTTCCGGCAAACTGGTGCGCATCGGGAAAAGTCTGGATGGCTTTATATTCTTCGACGGACAGTGGGCGCAATTCTTCCGGATGGCAAAGGTCGGTCGCCTTCATGGTTGGGCGAGTGACAAGTGTCGGCGAGGGTCGGTTCCAGGCCAGACGCCGATAGAAACCGGTTCGTCCACCACCCGAACGCCAGCTTTCTCCCATGGCCGCTTCCTGTAGCTCAAGCGGCAAATCTCTCCAGTTCTGTCCTTCTCGGAGGAGCGCGTAATATTTCAATCGGTCTTTCGGGAACTGCATAAAGTGGTGCTCCGCGCCGCTCAGGTGATGGATGGCGTCATGCAATGTCCTCCACGGTTTTCGTCCATAGAGACCCTTTTCCTCATGAGTTGGCAGCATCCATGGAACATTTTGTCCTTCCCGTGAGGCGAAAAAAATCAGCCGCTCGCGAATTTGCGGCACTCCGTAGTTGGCGGTGTTGTAGAGAGTAAAGGTTGTGCGATAGCCCGCTTGTTCGAGAAGCCCCAAGATATGCAGCAATGCCTTGCCCGGCAGTTCTTCCTCGGTCAAGTCGGGGAAGCCGTTCCCTCTTTCCACATGTGGCCGATGGAGCAAGGGTGCCGATAGAAGGCCTCGGACGTTCTCGAAAATGGCGTATTTGGGCCTTAATTCTTTGATCAGTTGGATAAAATGGAGGAAGACATTTCCTCTATCGTCATTCAACCCCAGCCGTCGGCCAGCCGTGGAAAATGCCTGACAAGGCGGACCGCCAGCGATAGCGAACAATTCTCCGGGTTCGATATTGAGATCGGCACATAAATTCGGTGCAGTCAGGCTGCGAATGTCGCCTTCGTAAACGGTCATTTCAGGACGATTGAGCTTGGCCGTTTTGCAGGCAACTGGGTCTGCGTCATTGACTGATATGCACTCCAGCCCCGCTTTCTCAAGTCCGAGGTCGAGGCCTTGGGCGCCAGAAAAAAACGAGATAAACTTTCGATGAGCACGGCTGGCTTCTGGATTTTTCTTTCCAGCGCTGGCGTCTCCCGTTTTTATTGCTCGCTTGGAAGAAATGGAAAGACTCCTCAAACAATCGCTGACTGACGGCCGTTTTGAATATCTTACTCCGAAACGATCTCGTATTATGTCGTCGATTCGCGGGAAGAACAACAAGACCACAGAACGCCGACTTCAGATGGCCCTCGTCCGAAATTCCATTGCTGGATTTACGCTCCAGTCTCGGGATGTCATTGGTAAGCCGGACATTTATTTCAAAAAAGAGCGGCTGGCGATTTTTGTCGATGGCTGTTTTTGGCATGGCTGCCAAAAATGTGGCCATGTGCCAAAAAGCAATACGAAGTTTTGGGCGTTAAAAATACAACGCAACAGAGAACGCGACCAACTTACAAGTAAGTCATTGACTTCAACAGGAACGCGTGTAGTAAGGTTCTGGGAACATCAACTAAAAGAAGACATTGAAGCTTGCGTTGCGCAGGTGCGGCGTAACCTGGCGAGCAAACCATTCGGTCGAAGCCGCCGCTAGGCAAGCGCACCTTGGCGGGTATATCTTGATTAGTCGCCGAAAATGCCTCCGGCGATATGTTTCAGAATCCTGCGAGGGAACGCCATGGCAACTGTGACCGAACTACTACATTCCTCTACCACCAAAGATTTTTTACCGCTGAACGGGACCGATTACGTTGAGTTCTACGTGGGCAACGCTCGCCAGGCAGCGTATTTTTATCGCGCTGCCTTTGGCATGAAGCTGGTCGCCTACGCCGGGCCAGAGACGGGGCTGCGTGACCGTGCTTCCTACGTGGTGCAGCAGGACAAGATTCGTTTTGTGCTGACTACTCCGTTGCGCTCCGGCAATGCCATTGCGGACCACATCGCCAGGCATGGAGATGGCATCAAAGATATTGCGCTGTGGGTGGATGACGCTGTCTCCGCATGGCGCGAGACGACGCGGCGCGGCGCGCGAAGTGTGCGCGAGCCATGGGTATTGAAGGACGACAATGGCACGGTGCGCATGTCCTCCATCGCCACCTATGGCGACACGGTGCATACCTTTGTCGAGCGCAAGGATTACAACGGAACATTTCTGCCGGGGTTTGTTGCGGTGGAGCACGACGCTGTCGCGCGTCCCGTGGGGTTGAAGTATATCGACCATGTGGTGGGCAATGTAGGGTGGAATGAGATGAACGCGATGGTCGATTTTTATCGCGATGTGATGGGTTTCGAGATGTTCCAGAGCTTCGACGACAAGGACATTTCGACGGAATACTCCGCGCTGATGTCGAAGGTAATGTCGAATGGCAATGGCCGCGTGAAGTTCCCCATCAATGAGCCGGCGGAGGGCCGCAAGAAGTCGCAGATTGAAGAATATCTGGAGTTCTATAACGGGCCGGGCGCGCAGCACCTGGCGCTGGCGACCGATGACATTCTGTCCACAGTGAGCAAGCTGCGCGAGCAAGGCGTGGAGTTTCTCAAAGTGCCCGATGCTTACTACACAGAATTGCTGGGACGTGTCGGCAAAATTGACGAGTCGATTGAGGATTTGAAGCGGCTGAATTTGCTGGTCGATCGCGATGAAGAAGGATATCTGTTGCAGATCTTCACGCGTCCGGTGGAAGACCGCCCGACGGTGTTCTTTGAGATCATTCAGCGCAAGGGTGGACGCAGCTTCGGCAAGGGCAACTTCAAGGCGCTGTTTGAGGCCATTGAGCGCGAGCAGGGCCTGCGCGGAAATCTGTAACGGCAGGGTGTAAGGACACGGATGAAACTCTGCACCTTTGAAGTCCGCACGCACCTTGGGCGGCACCGCAGACTGGGCGCTGTGGACCGGGATGGCGTGATCGATCTGCATTTTGCCGTCGCGCACCATCTTGGCAATGACAAGCTGGCAGATGCGCTGGTGCCGTCTTCATTGCGCGGGCTGCTGGAAGGCGGAGCGGCTTCGATGAGGGCCGCGCAGAAGGCTGTCGCTTTTCTGCCGCAGGAGTTGCGTACAGGCAGGAACGACGAGACGCTGCGCTATCGCTGGGATGAAGTCCGTCTGCTGACTCCCCTGCCGGATGCCCGCTCTGTGCGCGATTTTTTTGCTTTTGAATCGCATGTGAAGATGGGCTTTGAAAAGCGCGGCGAACCGATGCCGCAGGAGTGGTACGAGATGCCGGTGTACTACCAGACCGGGCATCATAATTTGATAGGAACGGACCAGGATGTTTTGTGGCCGTCCTTCACCGAGCGCTTCGATTATGAACTGGAACTGGCCGTGGTGATTGGGCGCGAGGGGCGGAACATTCCGGCGTCGGAAGCGCGAGACTATATCGCAGGCTACACGATCCTGAACGACTTTAGCGCGCGCGATATGCAGCGTCGCGAAATGAAAGTGCGCCTGGGCCCAGCGAAAGGGAAGCACTGGTGTACGGGCGTTGGGCCGTGGCTGGTGACGCCGGAAGAGATTGGCGATCCGTATGCGCTGGAGATGGTCGCGCGCGTGAATGGCGAGGAGTGGTCGCGGGGCAACTCCGGTGAGATGCATTGGAAGTTCGAGCAGATGATTGAATTCCTCTCGCTGGACGACACCATCTATCCGGGAGATATTCTTGGCTCCGGGACGGTCGGTACGGGCTGCGGGCTGGAATTGAATCGATGGGTGCAACCGGGCGATACGATCGAGTTGGAGATTGAAAAGATTGGCGTGCTGCGCAATCGTGTGACGCGTCCGGAAAATCGGAATGGCTGACCAGCGTCAGCAAGGGAGCACATTATGTATCCGCTGAAAAAAGGCAAGACTGCGACACAGGCGCACGTCGGATTGCCGGAAGGCACATTTGAAGAGGAGCACGGGCGTAAAGGTTTCTACGGCAAAGCGAGCCACTTATACCATGCGCATCCGCCGACCAATTGGATCCGCTTTGAAGGCAGGCTGCGTCCGCATCTTTTCGACCTGAACAAGCTGGAGCCGACCGACCTGCACGATGCGCAGGGCGAGCCGATTGCGTTTCTCGGCAATGATGAGATCAAAGTCCTGGTTTCCCGGCGGTCGAAGGCGATGCCGTTTTATTTTCGCAATGCCGACGGCGATGAGATGTACTTCGTGCATCGCGGCAGCGGCGTGATCGAAACGGACTTTGGCCCGCTGCAATACGAGAAGGGAGATTACATCAACCTGCCGCGCGCAATGACGTACCGCGTGGCGCCGGACACGGAAGACAATTTTTTTCTGATCTTTCAGTCGAAGGCGGAATTCGAGCAGCCGGACAAGGGCCTGCTCGGGCAGCACGCGCTCTATGATCCAGCGGCCATCACTACGCCGGAGCCGTCGCCATACCTTGACGACACCCGCGAGTGGGAAGTTCGCATCAAAAATGAGAATGAATATTCCAAGGTCTTCTATCCTTTCAATCCTATCGATGTGGTGGGTTGGAAGGGCGACTTGACGGCGTGGAAGATCAACCTGCGCGACATTCGCCCGGTGATGAGCCATCGCGCGCATCTGCCGCCCAGCGCGCATACGACGTTCGTGACGCAGGGCGCGGTGGTGTGCAGCTTTCTGCCTCGCCCGCTGGAGCAGGACCCGCAAGCGCTGCGCGTGCCGTTTTTCCATCGCAACACGGATTACGACGAATTCATTTTTTACCATGACGGAGATTTCTTCAGCCGCGACAACGTCAAGGCAGGCTACGCGACGCTGCATCCACGCGGCATCCATCACGGGCCGCATCCCAAGGCGCTGGCGAACCAGACCAAGAAAACTTTCACCGATGAGTCTGCCGTGATGCTCGATGGATTGAATCCTATCCATGTGCTGCCTGCAGGCGAGCATGTGGAGTGGGCGGATTATTGGGCGAGCTGGGGAGCGAAGGACCACGCCAAACTGGAGCCTGTGGGATGAATGAGAGCAACGATGCTTCTCCCATGCATACGTTGAATCCATCGGAGCAGACGCCGCAGGACATATACAAGCTGCTAGTTGGCTCCGTGGTCCCGCGACCGATTGCGTTTGTGTCTTCGATGGATGCCAAGGGTGTGCGCAACCTGGCGCCGTTCAGTTTTTTCACCGTGGCAAGCGCCAATCCTCCGATTGTCTGCTTTTGTCCCATGGTGCGCGGGGTTGGCAGTAGTAATTTACCTTCTTCAAAAGATACGCTGCGCAACATCATCGCCACGCGTGAATTTGTAGTCAACATTGTTTCGGAAGAATTCGCGGAAAAAATGAATGCCTGTTCGGCGGAATTGCCTCCGGAGGTCGATGAGTTTGAGGTTTCCGGCCTGACTCCACTGGCGAGTGAACTGGTGCGCCCGCCGCGCGTGGCCGAGTCGCATGTGCAGATGGAGTGCCGTCTGGAGCAGATTGTCCACGTCAGCGCGGAGCCGCTGGGCGGCAGCCTGGTGCTGGGTGAAGTGCTGCGCTTTCATGTGCGCGAATCGCTGCTGGAAAATTTTCGCATCGACCCGGAGAAACTGCATGCCATTGGCCGCATGGCCGGCTCAACCTATGCGCGGACGACGGACCGCTTTGAAATGATGCGGCCAAAATAGTTTGTCCGCTCCGGCGGGATTGAGAGTTCAAGAGAAAATTATTTATAGTGAATCCTGATGGTGGTTTCCGTCACCGGGCACGTGACCAGAACAGATGCCGTGCGTACCGACGGTGCGGTCAGCCCGACATGGGGATTGTTGGCGAACCCATATCCTTCCTTTGGAAATCCAAATATGTTGCGGTCCATTTTGTGGTTCAGATTTTCGTCATGGATGACGACGACTCCGTATCTGCCCGGCGCCATGGGAAAGGTCAACGTAGATTTGTCTCCATGAATCGGGAAGTCGCCGTGGTGGTAAGCCTTGTTGAGGTCCTCCGGCCAGCCGTTTGAGGAAGAGAAGACGGCGCCGCCTGCCCCTCCTTTTTGATTGCGAAAGCCGACCGCGTGAATCACCAGCGTACAGGTGGAAGCAGACGCGTTGGCCGGAGATGTGGAAGCGTAAACAGGCGGTGCGAGCATTCCCGCGAGTAGTACTGCGAAAATCATTCTGGTCATAGTTCGTTCTGCCTTCGTTTGTTGCAATACATTACTTTACGGCCGCTCCAACATTGCGGCCAAAGTGAAAGAGGGGGCCGATCGAGTAACGCTCGGTCCATGTACCGTTGGCGAGAATGTCGTTGAAGGGATGGTTGTAGACGATGTCCAGTTGCGACATCAGTCCAAGATGCCGCGTGATTTTCAACTCGGCGCCTCCGCCGACCCCGTAGAAGCCGGTCCAGTCCACTTTATGGCCGGAGGGGACAAGCGCCTGCGCGATCACAGCGGCAACCGGGTCGGCAGGACGCGGGGTCGCGGCAAGACGAAATGCTCCGAGCGATGGACGCAAGTAGAGTGTCGCCCTGGAGAAATGTCGATAAGCAAGCTGCGGGCCTACTGCGAAGGACTGGGTGAAGACATTTGCAGGGACCGTCAATTGGTATGTGGGTGGGATCACGCCCGCTTGCATGTATTGGATGATGATCGGCATGAGCTGCTGCTGAAGGGCCGTTGGCAGCAAGTCCGGTTTGAGGACCTCGGACCCACTCGAGACGCTGTAATCCAAACCGAGCGAATACCACCTGCGCATATTGATGCCCGCCTGGGTGTGGAAACCCGTTTGGTTCAAACCCAGTGCGGGCGTATTGAGATCTGCGAAACCTGTGTAGACGTCGTAACGGCCTACATATTTCTGCTGTGCAAATGCGGTCGATCCTGCAATCAAGAACAGGAGGAACAGCATGAGTCGGCAGCGGGTCGGATGTTGTTTGTGATTTTCCATTGGCTTACTCCTTTGCACGTGTGAGGTTTCGGAATAAGTTCTTTTCTCAGGCTGACAACGCCATGGTGTGACGATATAGAGCAAAACTCACTTTCTTTACTTACCGAAAAGTAAGTTACCTGAATAAGGCATGAATTGTCACCTACAGTCCAAATTTTTATTTTCATTTAAATTTAAAACGGGCAAAGTCATAAGTTTGTTTTGGTTCTGACGATGACCTGCGACAATCGTGGAATGGTAAAACGACCGAAAATTGCCATGGAGCCCTGGAAGTCCTTCCAGGTGAGGAAGCGGAACCCGAACGAAAAGCGAGATGCCGTGCTGCTGACGGCCGCACATTTATTTCTGGAACAGGGATACCGCCGGACATCCATGAGCGAGTTGGCCAAACGGCTCAACATTACCAAGCCTGCGCTTTACTACTATTTCCATAACAAAGAAGAGATTGTGGTGGAGTGTTACCGGCGTGGAATTGCGGTGATTGAAGCGGGCCTGGGTGATGCGCTGGTCAGCCACGCCGCTGGCTTCGACAAGGTGAAGGCCTACGTGGAGGCCTACGCAACTGCCGTCGTCCTGCATGAATTTGGGCGCTGCGTCGCCATGCTGGACGATGGAGCACTTTCCGCGACCACGCGACGGGAAGTCCGCAGCTTGAAGCGCCGCATTGACGAGACGCTGCGGGGCTACATCGAAGAGGGAATGAAAGATGGCTCGATTGCAAACTGCAATGCGAAGATCGCCGCGTTTGCCATTGCTGGGGCCATCAACTGGATTGGAACGTGGTATCAGCCGGGCGGTCCGCTGAGTGCGGCTGAGATAGGCGAGCAATTTTCTTTGTTGCTTACCGAGGGACTGCATCGTCAGGTCGCGCGGGCCCCGGAACGTAAGGCCGCACAGGTAGATTCGTCGAAAACGGCAATGGTCGCTTTGGCCAGACCGAAGCCCCAGGCACTGTCCAGGTCGCGGGCCAATGGAAAACATGACCGTGGTCATGTCGAATGATGACGGTTTCTGAAGCGTCCCCAGCGCTTCCCGAGACGAATTGCTGTGTTTGACTAATTGACCGATCGTTCAGTATTCTTCTCTCGTCGGAGGCATGTGTGTTGCGTGGCCGCATTTGCCTTCGATAATTTCTGCTGTCTTACGGGAGAGGGCCAATGGCATCGTTTACGAGCGCAGTGGCGCAGAGCGGAGATACTGTGTTGCGGAAATCCGCGGAAGCAATCTATCCGATCCAGCGTATTGCTGTTTTAGGCGCGGGAACGATGGGCGCGCGCATCGCGGCCCACATCGTCAATGCAGGATTTCCGGTGCTGCTGCTGGACATGGCGCCGCAGGGGCAGGCAGACAGAAATTTTCTTGCGACGCAAGCGGTGGATGCTCTTAAGAAATCGAAGCCCGCGGCTTTCGTCGATCCGGCGCTGGCATCGCATATTACAGTCGGCAATTTTGAAGATGACCTGGAGAAGTTGAAGGACTGCGACTGGATCATCGAAGCTGTTGCGGAAAATATGGAGATCAAACGCAGCTTGCTGGCGAAGGTTGCGCAGCATGTGCGGCACAACGCGATTGTGGCCACCAATACCAGCGGATTGCCGGTCGCGCTGATCGCAAAAGACATGCCGGAAAGTTTCCGTCGCCAATGGTTCGGTACGCATTTTTTCAATCCGCCGCGCTACATGCGCTTGCTGGAAATCATCGCCACGCCGGAATCCGATCCTCTTGCAGTCGCTTCCATTGCAAATTTCGCAGAACTTCATCTGGGCAAGGCTGTTGTGCCCGCGCACGACACGCCCAACTTTATCGCCAATCGCATTGGTACGTTTGCCATGCTGAACACGTTTCGGACCATGCAGCAGATGGGGCTGAGCGTGGAAGAGGTCGATGCGCTGACTGGCGCTGCTGTCGGCTGGCCAAAGACGGGGACTTTTCGCCTGGCCGACATGGTTGGCATCGACGTGCTGGCCAGCGTGGCCCGCAACTTTGCCGCGAATACTACCGACGAGCGTTCGGATGTGAAGCTGCCCACAGCAATTGAACAAATGCTGGAACGCAGATGGCTGGGGGACAAAACAGGACAGGGATTTTACAAAAAAGAGCGTGGCGCGGACGGCAAGGAGGTCCGCCTGGTGCTCGACCCGAACACGCTTGAATACAAACCAACGGAGCGCCCAAAGATTGCGGAACTGGAGATGGCCAGGGGGAATGACTCCACACCGGAGCGCATTCGAACGCTGCTGGCAGGCAATCCAGAGCGCGACAAAGCGGCGCGGTTTTATTGGCAGATACTGCCAGAACTTTGGGCCTACGCGGCCAATCGCATTGGAGAGGTGGCCGACAACATCTTCGATATGGACCGCGCCATGAAGTCAGGCTTCAATTGGGAGCTGGGTCCGTTTGAGATGTGGGACGCAGCCGGTGTGATTGAAACGGTTGAGAAAATGCGCGCGCGTGGACAGGCCATTCCGAATGCAGTGGAGAATCTGATCGCTTCCGGCGGCACGTCCTGGTATCGCAATCAAGGATCAGATTTTTTTGACACTCACTCCGGCGCTTATGTCGCGGTGCAAGAAACTCGCGGCGTGACGACGCTGACGAAGATCAAGCGGTCGCATGGCGTCGTTGACAAGAGCGTGGGCGCTTCGCTGGTGGATTTGGGCGACGGCATTGCTTGCATCGAGTTCCACTCCAAAATGAACGCGCTCGGCGAAGACATCGTCAGGTTCGTTCAGCGGACATTGAGGCCCGGCAGCGATGCGGTGCGCAACTTCGAGGCGTTTGTCATCACCAGCGACGCCATAAATTTTTCCGTCGGCGCGAACCTGATGCAGGTCCTGCTCGCCATTCAAGATGAAGAGTGGGATGAGATCGGCCTGTACATCCGGGAATTTCAAGGCATGACGCAAGCGATCAAATTTTGTTTGCGTCCCGTTGTGGTGGCTCCGTTTGGATTGTGTCTGGGCGGCGGCACGGAAGTCGCGCTCCATGCTGCGGCGCGTCAGTCGCATATGGAACTCTACATGGGACTGGTCGAAACTGGAGTCGGTCTATTGCCCGCGGGCGGCGGATGTAAGGAGATGACACTGCGGGCCACGGAAGCGGCCAGCGCGGTGCGGGCCGACCTGCGTGGCGAGTCGCTCGAAGTCAACGAGACGATCAAGAATGTTTTTGAGACCATCGCAATGGCAAAGGTCTCTACATCCGCCGTGGAGGCGCGAAAACTGCGCTTATTGCACGACTCGGATGGCATCACCATGAACCGCGAACGCTTGGTAACGGATGCCAAGTCCGAAGCGCGCAGGCTCGCCGATACAGGGTATGCGCCGCCGCTGTCGCGCATGGACATTCCTGCTCCGGGGGAAGCAATTCTGGCAACGCTGCGGCTGGGCATCCACATGATGCGCGAGGCGGAGTACATCAGCGACCACGATGTGAAGATCGCGCGGCAGGTTGCGAATGTGCTGTGCGGCGGGGCCGTTACGTCCGGTACTTTGGTTGGCGAGCAGTATTTGCTGGATCTGGAGCGCGAGGGATTTCTCTCGCTTTGCGGAGAGCGCAAGACCGCCGAGCGCATCGGATTCACGCTCAAGACGGGCAAACCACTGCGAAATTGAGAGGACCGTTATGAAGGAAGCATTCGTCGTCAGCGCCGTGCGAACGGCGGTTGGAAAAGCGCCCAAGGGAACGCTCAAGGCGACGCGTCCGGACGATCTGGGCGCCATCGCGGTGCGCGGAGCTTTGGATCGCGTGCCGGAACTCGATCAGAAATTGGTGGAAGATGTCATCATAGGATGCGCCATGCCGGAGGCGGAGCAGGGGATGAATATGGCCCGTGTGATTTCTCTCCGCGCAGCGCTGCCGGTGCAGGCAGCGGCCATGACGATCAACCGATACTGCGCTTCGGGCCTGCAATCGATCGCGCTGGCGGCGGAGCGAATTCGCAGCGGCTCCGCGGATGCGATTGTCGCGGGCGGAGCGGAGTCGATGTCCTTCATTCCCTTTGGCGGCAACAAAATTGCGGTCAATCCATGGCTGGTCGACAATTATCCCGACTCCTATATGTCGATGGGATTGACGGCGGAGCGCGTGGCGAAACATTACAAAATCTCACGCGAGGAGTCTGACAAGTTTGCGCTGGCAAGTCATCAAAAGGCGCTGACTGCCATCCGAGATGGGAAATTTGAAGATGAGATTGTGACGGTGCCCGTTGTCACGTCCGTGCCGAACGGCGCTGGCAAGCCAACCCGTAAAGAAACGGAATTTCGAGTGGATGAAGGCCCGCGCGCCGATACTTCCTATGAAGCGCTGGCGAAACTGCGTCCGGTCTTTCATGCAGGTGGAATTGTAACTGCGGGAAATTCTTCGCAGACCTCGGACGGCGCTGCGGCTGCTGTGATTGTGTCGGAGGATCTCATGCTGGCGCTTGGACTGAAGCCTATGGCGCGCTTCGTTTCCTTCGCCTACTCGGGATGTCTTCCAGAAGAAATGGGGGTCGGCCCCGTCTACGCCATACCGAAAGCGTTGAAGCTGGCTGGACTCACTCTGGACCAGATGGATGTCATCGAATTAAATGAGGCATTCGCCGCGCAGTCGCTGGCTGTCATCAAGATACTGGGGATGGACATTTCCAAGGTCAATGTGAATGGCGGCGCGATTGCGCTGGGTCATCCGCTGGGTTGTACGGGGGCAAAATTGACGGCAACGATTCTGCGCGAACTGAAGCGGCGCAACGGTAAGTATGGCCTGGTGACGATGTGCGTCGGCGGCGGAATGGGCGCGGCGGGCATCTTTGAGAATTTACAAAATTGAGGCAATGGGCGTGGCCAGAGCATTTTTTAAGGATGCGCAATTGAAAAGCAATTGAAAATATGGGGTGTCATTCTGAGCGTAGTGAAGAATGACTCCGCTTAACATACGACAACAACTACCAGTTTATGAGAGAGTTCAATGAGCATACCAGCCGCAGCGACGATCAAGCGAGTTACAGGCGGAAGTTTTTTAATTGAGGACCTTCGTCCGGAAGATATTTTTACTCTGGAAGATCTGTCCGATGTGCAGAAGGAAATTGCACGCACCACTGTGGAATTTGCCGAGAAGCAGGTGCAGCCGCAGATCCCGGCCATCGAGGAAAAGAACTTTGAAGTCACCAAAGGGCTTCTGCGAAGGGCGGGCGAGCTTGGGCTGATGGCGATCGACGTTCCGGAAGAGTACGGTGGACTGGCGATGGACAAGGTCACGTCCGCGTTGATCTCGGACAAGATCGCGGTCTGTGGCAGCTTCTCGGTTGCGTTCAGCGCGCATGTCGGGATTGGCACGCTGCCGCTGGTATGGTACGGAAGCGCGGCGCAGAAGGAGAAATATCTCGCCAAGCTCGCCACTGGCGAATGGATTGCCTCCTACGCGCTGTCGGAGGCATCTTCCGGTTCGGATGCGATGAACATTCGCACGCAGGCCACGCTTTCTTCGGATGGCAAGCATTATGAGCTCAACGGCGAAAAGATGTGGATTTCGAATGCCGGCATGGCGAACCTTTTTACCGTGTTTGCGAAGGTGGATGGAGAGAAATTTTCCGCATTTTTGATTGAAGCTGGTACGCCAGGGCTGACGGTCGGCCCAGAGGAACACAAACTGGGGATTCGCGGCTCCTCGACATGTCCGCTGCTCCTTGCGGATTGCCAGGTTCCGGTTGAAAACCTTTTGGGCGAAGTGGGCAAGGGCCATCACATCGCTTTCAACATTCTGAACGTGGGCCGATACAAGCTGGGCGCGGCGGCGATCGGTGGCGCAAAATATGCGTTCCGCAACGGCATTCGTTATGCCAAAGAGCGCATCGCATTTTCGAAGCCTATTACGTCTTTCGGCTTGGTGCAGGAGAAGATCGCGGACAGCGGCGCGGGAATTTTCGCGATGGAGTCGTTGGTGTACCGGATCGTTGGCGCGATCGATGCCTCGCTTGCCGAATTGGATAAGAGCGCGCCGAACGCGACTCAAGAAATACAGAAGCGTATCGAAGAGTTCGCTGTCGAGTGCTCCATCATTAAAGTGTGGTGTTCGGAAACTCTCGATCGTCTGGTGGACCAGATGTTGCAACTGCACGGCGGCTACGGATACGTCGAAGAGTATTCGGCGGAGCGCAGCTACCGCGATGCGCGCATCAACAAGATCTTTGAGGGCACCAATGAGATCAACCGCCTCATTATCACGGGGTGGATGATGAAGCGCGCCATGCAGGGACGGCTCGCTCTGCTGCCTGCGATCCAGCGCGTGATGGATGAAGTGATGGCTGGCCCAAGTCCTCGCGAGGAGCGCTCCGGCGAACTTGCCGATCAGCACGCTTTGCTGGCGAGCGCGAAGAAGTTGAGTCTCTTCTGCGCCGGCGCTGCTTCGCAAAAATACGGAGCTGCACTGGCCGACCAGCAGGAGGTGATGGGCGCGCTGGCCGACATGATCATGGAAGTGCTGGTGATGGAGTCCACAATTCTGCGTACGGAGAAGATGCAGGGCCGGAGTCCGCTGGCCGCAAAGATGACGAAATATTATGCGGCGCGTTCGTTCCGCGTGCTGGAAACCGCCGCGGAGCGCGTTATTGGCTCGGTTGCGGAAGGCGACATGCTGCGCACGCAGATGACGATCTATCGTCGGCTGGCCAAGCACGATGCGGAGAACACGGTTGCTCTCGGACGAGATATTGCTGTGGCCATGACGGAAGCGGGGCGCTACACGCTGTAGTAGCTCGTAGCGCTCGCAGAAGATCGCTCAGTCGAGTGGAGTGTTGTGTCCCTGCAAAATGAATGGAGTGATGTGGATGCGGATACTGACTTTAGTTCGCCAGGTGCTGGATGCAGAGGAAAGCGTTCGCATCCGTGACGGCGAAGTGGATTTGAATGGCAGCAAGCTGGTGGTCGACACCATGGATGAATACGGAGTGGAGCAGGCGCTGCGCGTGCGCGAAAGCGGTGTGGAGGCTGAGGTGATCGCGCTGGCGGTGGGGCCGGAGCGAAACCAGGATGCGTTGCGGACGGTGCTCGCCATGGGTGCCGACCGCGCGATCCATGTCATGACAGAGCTGATGCTTGACCCAATCTTTTTGAGCCAAGTGGTCGCGCAGGTGGCGCAAAACGAAAATGTGGAGTTGATTTTTTGCGGTGGACAACAGGCCGACTGGGACAGCCACGCGCTCGGCGCTGCTACCGCAGAGCGGCTGCAATGGCCGCAAATCACATGGACGAATGGCCTGGAAGTCCACGGGCAGACATTGACGGGCAAGCACGATGCGGAAGATGGCAGCGAGACGTTCTCTGTCGAGTTGCCCGCCGTCATTACGACGCAACAGGGGCTGAATGAACCGCGCTATCCCACGGTGCCGAACATCATGAAGGCAAAAAAGAAGGAGCTTCGCGTCGAGACGCTGGAACAATTTCATATTGGGCCCAAACTGAAATTTCTGTCGGCGGAAGTGCAGGCGAAAACGCGTCTGCACAAAATACTGGATGGCAAGGATGCCCCGGCGGCGGCAGCCGAACTGGTACGGTTATTGCGGCATGAAGCGCGGGTGATTGCATGATCCTGGTGGTGGTGGAGTACGCGAATGGCAAGGTAAGCAAGAGCACCTATGAGATGGCCGGGTGTGCGCGTCAACTGGGCAGGGAAGGCCCGGTGACGGCGCTGGTTTTGGGTTCGGGCGTGGCGGCCATCGCCAGTGAAGTTGCCCTGGTCTTCGATCAGGTCCTTGTCGCGGACCATGCCGATCTTGCGCAGTACGATGCAGAGGTTTGGGCGGCTGCGGTTGCGCAAATTGCCCGTGAAGGGGAGGCCAATACGGTATTGATTGGCGGCAGCAGGAGTGGGCGCGAGTATAGTCCGCGTGTCGCTGTCAAGCTCGATGCGCCGCTGCTGGAAGACGCCATCAGCGTGGTCGATGCGAACGGCACGCTTACGGCGGAACGCTACACCTATCTGGCCCGCGTGACAGAAAAAGTGGAAGCGGATGCTCCGGTGGTGGTTGTGACCATCAAGCAGGGGGCCTTTACGGCAGCTATGCCAGGCAATCAAGTGGCGGAGCAGTTCGATGTGGATTTGAACTTGCCGCAGCGCCGGGTGCAGATAACCGGCAAAGCCACGGAAAAGAGTTCCCGCATCGCGTTGACGGAGGCGGACATTGTTGTATCGGGTGGCCGCGGCGTCGGCAGTGCGGAAGGTTTCGCCACTCTGGTAGAAGGGCTGGCGGACCAACTTGGCGCTGCTGTTGGCGCTACCCGCGCGATTGTCGATGCTGGATGGAGACCGTACCAAGAGCAGGTGGGACAAACCGGGAAGACGGTGCAGCCGAAGGCCTATATTGCGATTGGGATTTCCGGCGCAGTGCAGCACCTTTCCGGTATGAGCAAGAGCAAATGCATCGTTGCCATCAATAAGGATGCGGATGCACCGATTTTCAAAATCTCCGATTATGGGATTGTCGGCGACGTGAACCAAATTGTTCCGGCCATGATCGCGGAACTGCAAAAATAAACGCGGTCGAGGCGGGAATCGATGCTTCCACTTTCTCAGCGGTACGCGTTTCTGGTCTTTGCGCTGCTCACGACAGCGTGGGGCGTGCGCGGCTTCTATCGGCTCTATCGCCGGATTCGCAGAGGACGGCCCGATGCGGACGAAAGATTCGACCGCATCCCGCAGCGCCTTTGGTACGCGCTCACTACGACGCTGACGCAGTCACGGACCTTCCGCAAGCGCACGTTTGTCAGCATTTTTCATGCATTTATTTTTTACGGATTTGCCTTTTACATACTGGTGAATTTGGTAGATGCAGTCGAAGGCTATTTCCCTTTTTCTATTTCCTCGGCGACTTTTTCAGGCGCAATGTACAACTTGTTCGCCGACGTCCTCAGCTTTCTGGTGTTGGTCGGCGTAGTTGCGCTGGTGATTCGCAGATTTCTGCTTCCTGCGCGAAGAGATTTTCTTTTCAATGCGAATACGCTGCTGCATCCCAATGTGCGACGCGGATATATCAGTCGCGACTCGCTGATTGTCTCCGTATTCATCCTGTTCCACGTTGGCAGTCGCGCCATTGGAGCGGGTGCTCGCATCGCAGCAGAAGGGCCGGACAAATTTCAACCTTTCGCGACGCTGCTGTCGCACCTTTTTACGCCGCAGAATGCGGATGCCTGGCGCATCTTCGGCTACTGGGGAGCGCTGGGCAGCGTGCTGGTGTTTCTCGCATATTTCCCTTACACCAAGCATGTGCATATTTTTATGGCGCCGGCGAAATACTTTTTTGCGCGCCGCGCCGGTTCCCGCATTTTGCCGCCAATGGAAATCAATCTGGAAGCCGAGAGCGAGCAGATCGGAGCCAAGAGGCTGGAAGACCTGTCGTGGCCGCGACTGCTCGATGCGTATGCGTGTATCCAGTGCAATCGTTGTCAGGATGTTTGCCCGGCGACAGCGACGGGAAAATCGCTCAGCCCGGCTGCGCTCGAAATCAACAAGCGCATGGAGTTGAATGAGCTGGCCGTCAGCAGCTCTGGATTTGCCGCGGGCAAAAGCAGTCCGCATCCTCTGTTGCAATTTGCCATCTCCGCTGAGGCAGCGTGGGCCTGCACTACCTGCGGCGCTTGCATGGAAGTGTGCCCGGTGCAGGATGAGCAGATGCTGGACATCATCGACATTCGCCGCAACCAGGTGATGATGGATGGCGAATTTCCGGTGCAGCTACAGACCGCCTTTCGCGGCATGGAGCGGGCGAAAAATCCGTGGGGCATCAATCACGACAAACGTCTGGATTGGGCCGACGGTCTGCAAGTGAAGACGACGGAGGAGAACCCGGAGCCGGACGTTCTCTACTGGGTGGGCTGTGCGGCGAGCTATGATCCGCAGGCGCAAAAGACGGCGCGCGCTTTTGTGCAGTTGCTCAATTATGCTGAAGTCAACTTTGCCGTGCTTGGAAAAAAAGAGTGCTGCACGGGCGACAGTGCGCGACGTGCCGGTAATGAACTGCTCTATCGGGAACTGGCTGACCGGAATGTTGCGACATTGAATCAGGTCAAGCCGAAACTCATCGTCGCAAGCTGTCCGCACTGCATGAACGCCTTCGGCAATGAGTACAAACAAATTGGCGGATCCTATTCCGTCATGCATCACACGCAGTATCTTGAGTCGCTGATGTCCACCGGAAAGCTGGATGCAGCGCGACTGGATGCGAGCATTACCTATCACGATCCGTGCTATCTGGGACGGCACAATGGGGTCTATGATGCGCCGAGAAATGTTCTGCGGGTGCTCGGCAACGAAATGCTGGAGCTTGACCGTAATCGCGAAAATTCTTTCTGTTGCGGAGCGGGTGGCGCGCAGTTCTGGAAGGAAGAAGAGCCGGGCAGCGAGCGAGTTTCAGAGAACCGTTTCCGCGAAGTGAAGGAGCGGTTGAGTTCTTCCAAACACGAGAAGACGCTGGCTGTGGGCTGCCCTTTTTGCAAGAGCATGTTGAGCAGCACGCCGGGCAAGAGTGACGCGGATGGAATTGTTGTGAAGGATGTCGCGGAACTGCTGCTGGAGAGCGTGCAGAAAAAGAAAGGCATCGTCGTTGCCTCGATGCAATTGCCTTCGTTGCAGACGGTGATGGGAAAAAATGTCGGCGTGATTGAACGTGTCGCGGCTGCTACGCCGTCTGCCGAGTCCGTTGCTCAGTCGTCATTGCCACCAGTTGCATCTGCTCCCGTTCCAGAAAAAGTGGAACGCAAGAAGTGGCAACCAAAAGCCAGTAGGCAGGCTTCCTCGGAAACCAAGCCCGCGGATGAATAAACCCAAGACAGTTCCTAAGAAACCAACCAGGTTTTGATGGAGCAAACATTGTCTGGATTCTTCGCTGTGCACAGAATGACAACTTTTCTCCGATTACATTCGGAAAATGCTTCAGGGAAAATGAGTCACGCAGATGGCGCAGTGTTCTCCGCCGGAGTATGCCAAAATAAAGCTGTAGACTCTCATGTCCAATCCAAACATTCCAGATTCGCAAACCGCCCCGGAAGCCGACGAGTCTTTCGGAGAAATATTTTCCAAGTATGAGCAGAGCCACTTACGCAAAGGCGAAGATGGTGGGAAGCAGCTCGAAGGCACAGTGATCGCGCTCTCCGCTGAGTCGGCATTTCTTGACATTGGTTTCAAGACCGAAGGCATACTGCCGCTGGCGGCCTTGCAGGGCGCGGGAGAGACAGTAAAAGTTGGCGATACATTTCCCGTCTCTGTAAAAGGGCGCGATGCGGAAGGCTACTACACGCTTTCACGGTTGAAGATCGCGCAGCCGAAGGACTGGTCAGCGCTGGAGCGGGCCTTCGCCGACAAGTCGACGATTACTGGCATCGTAACGGCGGTAGTCAAAGGCGGCGTCAGTGTCGATGTGGGCGTGCGGGCGTTTATGCCGGCCTCTCGCAGTGGAGCGCGGGAAGCAGGCGAGATGGAGAAGCTGGTCGGGCAGGATATCCTGTGCCGCATCATCAAGCTCGATGTAGCGGATGAAGATGTGGTGGTCGATCGGCGCGTGGTTGCGGAAGAAGAAGAGCGTGCCACGAAAGACCGTCGCTATGCTGAGGTGAAGGAAGGCGACACCGTGCAAGGCACAGTGAGGAGTCTCACCGATTATGGAGCGTTCGTCGATCTTGGAGGCGTGGACGGCCTGTTGCACGTCGGAGACATCGCGTGGGGTCGCATTCACAAGCCAGAGGACGTGCTCTCGCTGGGTCAGCAGATCGAAGCCAAAGTGCTGAAGATCGACACGGAGAAGCAGCGCATTTCGCTTGGCATGAAGCAACTGCTGCCGCATCCATGGGATTCCGTTGCAGAAAAGTACAAGACAGGCGAGCGTGTGCACGGTGTTGTCACGCGCGTCGTGGAGTTTGGCGCGTTCGTCGAATTGGAGCCCGGAATTGAGGGCTTGATCCATCTTTCCGAAATGTCGTGGGTAAAAAAAGTGAGAAAGCCCAGCGATTTGTTGAAACCCGGCGAAACCGTGGAGGCAATGATTCTCGCCATCAACGCAGGCGAACGCCGCATCTCGCTTGGGTTGAAGCAGGCGCTCGGCGATCCCTGGGCGGATGTGGCGCAGCGGTTTGCTATTGGCTCACAGATTGAGGGACCGATCACCAGCATGACGAAGTTCGGCGCGTTCGTCCAGCTTGCGGAAGGCGTAGAGGGTATGATTCACGTCAGCGAGATCAGCGCGGAGAAGCGCATCGAGCATTCCCAGGACGCACTCAAGCTAGGGCAGGTCGTGAAGGCCCAGGTGCTCGAAATCGACAAAGAAAAGCGCCAGTTGCGCCTCAGCATCAAACAGTTGATTCCGACCAGCGTGGAGGAATACATCGCCGAACACAAGGTAGGCGATGTGGTCACGGGCCGCATGATGGAAACGTCCGGCGCGACGGCGCGCGTGGAGTTGGGTGAAGGCGTCCGCGCCACATGCCGCGTCGCAGAAAAAAATGTCGACGAGGAAATCGCTGCCGCGAAAGCGCCACAGGCGGAAGGGAAAGTGGATTTGTCCTCTTTGAGCGCCATGCTCAACGCGCGCTGGAAGACCGGCAGCACTGCTGCTACCGCAGCAAAGCCGGAAGCCGCTCGCGCCGGGCAGATTCGTAGCTTTCGTATCGTGAAGCTGGACGCAGATGCGAAGAAGTTGGAAGTAGAGCTGGCCTGATCTGGCGATCGCTGGCTGCTATGCGATGGCCTGTGGGATGGCTTCTTCCCATCTGCCCTGGGCCTTCAGGATAAGTTCGACGACCTCGCGTGCCGCGCCTGCTCCGCCCGCGGCGTTGGTCACATAGTGGCTGATGGCTTTCAGTTCCGGCGCCGCACTGGCGACGGCGACCGCGAGGCCGGAGCGCAGGGCCACGGGAATGTCTGGCAGATCGTCTCCCAGGTAAGCGACTTCCTCTGTGCCGACTCCGGCCTTTTGCAGGCACTTTTCGTACGCGATCATTTTGGTACCCTGCCCCAGATAGACGAAGTCCACGGACAACTCCTTGGCGCGCTGTTGTACGGCGGGAGATTTTCGTCCGGTAATAAAGCCTGTCTTGATTCCCATGATGTGTGCCAGCTTCAGGCCGAGGCCATCTTGCGAATTGAAGACCTTCATCTCCGCAATGCCGCCGTCAGGCAGTGACATGAGGCAGACGCCGCCGTCGGTGAGGGTGCCGTCCACATCCATAAGAAAAAGGCGTATTTTTCGAGCGCGGTTCAAAAGAGTAGGTGCAGGAACACGATTCTCTGACATGCAAATAAGTTTACCTTTGCAGCGCTTCAGACGGGGTCACAGATAGTTTGAGATTTCGATCAGGTTGCGGTCCGGGTCGCGCAGATAGACGGAAAGAATTTTACCGAGCGTGCCGGCGCGCTCGACCGGGCCTTCTTCCAAATGCACTCTCTGGCTGGTGAGATATTCAATGACGTCCTTCAACGGCGTCGCGGTGATGAAGCAAAGATCGCTGGAGCCTGGAGTAGGGTGCGCGGCTTTGGGGTTGGACTCATGGCCGCGCTGTTGCAGGTTGATCTGCTGCATGCCAAAGGTGAGCGCCTTGCGGCCTTCGCTGGCAATCAG
>JAKAYS010000204.1:2253-4629 GCA_021826695.1 Acidobacteriota bacterium | reverse complement strand
CACGCAAACCGCTGAAGAGGAAATCAAATTCATGACCGGCAGACTCCGCACTACGTTTGAAATGATCAAATGGGAGCATTCGGTGTTTGCGTTGCCGTTTGCCCTGACCGGGGCCATGTTGGCTGCGCGTGGATTGCCGCCCTGGCGGATTTTGTTTTGGATTGTTGTCTGCATGGTCGCTGCGCGTTCCGCCGCCATGGCCTTCAATCGCTGGGCGGACGCGGAGATCGATCGACACAATCCACGCACTTCCATGCGCGCGATTCCCGCCGGACTGCTCACTCGCGAATTTACGGCAGGCTTCACCCTGGTTGCAGCGGTCATTTTTGTCTTTGGGGCAAGTAGGCTGAATCTTCTAACGCTGCTTCTCTCTCCGCTTGCGCTGGCAATCGTATTTGCCTATTCCTATGCCAAGCGATTCACTCGATGGTCCCATTTAGTGCTGGGCCTTTCGCTGGGGATCGCGCCTTCCGCGGCATGGATTGCTGTGCGTGGATCGCTCGATCCGCGCATTCTTGTCCTGACGCTGGCAGTCCTGTTTTGGGTGGCTGGATTTGACGTCCTGTATGCCTGTCAGGATTACGAGCACGACGTACACGCCGGACTGCACAGCGTTCCGCAGGCATTCGGGCTGGACGCGGCCTTCTGGATAGCGCGTGTCATGCATCTTGGCATGTTGGGTTTGCTGGTGGGATTGATTGGGTTGTTTCATCTGGGGCCGATTACCGAACTGGGGGTGGTCGCCGTTGCCATGCTATTGTTCTACGAGCATTCGCTGGTCTCGCCGCGCGATTTGCGCCGTATGAATGCCGCGTTCTTTACGTTGAACGGAATGATTTCATTTCTCTTCTTTGCTTCGGTTGCTGTTGATTTGCTGCATCGTCGTTGAACCCTTCCGGTCTGGCAGGCCGTAGCATGTCAACAAAAAATATGCTCCGGAGATTGCACCGGAGCATTTTGCAGACACCACAAAAACTCTGTACGAAGTTCAACTACCTGCGATGAGTTGTTTCTTCCATCTTGTGTTGTTCTTTGATGGAGTCGATTTTGTCATTAAAGCGATTTTTCGTATCTTCTACTCGATGCGACGCATTCTCTCGCGAGCGGTTGGCTTGATCGTTGGCTCTCTGATGCACAGCATCTTTCACGTTGCCAACAGTTTCCTTGGCTGCGCCCTTCACTTGCTCCGCAAGTCCGCGGTTTGCCAGGTCCTGGTTGCCAACTGCTTCGCCAACGCCTTGCTTTACCTTGCCGGTAACCTGGTCCATTTTTCCTGACACTTGCTCTTTATTCATGGGGAATCTCCTGTCGATTTTGCAGCTATTCCATTGTGGGAATGGAACGGCCAGTTGAAGTTCGTTCGGACGCACAATGCTTTCTAGACGCCCTCCTACCCAACGGCAGTCATAGCGTGCGTCTTCCGCCAATGATTGCGAAGATCAGGACTACTACTGCAATGATTAAGAGAATATGTATGTATGCACCGAGTACGTGGAAGCCTATGAATCCCAGCAGCCACAGAATCAGAAGAATTACGAAAATTGTCCACAACATTGTTTTTTGTCTCCTTACAGTTCAAGCTTGTCTACCTGTGATAAGTTGCGCGTAAGGTGTATCGGGGTTGCCGTGCGCTCCTTTTATTTCAATTTTTCGACGTTTTCGTGGGGGTTGTATGCGGGTTGCCATCCAGGGAGAATTTGGTTCCTTCAGTCATGAGGCCGCTTTAGCGCTGGAGTCTGAAGCGGTGGTTGTCCCATGCGCCAAAGCCGCCGATGTGCTCAAAAACTTGACATGCGCGCAAGTGGATGCCGCTGTCATTCCGGTCGAAAACAGCCTGGCTGGTTCAGTCATCGATTTTTACGACCTGTTTTTCGAGCATGAATTTGTAATTGAGCGGGAACTCCAGATGCGCATCCGACACAATTTGATGGCCGCGCCGGGAGCTACTATGGACAGTTTGCGTCGGGTCTTTTCTCATCCCGTGGCATTGGCGCAGTGCAAACGGTTTTTTGCTGCCAACCCACAATTGGAGGCAGCCCCTTTTTACGATACCGCCGGAAGTGCGCAGCATGTTATGCAGGCAAACAATACAGAGCTGGCGGCCATTGCCAGCAAGCAGGCGGCTGCCTGCTATGGCGCGAAGATTTTGCGGGAGGGAATTGAAGACCGGGAAGAGAGTTACACGCGATTCTGGATGGTCCGCCGGCTGGACGATGCTCCATGGGAATCGGCGCCCACGAAACTTTCCCTTGTGTTTCTGCTGGAGAACCGTCCCGGTGCGCTGCTCCAGGCACTGGGCGCCTTTGCAGCGCGAGATCTGAACCTGACCAAGATCGAGTCCCGCCCCATGATTGGACGCCCCTGGGAATACATGTT
>JAKAYS010000204.1:0-2243 GCA_021826695.1 Acidobacteriota bacterium | reverse complement strand
CTATACATGTTCTATTCCGACGTCTCGATTCCTGGGAATAGCGCAGCCGACTCGGTCGTGGAGGACCTTAGGAAAATCTGTCCCTTGGTGAAAGAGTTGGGGCGCTACCGAGCATCGAATCTAGAGTAAGGTTTTATGCGGTAGCGACTGTGCTCGTCCAGGAATCGGCAATGCGTCTGCTATCAACAAGATCGAGTATGCCATTGAGATGCTGGAAATTTCTGCGACCGGGGACTATATTTAGCGTCTAATCTGCATATAGCTTGATAAAAGGTGACTCATGTCTAGCGATTTTCTAAGCGTCATTCATCCCGGAGAACGGAAAGATCGTGATCCGGGTAGCTCCAAACATGCGTATCCTGTACTGCCGGTTCGAGATACCGTCCTGTTTCCCCATGCCGTCCTACCGCTCACCGTGGGCCGGGAAAGCTCGATCCAGTTGGTGCAGTCGCTGGGAGAAGAAAAAACCATCATCGTCGTCGCCCAGCGCGATGCGCATGTCGATGCGCCGCAACCTACCGATCTCTACGGCGTGGGAACATTGGCGACCGTTCACAAGGTTGTGAAGATGCCGAACCAGAGTCTTTTTGTTTTTACGGAAGGCACTGAGCGTGTGCGGCTGACCGATTTTGACCAGTTGACTCCGTACATGACGGCCGAAGTGGACGTAATCGAAGAAGGAGGCCCGGAAATAAGTGCTGAGGTGGAAGCCTTACAGCGCAATATTCTGTCCCAGTTTCAGCAGATCGTGACTTCCTCTCCAACGCTGTCGGATGAACTGCAAACTATTGCCATCAATATCGACGAGCCCGGTCGGCTGGTGGACTTCATCTCCTCTTCGCTTCCCATCCTTTCGACCATCGATAAGCAGGAGTTGTTGGAGACGCCAAGTGTTTTGGCGCGCATGGCCCGCATCAACCGCCATCTGGCGAAAGAGCTGGAAGTCCAGCAACTGCGCAATAAAATCCAGACAGAAGTGCAGGACCAGGTCCAGCAATCGCAGCGGGACTATTACCTGCGCGAGCAGTTGAAGGCGATCCAAAAAGAACTTGGCGAGATGGACGAAGGCCAGAAGGACATTGAAGATCTGCGCGAAAAGCTGGAAGCGGCGGGAATGCCGGAGGCTGTGAAAAAAGAAGCTCTCAAGGAACTGAACCGGCTGTCCCGCATGTCTCCCATGGCGGCGGACTATTCCATCACACGGAATTACATTGAGTGGCTGGTCGTGCTGCCATGGGCAAAATCCTCCGGCAGCGAGGTCGATATTGCCAAGGCAAAGGATATCCTCGACGAGGACCATTACGACCTGAAAAAAGTGAAGGAGCGCATTCTCGATTATCTTGCCGTGCGTCGTCTTAAGCCGGACATGAAGGGACCGATCCTGTGCTTTGTCGGGCCTCCGGGCGTGGGGAAAACATCTCTTGGCCGCAGCATTGCGCGCGCGCTGGGCCGCAAATTTCAACGGATTTCCCTCGGCGGCATGCATGACGAAGCCGAGATTCGCGGACATCGCCGGACCTACATCGGGGCCATGCCGGGACAGATCATGCAATCGCTGCGGCGTGCCGAGACGAACGATCCCGTGTTCATGCTGGATGAAGTGGACAAGCTGGGCCGCGATTTCCGCGGCGATCCATCGTCCGCATTGCTTGAAACGCTCGATCCGGAGCAGAACTTTACCTTTCGCGACAACTATCTGGATGTGCCGTTCGATCTGTCGAAGGTGTTGTTTATCTGCACAGCGAACATGCTCGACCCAATCCCGGAGCCGCTGCGCGACCGCATGGAGATCATCGAGCTGACCGGCTACACGGAAGACGAAAAAGTACACATTGCCTTTCGGTATCTGATTCCGCGCCAGATCAAGGAGAACGGGATTGAGCCGGACCAGATCGAATTCCCGGAAGAAATCGTGCGCAGCATCGTGCGTCATTACACGCATGAAGCAGGCGTGCGAAAGCTGGAGCAATGGATTGGCACGGTATGCCGCAAGCAGGCGCGACGCATCGCCGAAGGCATCCCGGAGAAACTGGTCGTAACACCAGAGGTGGTGCATGAATTTCTCGGCGGCATCAAGGTGCGCGTGGAGACGGAGATTGCCGAGCGCACCAAGCGTCCGGGAGTTGCCGTTGGCCTGGCGTGGACGCCCGCAGGGGGAGAAATTCTGTTCATTGAAGCCAACCGGATGAAAGGCAAAGGCGGCTTCACCATGACCGGGCAGATAGGCGAAGTCATGCAGGAGT
>JAKAYS010000203.1 GCA_021826695.1 Acidobacteriota bacterium | reverse complement strand
GAAAAAGAGGCGTTCAACCAGCTTATTACTGTAAATGAACCGCGCACCGTGGCAAACACGCTCGTTCCCTACGACCGTGCAATTGCCGAGCTGAGTCTGGCGGGATCAGAAGCCGGGTTGCTGTACTCCGTTTCGCCTGAAAAAAGCGTTCGTGACCGGGCTGAGGCGCTGGTGCAGAAGGTTTCCGAAGCTTCCGTCCAGCTTTCTCTCAACCAGCAGGTATATCACGCCCTGGCTTCTATGGACATTTCTCACACCGACGCAGCCACCCGCCACTACGTCGAACGAACGCTGCTCCAGTACCGCATCGCCGGTGTCGACAAAGACGAGGCCACCCGACAGCATGTTCAGAAACTACAAGACCGGATTACACAATTGAGTTTGACCTTTGGACGCAATGTGCAGGAACACGTCAACACGGTTTCCGTGCAGAACAAAGCCGAACTCGACGGGCTGCCCGCAGATTTCCTTACCCGCCACACTCCAGATGCCGAAGGCCACATTACACTTACCACAGATCATCCGGATTACCAGCCGGTGATGACCTTTGCCAAAAGCGACGCCCTGCGGCGACAGATGTTCCTCGCCTACTATACACGGGCCTATCCAGCGAATTCGCAGGTGCTGATGGATCTGTTGGTCACTCGGCAGGAGTTGGCGACCACCCTGGGCTTCAAAAATTGGGCCGATCTAGCGACCGCCGACCAGATGATGGGGTCAGCGGAGAATGTAAAGACGTTCCTTGCCGAATTGGACATTGCTTCCAAGGCCGGCGCGGCCAAGGAATACGGCATGGTGCTCGAATTTGCGCGTCAGCATCAGCCTGGACTGTCTGGCATCGACTCTGCAAGCGCGACCTACTGGTATGAGCAGTATCGTCGCACCGCCTTCGACTTCGATTCGCAGTCCGTCCGCCCATATTTCCCCTACGACAGCGTGCAGCAGGGGGTGCTCGATACCGCAGCCAAGCTGTTTCATGTCGAATTTAAGGACGCCAAAGACGCTGCCGTATGGGACCCTTCCGTTACGGCATGGGACGTCTACGACCGCAGCCCGCAAAGCAAGCTAAACGGCCAGCTCATAGGCCGTTTTTATCTCGATATGCATCCCCGCGAAGGCAAGGACAAGTGGTTCTCCGCATTCCCACTCGTTCCGGGAATCAAAGGCAAACAGGTGCCGGAAGCAGCCTTGATCTGCAACTTTCCCGGCGGCCACGCTGCGGGGCATCCGGAAGACCCCGGCCTGATGCAATACTCCGACGTGGTCACGTTTTTTCACGAGTTCGGCCACCTGATGCACGCTATCCTGGGCGGCCAGCAGCAATGGGCAGGCACCAGCGGTATCTCGACGGAAGGCGACTTCGTCGAAGCGCCTTCGCAGATGCTGGAGGAATTCTTCCGCAGCCCGGCACTGCTCCAGTCCTTCGCCAAGGACTACAAAACCGGCGAGCCGATCCCGACCGAGCTGGTCGACCGCATGAACCGCGCCAGCGCCTTCGGACGCGGCAACTGGGTGCGCGGCCAGCTCTTTTACACGCGCTTCGCGCTCGACGTGCATGACCGCCCGCCAGCCAGCATCGACCTCGACACACTGATGAAGGCCGACTACACCGCCGCGCTGCCCTACACCTGGGTGGACGGCAACCGCTTCTACGCCAGCTTCACCCACCTGACCGGCTACTCGTCGAACTACTACACCTACCTGTTCGACAAGGTGATCGCGCTCGACTTCTACCGACAGTTCGATCCGCAGAACCTGATCGAAGGACCAGCCGCCCTGCGCTATCGAAAAGAAGTGCTCGAACCCGGCGGCTCCGAACCGGGGACTGATCTGGTAAAAAACTTCCTCGGCCGCCCGCAAAACCTAAAAGCGTTTGAAGAGTGGATGAACGAGGAGTTCGCGGCGGAGAAGACAGCAATATAGCCGTAGCCGATGGCCCATCTGACCGCGTAGCCTGAAATCGGCAAAAGTGTTTGGAGCGCCAAGTTTCTGGACTGCGGTTGCGAGCTGCGTTGATAGAATGATCGCAGTTTTCCAACAGGGATGACAAACTCTACGGCTTCGACCGGCTGGCGATATTCATGTCCGAGAAACCAACCGCACACGCAATTGCAGACGAAGCGCAACGCTTCGGTCAGGAAGACGACATCAGCGTCTTGTCGGTCGTGCGCATGACGAACACAAAAACGGCCATCGCATGAAGCAAGTCTTCTCTAGTTTTTCTCCCGCTTATGTCGTCTGCGCGCAATTCGCTACGTTGGCTGGCACATGGGCAGTCGCGTGGAAGGCCATCGCTGCAATATGAATATCGACCCGAAAAACTTCGATAGTTCCCAAGCAGTTCTTCGTTCCGCCACCGAGCAGGACCTGGCTACGATTCTGGCGCTGGAACGTACGCCCGCTTTTCATACCATGGTCGGTACGTGGCCAGAGCAGGAACATCGTCGCGCAATGCGCGACCCTGACGTGCAATACCGCATGATCGTCAACGCAACAGGCACGACTGTTGGCTTCGCAATTCTGCGCGGCATCGCTTCCCCGCATCGCAACATCGAACTCAAGCGAGTTGTTATTGGCAGCCCAGGAACAGGGCTCGGTCAGCGAGCTTTACGCGCAATCATGGATCACGTGTTTCAGAGTTTATCCGCGCATCGGCTGTGGCTCGACGTATTCGAGACCAACGCGCGGGCGCTGCACGTCTATCGCAAAGCGGGATTTCAGCAGGAAGGCGTCCTGCGCGAAGCGATCTATCGCGATGGCGAGTTTCACACGCTGCTGCTGCTGTCGATTCTCGACCGCGAATATCTCAGCCAGCCAGCTCAGTAATGCGCAGCGTCTCCGCGGGCTTCAAATAGCCCTTGCGGCGAAACCAGCCTTCCATCGCTGGACGCAAATCTTCCAGCGGCACGCGGAAACCCGCTTCCAGCAGGCCGTCCTCCACCGGCAGCGTGTCGTCGAAGATGGCATCGTTGGTGAAGTTGCGCATGGCGAAATTGTCGATCCAATGGATCGGGCAGGCGTGCGCTTGGCCCGCCTCATCCACTCGCTCGATGCGTAGTTTGCGCGCAAACATTTGGGTTACTTTTGCGCCTTCGGACCGGCGTTGCGAATTTCATCCGGCACGTCGAACCTGGCAAAATTGTCGTGAAATTTTCCAGCAAGCATTGCTGCCTGCTGGTCATACGCCGCCGTATCTTTCCAGACATTGCGCGGATTCAGAAACTCGCGCGGCACATCTGGACAGGAAGTAGGAATGCTGAATCCAAACGATGGCTCCTTCACAAACTCCACCTTGGCCAACCGCCCGTCGAGCACCGCACGCACCATGGCGCGAGTATGCGGCAGACTCATACGATGCCCCACCCCAAATGCACCGCCCGTCCAGCCGGTGTTGACCAGCCAGCACTGCGCATTGTGCTTACGAAGACGCTCGCCCAACTGTGCCGCATACACTTTAGGCGGCAGGGGCATAAAAGGACCGCCGAAGCAGGTGGAAAAATCCGGCACCGGCTCACTGCCCAGGCCCGCCTCAGTACCCGCAAGCTTCGCTGTGTATCCAGAAAGGAAGTGATACATCGCCTGCTCCGGGGTAAGTTTCGAAATCGGCGGAAGCACTCCGAATGCGTCTGCGGTGAGAAACAAAACATTTTTCGGATGTCCACCCAGGCTTGGAATTAAAGCGTTCTCAATACATTCGATGGGATAGGCAGCGCGTGTGTTTTCCGTATAACGGATGTCGTGATAGTCCGGCTCACAGGTTTCAGGATTCAGGGCGACATTCTCCAGCACAGCGCCGAAGCGGATCGCGTGATAAATTTGCGGCTCTTTTTCTTCCGACAGATCGACGCACTTTGCGTAGCAGCCACCCTCGAAGTTGAAGACGCCTTCCGGACCCCAGCCATGCTCGTCGTCGCCAATCAGCTTGCGATGCGGATCGGCGGAGAGCGTGGTTTTGCCTGTTCCGGAAAGCCCAAAAAATAGAGCGGACACGCCATCCTGCCCCACATTCGCCGAGCAATGCATGGGAAACACATCGCGCTGGGGAAGAAGAAAATTCAGAATGCCGAAGATGGCTTTTTTTATCTCGCCGGCGTACTTTGTGCCACAGATCAGGACAATCTTGCGGGTAAAGTCCACCAGGATAAACGTCGGCGAGCGCGTGCCATCGCGTTCTGGCACAGCTTCGAATTCCGGCGCAGCAATCACGGTAAATTCCGGCACATGCGCTGCCAATTCTTCTGGCGTAGGGCGCAAAAAAAGCTGGCGCACAAACAAAGCGTGCCAGGCATACTCGGCAAGAATCTGCACGGGCATGCGATAGGCAATATCCGCCCCGGCAAAAAGGTCCTGCACATACACGTCGCGACCCGCGAGATGCGCCAGGACGCGCTCCAGCAGCGCATCGAACTTTGCTGGCTCAAATGGCTGATTGACTTTGCCCCAGTTCACGCGTTCGCGCGTGACATCATCCTGAATGATGAATTTGTCCTTCGGAGAACGACCGGTCCGTGCCCCTGTGTAGGCGACGAGAGCGCCATTCGCTGCCAGCTTCGACTCTCCCCGGGCCAGGGAAACAGCAACCAGTTGGGGTACGGAAAGATTGCGCTGGACCTTCGCGCCATGTAGTCGGTGCAACAACTGAGGGCCTACTGCATTGTCCTTCGTCGATGGCATAAATGAGTTGCTCCTAAAA
>JAKAYS010000202.1 GCA_021826695.1 Acidobacteriota bacterium | reverse complement strand
GGTTCGCCCGGTTGCAGAAATCCAACTTCCACCACCTTGATCGGCCAATCGATTTGCAGGCTTTCCTTCAAAGGAACGTTGTCCTGGAAAGTGAGACCTCGTTTTCAAAACGTTAACAGGATGGAATTGAGTCGGTATTGGAAAATTCAAGAAGAAGCGTAAACTCGTCACAGATGAGGGGTGTGTCAAGTAGTTGTATCGCGCGATATGGCTCAAGAAACGTTATTAGTGTTTTCAAAAATATTGAAGCGCTGATTTGAACGAAAGCAACCTCCCTGTATAACGAAACCGGATGTTGAGCATACCCTTTTTAGGAGACAAAATTCAATGAGTGCGTTACAGAACATTGCCAACAGCGCTAAAGCCTCTTTGCAAGGATCACCGGAGGATTCAGACGGCGATCCAATGCTGATAGAGGAACGGCGACAGCATATCTTGTCCGTCGCGCACAGCGAGGGCCGTGTTCGCGTTCGAGCTCTTTCCAAATCTTTAGGTATTTCTCAAATTACGATTCGTAAGGACCTGGATTATCTCCAGATGAAAGGGCTTCTGCAGCGAAGCCACGGCGGGGCGCTGCCGATACAGCCCGGCGCTTTATTCGATCCTCCACTACAGGAAAAAGAAAAGAGCCACCACTCTGAAAAGGACCGCATAGGCCAAGCCGCCGCCAATATAGTGCAGGAAGGTCAGTGCGTGATGCTCGACTCAGGTACGACCACCACCGCAGTCGCAAATGCCTTGAAGAGATTTTCGCATTTGACTGTGATTACAAATGCTGTGAACATTGCCGCTGAATTGGCCGGAACCAACTTTGAAGTGATTCTCACCGGCGGCACCTTGCGAAAGAATTCTTTTTCCCTGGTTGGCCCTGTTGCCGAAGATATGCTGACAGAGATTCACGCGGACATCTTATTTCTCGGCGTGGATGGCTTCGACATGGAGATAGGATTGACAACTCCCAATCTTCTGGAGTCGCGCGTAAACCGCGCCATGGTGAACGCAGCTACAAAGGTAGTGGCCGTTTGCGACTCAACAAAATTCAATCGCCGCAGTCTTTCCCGTATCGTCCCGCCCTCGGCAATTCATCACGTAATTACAGATGTAAACCTTCCGAAAACAATCAACGAAGCACTTTGCAATCTCAATGTTGAATTGACGCTCGTCTAGGCCACTGGCTGGAAACCATTCATCGCATTCAGGGCCACACGGGCCTGCCAAAAGCTCGGATCCATTTGCAGCGCATGTTGAAAATCGCTACGGGCCCGGTTCGCGTGCCGGGTGTAGCGTTCTGCCATACCAGCCACAAAATATGCTTCCGGCTTAGCTCCCGGACCTGTAGCGGAAGAAATGCATCGCTCCAGTATCTGCTGCGCGATCGCCGATTGTCCTAGCTTTTGAAAAGCCAAGGCTGAAAAAACCGCGGAGAGGTTGGTCCGGTTCCTGCCCTGCTCCGCTGCTTTTTGCCAGGCAGCCTGGGCCTCTGACGTCTTGCCCTCCGTCTGCAATGCGTTCCCTAGCCAATAGAGTTGTTCTGCGTATATGGGATTGGAAGGTTCTCCAGTGCCCAAGGTCTCCGGATATTGCATTGCTTTTTGAAAGGCCTGTTCCGCATCCTGGGGGCGATGATTCTCCAGCGCTCTTTCACCCATCTCTATGTTGGCCCGGACAAACATATTGTGCACCACGACGCCGCCCTCCCACGGCCTGAAGGTATGATCGTTAAGCAGTTCCAGCGCGCGTCGTGGGTCTCCTTGTTCAATTGAAAATAGCGCGTCGCGGGCCCGTACGCTGTCCTGCGCCAGTATTCCCGGGGGAGCGTTCTGGAAAAGGGCCGCCCTGGCAGAGGAGTTTCCCGCCTGCTCGTAAATCCCATCGAGATCCACATAAAGCCGGTAATCATTTGCGTTTAGTTGGATTGCACGCTGATAAAAACTGGCTGCGCTGGCAAGATCGTCCTTTACACGCCACTGGTAGACCCCAAGGTTCCGCAGCAGTACGGGACTTTTCATGCCTTGATTCAAAGCCCGTGTCCAAAGGTCCGCCGCCGCGTCGTAGCGCTGGTGGGCGAACAAAAAATTGCCCAACGCATATTCGGCATGCACATCCGAAGGATGGTCCTGAATGGCCTCCTTCAGCACGGCGGCATCTGTAATTCGATTGGGGAAGAAGTCCGCGGCTCGCATGGAACTCGCTTTATCCGCGTCCTGCCGCGCCTGCTTCAGGCGTCCTTCCTGGCGGGCGTTCGAAGCCAAATAGTACTCAATCATAGGAGAAAGATTTGCTGACGAGAGGCTGGCCTGCGCCGCATGAAGCACAGCGTCTGAAGATTGCCATGCGCCGAGATCGTGATACCAGGAGGCGACGGCAAGATAGTTCTGCGGATCGGAGCTGAATATCCTGGTCCACGTTTCGCTGGCCGATGTCTTCAAATTTGGCGCAGCGATCGCATCCACCTGCGATCGCTCGGCAAGAGCATACGGCAGCAGTGGCATTCTTTGAACCGCTTCCGAGGAGGCCATGGCGGCTTTCTGAAGATTTCCGGCCAATCGCTCGGCAGCCGCTAAATCCGCCAGGGCAAATGCATCCTGCGGATTGTAGCTGACAGCGCGTTGCAGCAGCGCCGCGGCTTTCTCATATTGCCCCTGGCGCATTTCGATCTCGCCTAGCTCTACAAATGCGGGGGCGGGCGGGCCGCCGTAATGAATGGAGGCCCAAAACGAGTTTTTCGCCAACGACAGACGCCCCTGCGCCCGATACACCACTCCCACCGCATATCTGGCGGAGGGATTTTCATTGTTGCGCTGGAAGGCGCGAGCAAGAAGGGACGCGGCTTTTTGAAAATTCGCCGCGCGATATTGATGCCAGGCTTCACTCTGCAAAGCGGGGCCATAACCGGGATCGCGTTGCAGTACTTCGTCGTAGACCTTCAATGCTCCTTGCATGTCTCCGCTTTTTTGCAAAAATATACCGCGGCGATAGAGCGCTTCGACAGGCGTGTGAGGGCTGTCTGGAATGGGTGCTTCCAAAGCAGTGCCGGCGGAGTCAACCAGGTCAGGATTGCCATCGATCGGCCCGGATGCGCGCCATTGCAGAAGCACCTTACCCTGTGCGGATTGGATTTCTACATTCAGGTCTCTTTTTGCATTCGCAATACTGCTCTGAAGCGGAATGGTGTAAATGACTGGTTGCAAGGGCGCCAGATGGACACCACGGAATTCTCGCAACAGCGTAGACCCCTGTTGAATGCGAACGGATGCATTCGGTATGTCAGCCACGGGACTCACAATCAACTTGATTGCAGGTCTTCCCTGCCCGTTGCCGGGATAAATGACATTCACTGCCATCTGACTTGTCGCCTCCACAAATCCCCCGTCCAGGCCGCAAACCGGGTACCAGTACTCAGTCCACTTCTCCACTCTCCGCGGATTCATGAACTCGCGGTATCCCTGGGTATAAAAGCGCCCGCTTTGAATCTCGTTATATGGACCGTCATCATCGCTGAGGATGTGGTCCCATATCTTTCCGCTGGGCGCTGTGCCCCAACTCCAGATCTTTTTTCCAGGGTCCTGGCGAAAGTCCGCCACATGCACGACCCCATAGTTGGAGCGATGGTAGTAGACGCCGAAGAAATTTCGATGGGAAGCGCGAGCGAAGAGCGCGATTGCATCCGGGTTGTTCTTATACCAGCTCCGATCCACGCCATGCCATACCGGCCAGCTCTGCACGATGGCAAAAGGATCGTCGGAGATGGTCTCACGCATGGGATAGATGTATTGCATGTCGTCCGTTGCTTTCACGGCGGTATTGGTCCAGAACAAATACAGGTGGTCCTGCGGTGTCGAGTTGAACAGGGTGACCTGCTCCTCCACACGGGCCGTTCCGGGCCGCAGGGTCAGAGCGATCTCCCAGTGCATGTTAGAAACCCAATCGATGGCTCCCACAATGGCGGTAGAGCTGCCATCGGAATGATGCTGTAGCACGTACTCCACTGGAGAGACGGTGTCATTGGTGTGCGCATAGGGAAAACTGAATTCCATGCCCCCGGAAATCCATGCGCCACGGGCGCCAACCAGTCCATACTTAACTACGCGGTTGCGATATAAAACTTCCCGATGATCGATCTTGTCGTAGACGGAATATAGATGGCCACCAAGATCGGGAAGGATCGTCAGCTTCAGATATTGATTTTCGAGATAAATGGCCCGGTAAGTCTTCTGAATTTTATGGTCAGTAAGACTGTCCAGCATGGTGTAGGGATACACATTTTTCCGGTTGATCAATGGGAAAGATGGGTTCGGGTCCGCAGGCCCGAGATCATAGGTGGGAATCGTGATGGTCCCTTCCCATGCATCGACCGCTGCTCCTGACGCAAGCATCGGCGCAAGCAGAAAAAGCAGTGCGGTCAGCCGTATCGCCTTTCGACATCGGTTTACTACCATATAGAGTCCCCACATTTTCCAGGATTGTCACTTAATAAAGATCGAGACACGAAAGGTCAGCGCTATTGGCCTGGATTGGAGCGGTTCGCCCCGAAAGCAACGTAAGCACTATGGATTATTTTCGATTCTGCGCTATGTTGTACCGTTCTCCCTCGCTTGCTCTTCTAGCGATCCAAATGAAATACTACGATAACAAACAGAAACGTTTCAATCGCATAAAAAATAATATAACGAAGCTTTTCGATGGTATATACTTTGGTGGATATTTCAACCCCCAAAGTTACCCG
>JAKAYS010000037.1 GCA_021826695.1 Acidobacteriota bacterium | reverse complement strand
CTCCCACCACACGGCATTGCCACGATGCCCTCCGGGTAGACTCATAAGTAGAGGAATGCCATGCCATACTGAATGAACTCGCGGAAGGTTCTGAAAAACTGCCAAACTCGCCCACGGAAAGTTTCACCCGCGAGAGCTTTTATGAGGATCGAACGCAGTTGATGCAGGCAAATCCGGTAAAAGCGTTACGATAAAGATTGAAGGATGGAAAACTGGCTATCCAAAGGAAAATGAAATGACTACTGTCCAGATCACATTGCCCGATCAACTGGCTCAGGAAGCGCAGCAAGCAGGGCTATTATCATCCGAATTGCTGGAGAAATGGTTGCGCGAGCAGCTTAGAACACAACGCATGGACCAGTTGTTTTCTGCGATGGATCGCATGAATGCCGTGGAAGACCCGGCCATTATGTCGCCAGAGGCAGTTGCCGCGGAGATCGCTGCTATGCGCGCCGAAAGACGCGCACATAATCCTAGCTGATGCGATTGGTGTTGGACACGAATGTCGTCACGTCAGCACTATTGTGGAATGGCCCTCCAAGACAACTCCTGCGCGCTGGCTTGGCGGAGAAGTGATGTTTTTTAGCAGTGCTCCCCTGCTTGCATAGTTAACAGACATTCTTTCCCGTCCCAAATTCGATAGGAAGATCGCCGCTTCGCTGCTGTCTGTTGACCAGATTGTTGACTTGTATGCCGAACTGGTTGCTTTGGTACGGCCCACCCTTGTGCCACGTCTTGCCCCTGATCCAGATGACGATGTCGTCATAGGCACGGCGCTTGCCGCTAAAGCCGACTTCGTTGTTACCGGAGATCGAGCTTTGCTCTCGGTAAGGGAATACGAAGGTGGGCGGATTGTTTCCGTTAGTGAGGCTCTGGATGCCGTTGTCGCGGGTTGAAGTTCTCGCTCGGATTTCTGGTTTTCTGCCGGGATTCGTGATGGCTGCATCCAATGAAATTCCAAAAAATCCGCTGCATTTTTGCGGCGTTAGACTGTGCCCAACTTTTCAAAAAAAAGCCTCCCAGAAACGCACGGAACCTCGCCAGAATGGTATCTAACTATATTGTTAATAAAAAACTACAAGATTTAGAATTTCACTAGTATGGACTTAAAGTCCACCGCGCGAAAACATATAGTAAAGATCAGTGTTCAATTATTGCAGTGGCGAGTGTTAAAGAGAACCTGCCAGAGGAACGAGAAGTATGCAACGCAATCGGCAATCATTGGCAACGGCCCTGTGTCTGGCAGCATTTTTCTTCGCTCTAGCGTCGCAAGCCTTTGCATCCGGTCCGAACAACGCTGACAACCAGGATCCGCCAGTGCGCGTCGCCAGACTTACGCAAATTCAGGGCGACGTATCGATCCAGCCGGCTGGAGTGCAGAATTGGACGCAGGCCTCAGAGAATTATCCAATGACCACCGGCGATCGCATGTACGTGGATGCGAACGGTCGCGCCGAACTCCAGTTGGAGCAAGCGGTAGTCCACATCTGGCATTACACCGATTTGTCCGTCACGAATCTGAACAACGACATCACACAGTTGGGCCTGTCGCAGGGCAGCCTGCATGTGCGCACCTTCACTCTCGATCCCAATCACACTGTCGAAGTGGATACACCGAATGGGGCCATCACTGTCATGCAGCCCGGAGATTTTCGCATCGATTGCTATACCGGAGATGGTGGAACTGTCGTGACCGTCAACTCGGGAGAGATCGAGATCAGCGGCCCCAAATTGTCGCAAACTCTCGGAACGGGTCATTCGGTTCGGTTGATGGGTACGAATCCCATTACAGTGACATCTCTATCGCTAGCTGGCAAAGATCCCTTCGACGCATGGAGCCAGCAGCGTGACCGGACGCTACTGAGTTCGCAGACACGGCAATATGTAAATCCCGATACAATCGGCTCGGACGATCTCGACCAATACGGGACATGGAACGATACCCCGGGCTACGGTTCGGTCTGGTATCCCAACAGCGTGCCAGTCGGATGGGTCCCCTATTCCACTGGAAGCTGGGTCTGGGTCTCCCCGTGGGGATGGACTTGGGTGGATGCCTATCCCTGGGGATTTGCGCCATTCCATTATGGACGCTGGGCCTACTACGGAAACCGCTGGGGCTGGGTGCCTGGACCCTTTGGCGTGGTGCCGATCTACTCCCCCGCGCTGGTAGGGTTTGTAGGAGGTCCGGGATTTGCCGCGGGAATTGGTATTGGCGGCGGGATTGGGCTGTCGGCCTGGTTCCCGCTAGGGCCGGGAGAACCGTACTACCCCTGGTACCACTGTAGTCCGGGATATTTCAGCCAGGTCAACGTGACGAACATCAATCGCGTCACCATCAACCGTGTGACCAACATTACCAACATCACGAACAATAACTACTACCGCTACTACCACAAGAAAGGAACGTTCCGGAACATCCGCTACGCCAATCGGAACATTGCCACCACGGCTGTCCGGGCGAATGAATTCGCCAGCGGACGTCTCATTACCCCACGCACTGCGATACACCCTACAAGGCAGCAAATGGCGCATACGGAGATCATTCCACATCCCTTCATTACCCCGACAACGCGTAGCGTTGTGCCGCATCCTGTGACGGCGGTTCCAGTTTCTTCTCAGCGTCCCAACCTGATTACGTTCCGGGGCGAGCAGAGGTTGACACCGGGTGCGAGGAATTCGGCTGTGCCCTCTCGCCCCACTGTTCAGCAGCCGAGCAGGGTGTTTCCGCAACTCGGGAACATGCGGCCCGCGCCGAATACCGCCAGTTCGACGTACCGCAACAATACGGAGCCATACACCGAACCAGGGCGTACGGCACGGAATGGCGCTCGGCTACCGAGCACGATCTATGGCGGCAGCCAGCCAGGCAAAACCTTGCTCACGCGTACACCACCCCCTCCTGCGCGGCCAACATTCGAGCAACGAGAACCTGCATTGCGGCAGGACCCTGGTCGTCCTCTGGATCCAGGACAGTTGGATAATCTTAGCCGCGGGCGTCCAGTAGGTCCAGCGCGCCCGCCTGACTTTCCACCCCATCCCGCATGGGCGCCAAGGCCGATGTTTTTCGCACCGCGTGGAGGCGGCATGCCTCGCAGATAAAAAATCTGTCCAAAAACGTTTAGGAAACAAAGTGTCAGGCTGAGAATGGTGTGTTTCCGCGGCTGGATGAGTTGTGTGCCACAAGAAAAAAGCTGCATCATCGAGGAGCAATCGCCTATACTTTGGGTAGCATGAGCTGTGTCAGGCGTGCATACTTTGGCTTTCCGCTGTAGTTGTGTAGTATTTCTACCTTGCGAAACGAGGGGAGTCAGATGGCGCAACAGCAGCCAACCCGGCGCAAGACGCAATCTGGAGAAACGCTCGTCTCCATCCCAGACAAACTCTATTTCCGCATTGGCGATGTCGCTCGTCTGTGTGGCCTGCCCGCCTATGTGCTGCGTTTTTGGGAAACTGAATTCCCTCAACTCAAACCCAACAAGGGCGGCACGGGACATCGACTGTATCGCAAGCGCGATGTGGAGATGGTCCTGCAGATCAAGCATCTGCTCTACAGCGAAGGATTCACTATCGCGGGTGCCCGCCGACTGCTTGCTGAGAAACGCCGTGGTACACCCATAGAGCGAAATTCCTTCGCGATGCAGATACTTGAGGACACCCATGCGCCGCAACCAACCAAGGCTGCCCCAGTTGCCCCCGAGTCAGTGCTCCGCAAGAACGCAAAAGTACTGCCGAGTGTTCAAACCAGACCCGCTCCAGATGCGCCGCGGCTGAAGGACATTCGCAGGGAGATGCAGGATTTGCTGACATTGTTGGCGTCGGACCATTCGGAGCGAGCAGTTTCTTCCGCGCCTCCGCCAGTAACGCAATCCAGGGTGAGACGCGTCACAAAAAAGGGTGATGTGTCGAACGATGAACCCACTCTATTCAGCTAGGGCGTTTTCTGCAATTCGTCTTGTTTCGCAGAAAAAAAGATTTATATATCTGACTCCCTTGTGAAACAGGCTCAAGGATCAGTCAGTCTACTTTTTACGTCCTTTGCATGAGATAATTTGCGCCATGTGTGCCTTGTCCCGCAAGCCTTCCTCGCTGCTCGATACCCGCGTCATCTATTGCGGAGACAACCTCGACCAACTCAGGAAACTGCCGGACGCCTGCGTGGACCTGATCTACATTGACCCGCCATTCAACTCCAACCGCAACTATGAAGTGTTCTGGGGCGAGACGAAAGAAAAACGGTCGTTCGAGGACCGGCATGAATCCACGCAAGCCTATATCGAATTTATGCGACCGCGCTGCGTCGAACTGGCGCGTGTTCTCAAAAAAACGGGCAGCTTTTATTACCACTGCGACTGGCACGCCAGCCATTACGTCAAAGTGATGCTCGACCAGATTTTCGGAGAGAACAATTTTCGAAGTGAAATCATTTGGAAGCGAACAAATGCAAAGGGCTTGGCATTCAAGGGATTTCCAAACAACCACGACACGATTTTCTATTACGGCGGCGGTGAGGAATTAACATGGAACCGCCCTTTCAAGGAATACGATCCCGAATACCTCAATAAATTCTACCGCTTCGTCGAGAAAGAAACCGGTCGCCGCTTCCGCTTGAGTGATTTAACAAACCCGAATCCCGACCGCCCAAATCTTACTTACGACTGGAAGGGCCATAAGAGAGTGTGGCGATGGACTAAAGAGCGGATGGAAGAATCCGACAAACAGGGAATCATTCACTACTCATCAACTGGCTTGGCTTCACAAAAGCGTTATCTCGACGAGATGCAGGGGCAGCCAATAGATACGATCTGGGATGATATTCAGCCAATCCAAGCCCAGGCGTCGGAACGCCTCGGCTATCCGACACAGAAACCACTTCCGCTACTTGAGAGAATCATTAAGGCGTCCAGCAACGAGAATGACATAGTTCTCGATGCGTTCTGCGGGTGCGGAACGGCCTTGGTTGCGGCTCAAAATCTGGGACGACAATGGATTGGAATCGACATTTCCCCGACCGCTTGCCGCGTGATGGCGAAGCGATTACGGGACGTGTGCCGACTCCCAGAAGATGAAAAACTGTGGCGCGTTGGGCGCGGCTTTGTTGTGCGTGACCTGCCGTGGACAGAAAAACAGCTCCGAACCATCCCGCCGTTTGAATTCGAGAATTGGGCGGTGATCGCGCTCGGAGGTATCCCAAACAAGGCGCAAGTTGGCGACATGGGCATCGACGGGCGTATTTATCCCGTATCGTCCATGCCCACCGGAAGCGGGAAAACCGCCGGGGAACTCGACTTCATGGACGCCTGGTATCCGGTGCAGGTGAAGCAAAAAGACAAGGCGGGCAGACCCGACATCGATCTGTTTGAGGCTGCCATGTTGCGCGAAAAGCGCACGAAAGGTTTCTTTGTCTCGTTCGAGTTTTCCTCAGATGCCTTGCGGGAGATCGATGCTTTCTTTCGGAGGGAGCACTGCATCATTGTGCCGCTCACAGTGCGTGAAATACTCGATGAATCCATCGCACGGAAATTAGCATAACCCGCACCCACTCAGGAAGTGAACTCGCAGCGAAGTGAAGAACCTTGTTTTCCTGTGCAAACCGCAATATCCTTCGCCTTCGGCTCAGGACGACATACCTAACGTAATAGCATTTGAATATGAAGATCGAAAAAATACTTATCGCGAACCGGGGTGAGATTGCCCTGCGTATTCTTCGCGCATGTAGGGAACGGGGTATCTCCTCCGTGGCGGTCTATTCCGATGCGGACCGCGCAAGCTTGCACGTTGCCCATGCCGATGAAGCGTACCGGCTTGGCCCCTCGCCCGCTACGGAATCCTATCTTCGCGGAGACTTGATTCTTGAAGTTGCCCGTAAAAGTGGGGCGGATGCAATTCATCCGGGCTACGGATTTCTATCGGAGAATGCGGACTTTGCAGCAGCGTGCGAAAACGCGGGCATCCGCTTCATCGGACCATCCGCCAACGCCATGCGGATGCTGGGATCGAAGACCCGCGCTCGTCAAACTGCGGATGCGGCAGGCCTTCCCCGTGTACCGGGCTCTGTCCATGCATTGGAATCTTTGGCGGAAGCGAAGCAGGTCGCCAGCGAGATAGGCTATCCCATCATGTTGAAGGCCGCCGCTGGCGGCGGCGGAAAAGGGATGCGCGCGGTACACTCGGAAACCGACCTTTCCGAAGCACTGGAGAACGCTAGGAGCGAAGCAGAACGCGCGTTTGGGTCGGGGGATGTGTACATAGAAAAACTGATCGACCGGCCCCGGCACATTGAAATACAAATTCTGGCAGACCAACACGGCCACTGCGTGTATCTCGGCGAGCGCGAGTGCAGCGTGCAGCGGCGGCACCAGAAGGTGATTGAGGAAGCTCCTTCCGCATTTGTGGACGATACGCTGCGAAGCCGGATGGGTGAAGCGGCAGTTCGCTTGGCGCAGGCGGCTGGCTACACGAATGCGGGCACGGCGGAGTTTCTGGTCGATTCGGAGCGCAACTTTTACTTTCTGGAAATGAATACTCGGCTGCAAGTCGAGCATCCTGTCACGGAACTGGTCACGGGCCTCGATCTGGTGCATCTCCAGATTCAGATTGCGGAAGGCAGGACGCTTCCCTTCACGCAGCAGGACATTCATCTGCGTGGTCATGCGATCGAGTGTCGCATCTACGCGGAAGATCCAGAGAACCAATTTTTTCCGTCGCCAGGAAAAATTACGCGGCTGGTGCAAGCTTCCGGGCCAGGCATCCGTGAAGATTGCGGTATCTACGAGGGCTGGACGGTACCGCTGGACTATGACCCCATTCTGTCGAAGTTGATTGCTTATGCGCCGACACGCTCGCTTGCCATTGAGCGAATGCTGCGCGCACTCGACGAATACCATGTGGGTGGGATCGCGACGAATGTAAACCTGTTTCGCCTCATCCTGCGCGATGAGGGTTTTCGGTCCGCCAAGATCGATACAGGATATCTGGAGCGTTTGTTGGCGGAGACATCCTTGCAAACGGAGCAGGGAGAGCGTGACCCAAATATCAATGCTGTAGCCACAATCGCCGCAGCATTTTTTGTAATGACACAATCTCAGAACATGATTCGTGGCGCGGACGATGCCTCGCCCGCAAGCGCGTGGAAAGCCGTGGCCCGCAAGGAGGCGTTGCGCTCTTGAACTACGACATCGAACTGAATGGCGGGAAGCGGCGCGTTTCGATCCAGCCCACTGGCGATGGCCTCGGCTGGCAGATCACGCTCGACGGCCAGGAATGCCACGCAGACTTGCGGATGTTGCAGCCGAACATACTGTCGGTGCTGATTGAGGGAAAATCGTATCGCATTCTGCTGGACGCTCGGCCAGAAGACCCTGCGATGGTGTTGGAGGGAGAACGAATCAAATACCAGGTCCGCGATCCGCGGTCCTTGCGCTCTCGCTCGAATTCCGCTGCACATGTTGCGGGCGCAAAGCCGGTCACGGCCCCGATGCCGGGAAGGATCGTGCGCGTTCTGGTGCAAGCGGGAGAGAGCGTGCAGGCCCAACAGGGGCTGATTGTGATTGAAGCCATGAAGATGCAGAATGAATTGAAGTCGCCGAAGGCCGGGAACATCACCCGCATTGCAGTTGAGGCCGGGGCGACGGTGCAGGCCGGTCAGGTGCTGCTGGTGATCGAATAGGCGGACGGACACCTTCCATCGCGCCAAGCCGAAAAATATTTCTTATACCAGATTTATGCTTCGTGGAGTGGAAGGTCAAGAGGAGTCATTCTGAATTGTAGGTCGCTCGCCAGGCGAGCGACAGGAGTGAAGAATCCAGAGAATATTTGCTTGAGTCGCGTTGCCATCACCCTCTGGATTCTTCGGTCGCCCCTCCGCAGCGGGCAGGCGCGGCGACCTCAGAATGACGCACACTATTTTGAATTACCTGTTCTGTAGATATTGTCCTAATGAATGTTCTTCAGTAAATCTTCCGCGTAGTAGTTGACGACGCGCGCCTGATCGCGCAGAACTTCGTAATATGCGCTCTGCATCAGGCGGGAGCGGCTGTCGCGCAACTGCTGGCGAATCATCTGCTGCACGCGCGGATCGCTGAGTGGGTGCTGGCCGGCCTGTTCTACGGCAATCAGTTTATAGATGACGTAGCCTATCGCGTGCCTCGATCCGCCCTGAGCGGCCTGATAGATCGGCAGAATGTCTGTGATCTGGCCAGGGCGCAGCTTGGTGATTGCCGCATATACTTCGGGATTGGTCTTCATCTGCGAGTCGAGAATGAAGCCCATGTCGCCGCCGCTGGAGGCTGTATTGGGGTCCTCCGAGTAGTTCATGGCCAGTCCGGAAAAATCTCCACCGCTTTCCAGTTGATTGTGGATGCTCTGTATTTTTTTGCGGGCCTCCGCATCATTGGTGGCCTTGCTGTTTTGCAGGTTTCCGGGTTGGGCTGCGGGGGCCGAGGTAACGACAATCTGCGCCAGATGATAATGCGGTTCGATCAGATTGAAGTCCGCTTTGTGCAGGTTGTAGAAGTTTGCAACGTCGGCGTCGGTAATGTTGATCTTGGAGTCGATCTCTTTATTCAGCACTTTGTTCGTGGTCAGCGAAAGCCAGTAATCGCGGCGAACGTCTTCGAGCGTCAAGTTCTTCGCCTTCAGTTGGGCGTCGAACTGTTGCTCCGTGTAAGGGGCCTTGAGTTGGGCAATCTTGGCATCGACCTCGGCGTCCGTGGCGACAAGATGCAATTTTTCCGCGCGCTGCCGTAGGACCTCTTCATCGATTCGATTATGAAGAATGTCGAGCTTAAGCATGGCAGCTTCGTCCTCGGTGGGCTGCTGCTGCATCGTGCTCACCTTGTTATCGAAGTACTTTTGCACTTCCGCTTTCATGATCGAGTGGCCGTTGACTGTGGCCCACACGTCCGGGTTGGGCGTACGCTTGCAGCCAGCTACGGTGGTCAGGAGAAGCGCACCCATCATAGCCTGTAGAGCAATCCTGCGGCGGAGCCGAGACGCTGTTTGGGAATCAAGTCCGATTACAGGACGAAAATAGCCTAGAAATGACATTTGCTTCGAATGTAAGTTCAATCCCGTTCTCCGTTGTCCAGTTGCCGATACTTTCATGCATTCAATCTTTTCTCCTCGCCCAATGCACTCGTTGCTCAACGCACAGGTAGAGGTCAGGAAGTTATTTGCCAGTGGTTGCTGTCGCCTTTACCGGATTGCTGTCCGTTTGCGGCGGAGGCACGCCACCTGCATCCGAAATGGCGCGATCGATGATCGTCCACAGCATACTCTGCGGAATGGCGCCTGTCGCGCGTTCCCCGTTGATAAAAAGTGTTGGGGTGCCGTCGATGCCGAGCGCATCCCCTTCCTTCATGGAGGCGCGGATGGCAGACTCATCCTGCCTGGAGATGCAGGCATTCAGTTTGTTCATATTGACCTTGTCCCGCTGGCCTTCCTGGCGGGTGAGTTCATCCAGTTTTTTCATGCTAGCGGCAGGGTCTTGATGATTGTCGTTCCCAGTGATTTCATTCCCGTGGCTATGGATGTAATCGACGAGGGTCCAGTAGCCGGGCTGGTTTTGCGCCGCCAGACAGTTGACATCCACGGCGGCATGCATGGCCCAGGGATGTATCTCCACCAGTGGGAAATCTTTGTAAACGTAGCGGACCTGATCGCCATAGTGCGCTTCAGTAGCGGGAAATATTTCCTGATGCATCCGGGCGCAAAACGGGCACTCAAGATCGTCGAAATTGATGACAGTGATTTTGGCGTTGGGATTGCCTCGAATGGGCCGTCCAAGGATGGAGATCCCCGCGGACGTGTTTTTTGTCAGATCGAACTTCTCCAGCCGCGCCAGCGTGTTGTTATCTTTGGAAATCAAAAATTCAGTGACCTTTTTTTGGGAGCCCCCATTGCTGAACGTCACAGGCAGCGAATCGAACCCATTGATGTCGCTCTTCGACCGTTGACCGAGAGTCACCGTATAGTCCGGCGGCACGTTGTATTGCGACCGTATGGTGAGCTTGATCTGACGGTCCAGTTTGGCTTCCGTGGCATTGTTTGCGGGCGCGCTCTGCGCCTTGCAACCTACTCCAGCAACCAGAAAAAGAATGACGAAAAAACGAGATATACGCAACGGTTTCCCCAATAAAAGTATGCTATTTCATTATCACACGCAGGCCCAGGTTGACGCTGATGGCGGGAGTGCATGACCTTAGTGTTTGGCGTGAAAACCAAGGTCCCTCGCGTTCGGCACAGCACAACATGCTTACTATGCTCTAACAGAAGAACGGCTGTGAGCACACGTACTGTAGATCGTTCTTGTGTATCCCACCCTAGCCGCAAACAACGCGGCGAGGATGGGGCACCCGCTATATCGCAACCAGCTATCGTCCAAAATGTTTCACCCGCTTCAGAACAGGCGCTCGGCGCGTTTCAGGTTGCCGGCGGAAGCCACCCCAGCGAGGGTGAAGCTGAAGCTCGCCACATGTTCATTGCGTATTGCGCCGAGCGAGTAATCTTCGTACTCCACGGTAAAACCGCAGCAGTTGAAGTTATACGTGGTCTGCACGGTAGCATACTCGAGCGAACGCAGATTCAGGTCCAGCCCACCGCTGGCGGCCGCGCTCAGGCCAGGTTTCGTCAGTGCGCCATAGCCAAGTAAAAGCTGCATCTGGTTATAGTTCACAAAATTTGGCGGCTGGTTGGGCGGCACGGGAGTTTCTCCCACGGCATTCAGCAGAGCATCGCCGAAGCTGGTAAAAAAGTCTCCGTGCCGATAGTTGGCAAAAATATTGCTGGCCGCTACACGACCGACCTTGGCGTCATAGTCGAAGTCCCACTCCAGGTCGGTGTTGGCGCTGGTGTTGGCGCGAAATCTAGAGACGATCGGAGAAAAGCTTCGCGGAGAAGTAATGTAGGCCACGCCGCTGAAATCCAGCGTGCTGGTAAACACATTGCGGCGGCCGGGAATGACGGCACCACCGAAGGTTGGGTCGGCAAAATATTTCTGGCCCAGAAACCAGGAGAGCCACTCGCGGGAAACCTCGCCGCAGTCTTTCTGCAATTTTGCCTTCGCGGGGTCTTTATCGCACGGCTTGGGGTGGAGACGCTTGAGAAAAAGCCTCTGGGTCAGGCCGTATTCCAGTTCATTGGTGTCGCTGTAGATGTCGATGGGATCGAAGCGGGGAACGCGATTGAAGTTATCGACGCCGGCAACGTAGCGATAGTTGATCTCCGGTTCCACGGTGTGCCGGAGGGCGACTCCAAAATGCCTGGCGAGAAAAGGTCCGGTAAAATCGCGCTCCACCACTGGAGGGAGGACCTGCATCCCAGTCTCGACAGCGCTGCGATCGAGACTGGCTTCCTCCGCAGTCGGCACAGCGTCCTGGCCGGGGAGGACCGACGGAGTTTGTCCCGTCGAGAGGACGGGTGGCTGGGATAAATTCGGAATAGGCCCGATGCTTTGGCTATGGGAATACGATGTTTCCCGCACGCCGAACATGGGGCGGAAGGTCCATCCATGGGAGATCCATGGCACCGACAGATGCGGAAATAGATCTACTCGCCCCACATTGGGGGAGCGATAGTAGGGCTCGGAGCGGGAGAGATAATCGAGCGATGCCTGCCCGGATGCAAGCACGCGAGACTTGTCGATGCTGTGATCGACGGCATCGAGCTCGACTGCGGGCAAATGCAGAATTCGGACTTCATCCCCGGCTGTGTCGCTCGCATAATTCTGATAGCGTTCGAAATCGAAGCTGCTGGCGAAGCCGTTCTTCTGATGGGTCACAAAGGCCCAGGACTTTACTTCAGAAGAAATCGCCAGGGAGAAGTTCGGCGCGAAGACCTGTCGATAGGTGTATGAACTGAGATATTCCGCGTTGGTGATGGCCCGCGTATAGGGAGTCAGATCGTGGCGGGCCATGATGAGCGTGTCCTGACCCCCCTGATTGATGTATTGCGGGGCCAGGCCGCGATCTTCGACTCCATTGTAGAGGCCGTGGACAAAATCGTTGCCGCGGCCGCGGAAGCGAAACTCCGCGCTCTGCTCGAATCCCCGCAAAGAATAGTATTGCAAGCCCAACATCAGATCCGCGCTGCGATTGATGGCCCAGTAATACGCTTCTCCGACGACGGTACCTTTGATGGTGTCATACGGGCTGAAAACAGGAATCAGAAATCCCGATTGACGCCCGGAAGCATTCACGGCATGGGTGACATACGGCAGGTAGACAATCGGAATTCCAAACAGCCGGAAATTTGCATTCCGAGCCTTGGCCGTGCCGTCGTCGACGAAAATATGGGGAGCGAGAATCCGCCAGTCCGGCTTGGGCAGCCGACAGGAGGTCATGCTGCCGCCATTCATCTCGTACGCGTCGGGACCTTTCTTGATGAGTTCCTTGCCGCTCATCAGAAAGGGATTGGGTGTCGTGTAGACGGCCCGCGTACTGGTACTGGATCGCAGAACGCCGACAGAACCGATCACATCGTAGAAATGCCCTGTTTGCGCATTCAGGTTCATAGTGCCGCGGGTGGCGTAGATCAGTTCGTTGTCCGGTCCACCCTGCACCTGCAAGTGGCCATCGGCTTTTACTTCGCCGGTGTCTGCGTTGTAGGTCGCGTGGTCGGCCAGGACCACGTAATCCTGATAGTCGATCTCCACTTCTCCCTGCAATTCGTAGGTATCGCCCTGCTTCTCCTGTTTCCGCGCATGGATGGTGACAGGCACTCCTGACGGAGTCACGGGAACGAGTTGGGCAACGGGAAGACTTTGGGGAAGATTTTGCACGTCCGGCGCATCTGGAAGCGGTGTGTTGTCCATGGAGGATGCAGCATCGCGCGGGGTGGCGGAAGGGTCTGCGACAGCACCGGGGTGGTTGGGCGGTAGCTGCTTCGTCAACGCCTGCGCCCGCATTCGCACATGACAGAACGCCAGCAGCATGATACTGATATAAGCACGGGTTCTCATGGCCGGAACACTTTCAGTGTAAAGCCTTCCGCGGAAAGAAAGTTTCCACCTGAGTTTCAATCCGTTGCTCTGGTCCAGGACATCTCGGTTTCACGCCCTGACGCTGCTCCCCCAAGCGCGTGCAACAGTGCTGTCTTTTCGCGACCCTCCGACTCCAATCCAAACGTTTGTGCATTGAAAGCAGGAAATCCCGGCACGTTTCCATGCGCGGGGCAGTACCTGCTTTACACTGAAAACTGCACCGATTTTAGGGCTATACACAGGAGAACATCAAGGGTGAGCACAGCATTGTCCGCACCACAGCAGATACCGACGCCAGAGCAACCCGCCCAGGTGACAACTGAGAATTCGGCCCAGGTTCCGGAGTGGAAGCAGCAACTGGCGCAGCGGCTGGATGCGTATCGGGCCAAGGACGCGAATCGCGCCAGGCACCAGGAGGCCATTTCGGACTTGAACCCTTTTGGCGCAAACATTGCCACCAGCTCTCGTGCATCCAGCATCGCGCGCGCAGTCGCGTCACGGTATGCCTCCGCACCTTCCTACCGGGAAATGTTACTCGCAGCCGAACAGGCGAAAAAGGCCGCGGAAGAGGCCCAGAAAGCACTGGCGGAACGCGCTGCGTTGGATGCGCGGATTGAATCCGAAAAGAATGCCGCGCGCATGCAGCATGAAGAATCCGCGCTCTTGAATTTTGCTTCGCCCTCCCCCCAGACTTTTCCCGAAGCAACGGAAACCACACCGGAACCGTCCATTAATTTTCAGCTTGATCCTGCCCTCCCCCTGTTCCCTCTTTCCGCTCAAAGTACAGAGCGGGAGACGTCACAGCTCACAGGCGAGCAAGCCTTTGCAGCGCGCTATGGATCTCCGCTGCGAACGCAATCTGGCAAAGCGGTGATGCCGCACTTTGCCGAACGCACAAAAGAGATGCGTCTGCACCAGCCAGCTCGCGAGCAGGAGCCTTCTCTGGAAGAACTGCTCGCCTCCTCCCTGGTTGAGCCACGCTCGTTTCTGCCTTCCAAACTGATTGAGTTTCCACGAGAGTTGGTTTCCACCCATCGCGCGCGACCACGCCTGGCCGAGTCTTCGGTGTGTGGGCCAATCCCCGCGTTGCAGGGCCAAGGATCTTCGCATCTTCGCATTTTCGAAGTACAGGCTGCCCCGAGCGTGAATACGCAGGCATTGCCGGAAAGCAATGTGTCCACAGAGTCGGCAGAGTCCATGCGTGCCGCACATGCTGGATCGGAGGCCGGACCACAGGCTGGAGCGCAGGGCAGACCAGATTTGAAACAGACTATGACTCTTGCAATTCACCACGCTACAAAACCGCCGACGAATGTTGAGGAAACACGCGGTGGCGCACCCGGAGTCCGCGCTTTCAAAGGACTGGAATGGGCTGCTATCTCGCTCGATAAAGAACCAACGACCTATGGCCGGAATGAGGGAACCGGCGCTTCAGACTATATGCCATTTATGGTCGAGCCTGCGTCCATCGATCGCCGCCTGATGGCCTTTGCAGTGGACTTTGCCGCAGTGACGGCGGGGTTCTTAGGATTTCTCGCAGTCTTTGTGGCGTCCACGCCGCACCTGCCCAAGGGTCTGACGGCTGTCGTGCTGGCTGGCGCGGTCTACGCGGCGCTCTGGCTGCTTTACCAGATGCTGTTTTTCTCGCTCAGCGGCGCTACCGCGGGCATGCTGTACGCGCACATTGCGCTTTGTACATTTGACGATCAGAATCCAAGTCGCCCTGCGCTGCGTCGCCGGCTGGCGGCGTGGTGGCTTTCGTGCCTGCCGCTGGGCATGGGATTCTTGTGGTCGTTTGTCGATGAGGACAATCTTTGCTGGCATGATCGCATCACCCGCACGTATCAGCGCATATATTAAGCAGATTTTCTCAGTTACTCTCGACGCCATTCAGCGTATTGTATTTTCTTATGCGCATTCTCTGGTTTTTCTGTAACGATTGTGGATACGGCCTGTCTATCCAACGTGTCCAACGGCATGTTTTTGTCGGTTTTCTTGGCCTGCTGGTAGCTGCGCGGTTTTGTGCCGCGGCCACGCATTCTTCCAGTCATGGTCCCGCCAACTCTCCCTGGGTCGCAACGTGGGGCGCGGGCATGGTGGCCGCCGCGCCGGGAACCGCGCCGGATATTTCCGGCGACACCTTGCGCGAGATCGTTCATTGCAGTGTCGGAGGGGAGCGGCTCCGCGTGTGGCTCTCGAACCGCTTTGGCACGGAGCCGCTGCACATTGGAGGCGCCCACGTCGCGCTCGGCGCCATCTCCGGGCCGGACGCGCAGACGGATGAGACCACGGACCTCAGCGGCATCCAGCCCGGCTCCGACCGTGCGCTGACATTTCATCATATTGGATCCGTAACGATTCCGCCGGGGGCGGAGGTCGTCAGCGATCCGGTTGCGCTGAACGTACCGGCATTTTCCAACCTTGCCGTGAGTCTTTATTTTCCCGACCACACGATGGTCACAACGGAACACTCCGCGGCCCGGCAAATCTCCTATGCGGCCCGGGGCGATGTTGCGGGCGCGGCCAGCCTGCCCGCCGCCGAGTGGAAGGAACAGTCCTGGTTTTTTGTGAGCGGAGTGGATGTCGATGCGCCGGGAGACTCTGCCGTCGTCGCCTTCGGCGACTCCATCACAGACGGCGCCTACGCCACTGTCAATGAAAATCATCGCTGGCCCGACGATCTCGCTCGCCGCCTTGCGGCGGACGCCAATACGAAGAAGGCCGGTGTCCTCGGCGTGGTGAACAGCGGCATCGACGGCAATCGCGTGCTGCTGGACGGCTACGGGCCGAACGCAATTTCGCGTGTGGATTGGGACGTGCTCGCGCGCAGTGGCGCGCGGTATCTCATCGTGCTCGAAAGCATCAACGATATCGGCCGCTATGTCACAAATCATCAGCCCTACGGCGATCTCGCTCAGCGATTGGAATCCGGGCTGGCGCAACTGGCTGTGCAGGCCCATCAGCATGGAATCCGTGTGATTGGCGCGACTCTGACACCCTATCAGGGCTGCACGTACTATTCCCCGGCCGGAGATCAGGTGCGCCAGTCGATCAATGAGTGGATCCGCACCAGCCATACGTTTGACGGTGTGGCGGACTTTGACCGGGCGGTGCGCGACCCGCGGAACCCCTTGCACTTCGCACCGCAATACGACTCCGGCGACCACCTGCATCCGAAGGATGCTGGATACCAAGCCATGGCGAACTCGATCGACCTGGGTCTGTTCACAAAGCAATAGCGGTATCGCGACGCGGATTCACGAGTCGCTAAGAGCACTGTCATCCCGACCGAAGCGCAGCGTCGTGGAGGGACCTGCGTGGTTCCCTCTGTCGCAACAGGAGAAATACTCTAGCTAGCGCCCTTCCGCATGCATCGCCGCAATCGCCGCGCCGGTCACGGCCAGGTCCTCGTCCATCGGGATGGCTTCTACAACGTAGTTTTGAATCGGACTCATTTTTATCATCTGCTGTAGATAGTGCTTCAGCAGTTTGAGGTCGAGAAATCTTACGTTGAAGCCGGTGTAATAGAAGCGGCCAGCGCCTTCCATGTGGATGGAATTGGATGTGGCGGCAGCTAGGCTGCGATGCCATAGCCGCACAAATTTTACGCAGCGCTCATCCCCGGCCTTCGCGTTCGCGAAGACTTCTTCCGGCTCCATGTCGAGGAAGCGCAGCCGCATGGCGCGGTGGCCCATGATGCCTTCCAGATGCCCGCGTCCGCCGCAACCGCAATACATTTCTCCGGCGTCGAGTGTCACTACACAGTGGCCACCCTCCCAGATGCCTTCGGTATAGGGGTGGCGGCCAAAACCGATGCCATAGCCCAGCGTCCAGACGCGAATAAATTTATCGAGTCGGCCATATTTCGCCGCGACCCCGGCTGCGACGGCATCGGCATCGTTCAAGACCGTAACGGGCACAACAAGGCCAATACCTTTCAAGGCGATCCGCATTCGATCGACCATCCGCGCGCCTTTCAACTGGATAAGGTTGGGAGAGTCTTCGACCACGCCGTCGCGAACGATGCCGGGCACCGCCAGCCCAACCGCATCCACCGGACCGCTCTCCCTGGTGGCGCGGAGCACTTGCGCGCGCACCAGTTCGATGAGCCCATCGAGCGGCGTATCCAGCAGGGAATCTGTATCGTCCGGGTCATCGGGATATTGGATCACGGACGTACAGGGAGTCTGGCCCTCAATGACTCCCGTGGCAATGCGCCCGGTCAGGAAAATTCCAAGACTCTTTCCCATAGCGCTAATCCTTACTCCGACTTACTGAGTCGGTTCAGACCATTGAAAGCCGCGGCCTTGTAACATTCCGCCAAAGTGGGGTAGTTGAAGACGGTATCGGCAAAGTAATCGATGGTGGCATTGAGCGCCATGACTGCCTGTCCGATGTGGACCAACTCGCTGGCGCCTTCCCCGATGATGTGGACGCCAAGCACCTGACGTGTTTCCCGATGAAAGATCAGCTTCAGTCTACCCGTAGTGTCGCCAAGAATCTGCCCGCGCGCAATCTCACGATAATACGATACGCCCACTTCATACGGCACATCCTCTTCCGTCAACTGTTCTTCCGTTTTGCCGATGAAGGAGATTTCCGGGATCGTATAAATTCCGTAAGGATAATATTTTGGGTTCGAGTGTAATGACTCATCGCCGAAGATGCGCGCCGCTGCAATGCGCCCCTGCTCCATGGAAACGGACGCAAGACTGGGAAAACCGATGACATCGCCGGAGGCAAAAATGTTCGGCACAGCGGTGCGATAATTTTCATCCACGCTGATGCGTCCACGGGAGTCGGCCTCAAGCCCCGCCGCAGCCAGGTTCAGATCGTCTACATTCCCCTGGCGTCCAACCGAATACAACAGCGTGCTGGCGGGAATCTTCTTCTTGCTTTCCGTGTTGGCAACGACGGTGCCATCCGGCATGTCTTCGACGCTTTGTACTTCTTCATTCAGACGCATGGTCACGCGGCTGTCGCGCAGATGATAGCTGAGCGCTTCGACAATCTCCTGGTCGGCAAATTCGAGCAGCTTGGGCCGTTTTTCAATCAGGATGACGCGCACGCCGAGGACGGCAAACATACATGCGTATTCGACGCCGATGACGCCACCGCCCACGACGATCAGGGTCTTCGGTAAATCTGGAAGGAAAAGAATCTGGTCGCTGTTGATGATGTTGCGGCCATTGATCGGGACCGTGGGATTGGTGGCGGGCCGCGAGCCAACCGCGATAAGTGTGTTCTTACTCTCATAGATGTTTGAACCATAAGAGCTGGTCACGCGGATGTGGGTGGGGTCCTCAAAGCTGGCCGTGCCTTTCAACACTTCGACATTGTTGCGCGAAAGCTGCGCTTCCGTGACGTCAATCTCGGTCTTGATGACATGCTGCACGCGAAAGGCAAGATCGGACATGGTGATCTTGTCCTTGACGCGATAGTTCATGCCATAGATGGAGCGGTAGTTATATCCGGAGAGGTGCAACACTCCTTCGCGAAAGGTCTTGCTGGGGATGGTGCCGGTGTTGACGCTGACACCGCCGACGCATTCGCGCTGCTCGATTACCGCAACGCGTTTGCCCTGCTTGGATGCGGAGATGGCGGCGCGCTGGCCCGCGGGGCCGGAACCAAGTACAAGCAGATCGAATGCTTCCATAGCGTGGATGTTTTTCTGCTGACGCATCGCCAGCGGTTACAAGAACTTTTCAGACAACGGCCGCTCGCAAAATTCTGCGCCGAAGCACGATTTCTCTTCAATTTCGACACTATCACAGGGGCCTTGCGGCACTTATCTCACCATAAACGGTGAACGTGATAACTGTCGAACAACTCTTCCTTGCTGACGAGTAAAAGGCCCTCTGTCTGGGCCTGTGCAATCAACATGCGATCGAATGGATCTTTGTGCCCGCCAGGCAGAAGTCCCGCGCGCTGCGCGTGTTCTACAGAGATTGAAAGCTCCAAAAATCCGAGTGTTCGCAGATTGTCCCGGAACGAATGGACGAGCGGTCCGGCTTCCGGCAGCCTGCCGATTCGGAACTTGGTAGCGATCTCCCAAGTGGTCGCGGCTGAGACGAAGACATCGTTGTTAAAATCGCCGATCGCTTTACGCGCCTTTCCGCTCAAGTCCTTCAGGTCAAGCATCCACCAGAGCAGCGCGTGGGCATCGAGCAACAGTCGCATCTTGTTCTCCCGTCCTTATTCGATTCGCCCATTCCTATTCACCCAGCCATGAACGAAGCTCGTCGGCGGGCAACGGTCGGTCGAAGTCATGGCGGATTTTGAAAGTTCCTTTGAACAAACCTGGAGTCCGTCCACGCGATTTTGACTGGGGCACGGCAACAACCCGCGCCACCGGCCTGCGTTCGCGACCGGACGTGATGATGACCTCCTCACCCTTCTGCGCCAGTTCGACCAGCGCGGAAAGGTTCGTTTTTGCCTCGTGCATTGTCGCTTTGTGCATTTTTCTCCGGCTAGGAACATGTTAGCTAATATAGTGTCTAACGTCAATCCGGCCCATGGCAACGCCGACACGGTGCAAAATGGAAGGGAACACGATGCTCTATGCCATCACAGACCGGGGCTTTTACGGAGGGGACGAGGCGCATACCCGTGCTCGTCTGGTGGAGCAGACTGCGGTGTGGGCGGCCAACGGCGTGGCCTTCGCGCAGTTGCGCGAAAAGGACATTTCTGCAAGAGATCAAGTCGAGTTGGCGCGGGCGATGCTGGCTGCCATCCGCGCAACGGCGGGGCGAGAGAAATCTGGTCAGACTCGGCTGCTCATCAACGGTAGGCCGGATATCGCGCTGGCTGCGGGCGCGGACGGGGTCCATCTACCCTCCGGGCCGAATGCGCTGACGCCCGCCGAGGCGCGCGCTATTTTTGCTGCGGGTTCGGGCCACACTAGTCCACTCTGCATCAGCATTTCCTGCCACACGCTGACGGAAGTGGCAGCGGCGCGACAACAGACGGTGGACTGCATTCTTTTCGCGCCGGTGTTTGAAAAAATTGTGCGCGGCGATTCGCCGCAAACCCAGACGCTTCCGGGCACAGGGCTGGCGCTGTTGCAGGAAGCCTGCCGCGCTGCCGGGCCGGTGCCTGTTTTTGCCCTGGGAGGAGTGACGGCGGGAAATGCCGCGCAATGTCTTCAGGCTGGCGCTGCGGGGATTGCCGCCATTCGGCTGATGCAGGAGTCGGCTACGTCCTGGCTGCACCTTGCGTAGAGATACCCCATGACAGTCTGGCTCCGTTAACGTCCAACACGGTAGATGTCTTACTAAACAGAACAAGGTATTTCTTGAAGGCGGGTATTTCTCTACGATGAGACTCTGGAAGGTTTTGTCTTTTCTGCTCCTGCTCGCGCCGCTCCCAGCGATGGCACAGGTGGGCGTCTATGGCGAGTTCAGTTCCACCCATATCAATGCCGCCAATGAACCGCAGATGTACGGAACCACCGTCGGCGCATATGACGACAGGAGCGTTCTGCGTCATCTGACTTTTGCCAACCTGGGGCCGGATTTTCGCGTCACGCTTCAATCCGGCAGTTCCAACAACGGCGGCCGTGGCGGGGGCCCGGCGCAATCGTTGATTATCGCCCTGGTGGGGCCGCGCCTCGCTTTCAATCTGCCTGTCAAGGCCCTCCATCCGTATGTTGAAGGTCTGGTCGGCGGTGGAGACTCCCAGATTGGCGAATTGATCGGCGATGCTTACTCACAGAATGGCGCAGGTTTCCCCCCTGGCGCGAACAAGAACGGCGGCGCCACATTCGAGGGCCAATTTCTCGGCGGTCTCGATCTGAAGGTGCATCCGAACGTTGACTGGCGTGTAGTTGAGTTTGGCTATGCCCGACTTGTCTCTACCGGCGCCCCGGGCTTCGGTCTAGCGACCTTAAGCACGGGCATTGTCGTGCATCTGCGGTAGATTCGATTCATTGCTTTCAATAGGGGCCAAAGCCCAGGTGATTTTACGGAGTTGGCGGTATGGATGGGCTGAAGTCCGTTCCCTTCTTTAAGTCCTCCTGCTCCGTGCTACCAAGTTTCTGACAGACTCTAAGGCTGGACGCTTGGCGATGCCTGGACGTTGGGCGTGGCCGAAGTAGGGATCCCACGCGAGATTTTTTTAATCGGAAATTCCTGTAGTAAGGCGGTGGCTGCGTCCGCGGCGCTACCGATCAGCGCATTGTCGATGGTCAACTGGACACCATGATCGGCCAGGGGGATAGTAGAGGTTGGAGATGCCAGCATCAGCGCATATATCACCGGATTATTGACGCGCATTCTAATGGTCGCCCCGGGTCAGAACGAGTTGAGTTTTCTTTGGTATCAACTTGATACAGATGTCGTGGACGGCTCGTACGTCGAATCCAGCGTCACTCTATGCCAGGTGCGCCGCGTACTGTGCGGCTCATCAGGAAGCAGATGTACAGTGTGGTGGTGGGAATGAGGCGCGCCCGTCTGTCCCCGCAAAAACGCGGGTTCGCCGCGGCGAATGGGGTACCCAGTCATTGTCGCTATTGCGCAGGACTTTTTTTCTCCTTGCCCAGGCGGACATTAATCCCAAATATCGGCCCCCAGACATTGATTCCGAAATCCTCATATTTCGGTTGAGACAAATAGGCATTGGATACGTGCATATAAGTCGCTCCGGCCGCAATGCTGTATTTCGGATTGAAGTCATACCGGAATCCGCTGCCCACCATCAAAGTAAATGTCAGGTCCTGTCCCTGCGCATAGAGCACCCCGTCCGGCCCCTTGGCGTTGATGTCCCCCACGCCGCCGCGCATTTCATAGTAGGGAATGGCCCTCCAGTTACGCGGGATGAAGTTGCGGCGTATGCCGAAGTCGAAAGCCGCATACCGGGTTTCAGCGCCTTCTGGAATCGCAGTAAAGGAGCCGCTGAAGGTAAAGTCCGTACTGCCCCGTAGAAACCACGGACCATGGATGCCGTCCACCTGCCAGCGGAGGGAAGCGATGTTGGGGACCATAGTGTATTTCAGCGGCCACGTCGTATAGGGACTGCCTACGAAGACGTCGAATATCAGGGGAATATTGAAAGGAAGCCAGCCGATTTCATAGGAAAATTCAAGCTTGTTTCGGTAAAAAATGTCCCGGTTGAAGTCCGGGCGTTTCGAGTGCCGTAAAGTTTTGTCCGTGGGTTGGCTTTTCGAGTCCTGGCCAAGCGCGGGACGAGTGAGAGATGCGAGGATAAGCGCAACGGGCACCAGATCATTGACACGCATTCAAATGTTCACTCCAGAAGGAGTTGGGTTTTCGTTCGCATCAACAGGATACAGATGTCGTGGACGGCTCGCTCTTACTTTCAACCAAGATGCTGCACTCAATTTCTCCGCCTTGGGACACCCTGCGGTGCAAGCGCGATATCATACGCCGTAAGGACTCGCACATGTCGTTAAGCTCGGATTTAGCAGAAGTCGGTACTTGCGGCAATTTCAGCCATCGAAATCTATAACAAACCTAATTTTTCCTACCGCGAGGAAGCGTTCGCGCTTCTCATGACGAATGCATGGGAGCTACTCGTGAAGGCTAAATGGGTACTTGATCACAAGGAAAGCCAAGATTCACTGTACATTCTGATTGATGACAACACAG
>JAKAYS010000201.1 GCA_021826695.1 Acidobacteriota bacterium | reverse complement strand
CCATCCCATCATCGTTTTGATTTTAACAGTGCGGGCACTGTTTCCTTGCTGGCTGTTTGCTGCAACGTCTGCGATCGGAGCCGTTGCAGCGCCTGGACCAGATCGGGCGGCAGCGGCGCTACCAGTTCCAGTGGCTGTTCAGTCTCCGGATGCAACAGTTGCAGCTTGGCCGCATGAAGAAAATTACGCCCCAGCGTGATCGCATCCCGCGCGGCGGCCTCCTTCTGCAGCCGCGTGGCGGGCGCTTCCAGTCGAGGCAAAATATGCAGTGGCGCGCCGTAGAGCGTATCGCCCACTACAGGGTGCCCGATGGAAGAAAGATGCACGCGGATCTGGTGCGTGCGCCCTGTCTCAATCTCGACCTCCAGCAGCGTAAAGTGGCCATAGCGCGACTCAAACCGTTCCATCACTTTGTAGTGAGAGACGGCAGCGCGGCCACCCGTCCGTCGCGTTGTCATCCGCGTGCGTCGCAGGTGGTCGCGGCTGATCGCGGCGTCGAGCGTTCCCTTGTCGAGCTTGACCGCCCCATGCACCAGCGCGATGTATGTCTTATGCACCTTGCGCTGGGCAAACATTTCTCCCAGCTTGCGGTGCGCGCGATCGTTTTTTGCGACGAGGATCAGCCCACTGGTCTGCTTGTCCAGGCGATGCACAATGCCTGGCCGCAATGGGCCGCCCGTAGCAGACAGCGACGCCATGTGATGCAGCAGCGCATTGACCAGCGTGCCACGATTGCGCGCGTCGTCCGTCGCGCCGGAACCGGCATGGACCATCATCCCCGCAGGCTTGTGGATGACGGCCAGAAATTCGTCCTCGAAAATTATGTCGAGCGGGATCGCCTCCGCCTCAGCGCGCAGCGGAGCTAGCACTGCCTCGCCCACGACCGCAATCACTGCGCCCGGACGCAATTTTGCGCTGGGCTTTATCGAGATGCCATCCACCCGCACGCGCCCCTGCTCGATCATCTGTTGCACCCGCGCCCGACTGACCTCCTGCAATTCCTGTGTTAAATACTGATCGAGTCGTTGACCGCCTCTGGCTTCCTCCACCACAAATCTGCGCTCGGTCTCTTTCGGCGCTGGATCGGAATGCTCGTCCATGTCCTCATCGAGAACTTCGTTCAAGTCCTCTTCGACATCTGGATCGATGAGCACCTGCCGCTCTTTTTTTAAGCGCTTCGGCTGCAAAGTTTTTTTCACGGATGCACCGCCGCCGAGGTTCCTTCGATGCCTGCGTCACTGCGCTCCAGCAGCAGCAACCCACCGAAGATCACCATGCCAAAATCAATCGCCTGCGTCAGCGATACAGCGCCATGCAGAAGCAACAGCCGATTCTCACCGCGATAAAAGTCGAGAAAAAACTGGGCCACGCCCGCCAGCAGCAGATAGGCGCCTGCAAGTTCTCCAGTTTGACGCCGCCGCGGCAGCCACCACGTCAGCAGCAGACACAGCGCCAGCTCGACCGCACATAAATAGATCTGCACCGGCTGGAGCTTGACCTCCAGCGGCGTGCCATTCCACATCGCCGCCCAACGGCTATGGAAGACGACGCCCCACGGCATCGCGGTAGGCCGACCGTAGTCGCAGCCTGCAAAAAAGCAGCCCAGCATCAGGATGGCCTGACCCAGCGCCCAACCGGGCGCGGTCGCATCCAGCGTGCGCAACCACGGCATCCGTTTCAGCGTCATGTACAAAAGCCCCGCACACGCGCCCAGGCCCAACTCCGTCAGCACAGAATTAACCGTGCGCGGAATGGCAATGCTGAGCATCACCAGCGGATAGGAAAGAAAATCGTGCCAATGAGAAAAGATCAGCAGCAGCCGTGAGCCAAGGACCGCGCTCACAACGGTCGTCAGGCCAAAGTTCCACATGCTGTCCGGCGAAATGCCCAGCCGCGCAGCCGTCCGCATCGCCAGCATCAGCCCGGCAATCAGCGCAATGGCTGCGAAGACTCCGTAGGTTGGCAGGGTAAGCGGGCCGATTTGAAACAGGCGGGGATACACAAGTTGAAGTAGAACAGAATCGCGCGGAAAACTAAACCGACATGGCCGGTGGCGACAGTGCTGATTGGAGAAGATACAGAAAATCGACACAACTGTAACAGAAAGCCGACCCACGGGGCCGTAAAATGATGCGCCGGTGAACCCGTCCTAAGACGGTGGGAACCCGCCGAGGCTCATTAGGCGTTCCGAACTGGCGGACAGCACACCGAGCCAATATGTTCGAGTCAAGTTCCCTGTTCAATGAATGTAGGTTCAACCAGCGTTGACCACCCTACCTGCTTTGCAGGCCGGTTTCTACATGGATGCTAACCGGCATCCCCGCGCTTGGCAAGAGGCAGGTGATGACGGTCAAGTCGGAGGAATTGCGAAGCGTGCATTTGCCAAGATTCGCAGATTGACTCATTTTCGGCGGGCGCCTGGTCCAATCTTGTGCAATTGCTAAACTGCATCCATGCCAATGAATGCCGATAAGCCCCATCTATGGAGCCGGGGACATTCACTTTTAGGCTTAATGTGCTGGTAAGGTCCTCCAACGCGGAAGCCAGGGGCGTCAAGATTCCCGTCGATGCCGTGATTCAGCCTCTGAATGCGAAACTGCCGCACCTTCCTTTGCTTATCGAAGCTAAGTCTGCGGGTGATTTCACAAACGTTAACAAGCGCCGTAAGGAGGAGGCCACGAAAATCAATCAGCACAAGGCCACTTTTGGCGAGCAGGTAGTGTTTGTGCTGTTCCTATGCGGTTACTTCGATGCTGCGTATCTCGGATATGAGGCGGCTGAGGGCATAGACTGGATTTGGGAACACCGACTCGAAGATATTGACCGGCTCGGAATCTGAGGGCAAGTATGGGAGCAGCCGCAGTACACAGCATCGAAGGACATCGTCTGGAAGAGCAGGTGCGTCTCGATGGACTCAAGACTGCGGCGGAGCGCAATAAATGGGGCCAGTTTGCAACACCTGCCCCACTTGCCCTGAGCTTGGCCCGTTATGTGCGTGATTTGCGCGGGGAAGGGACGATCCGCTTTTTAGACCCGGCCATCGGTAGCGGATCATTTTATTCGGCAGTCTCTCAAGTTTTTGCATCCGGGCAGATCGATGCTGCGACCGGAATAGAGCTTGACCCTCTGTTTGCAGAAACCGCTACACGCCTCTGGAGAAGCAGCGGCCTGCATGTGGTAAATGGCGACTTCACGAAGCGGCCATTGCCTGAAGAACGCTTTGACCTCGTACTGACAAACCCACCCTATGTCCGCCATCACCATTTGTCGGCGGCGGAAAAGGAACGTCTAAAGACGCAGCTTGCGCGGTCGTTGCAACTCGACATTAGCGGCCTTGCCGGCCTGTATTGCTATTTCATGCTGCTATGCCACGATTGGATGAAAGAGCAAGGGCTAGCAGTGTGGCTGGTTCCCTCGGAATTCATGGACGTGAATTACGGCGTCACCTTGCGCCGCTATCTCACCGAGCATGTGACGCTCCTGCATATTCATCGCTTCTGTCCCACGGACGCGCAGTTCACCGACGCGCTGGTGTCATCCGCCGTAGTTGTGTTTCGTAAATCACCGCCACCATCCGACCATAGTGTCCGGTTTTCCTTTATGGGGCCAATTGAATCTCCGCAGAGTGAAGCTTTTGTGACTCTCGATACGCTCCGCCGCTCCCGCAAATGGACACAGTTCCCGGCTACGATGACTGTGAATGAGATCGGAGAAATGGTCCTGGGTGACATCTTTGTCATCAAACGCGGTTTGGCTACCGGCTCTAACGACTTTTTTATTCTGGAAGAAAACGACATCCAGACATGGCAAATCCCTAGCCTTGCGCTAAAGCCGATTCTCCCTGGCCCGCGATATTTGACGGACGATATCGTGGATGCGCTGCCAAGCGGAACGCCAGGAGTGACGCCGCTGCTTTATCTGCTCGACTGCGATGAGACTGAGGAGCGGATTAGGGCCAGATGGCCACGTTTCTACGAATACTTACAGACGGGCCGCGAGCGGAAAATTCACGAGGCATATCTCGCCAGCCGACGCGCGCCATGGTATTCGCAGGAAAACCGCCCTCCAGCACCTTTCCTCTGCACCTATATGGGCCGCTCCCGGAACGGAAACCATCCGTTTCGCTTTATCTGGAACCGCTCACAAGCGACTGCCCACAATGTCTATCTCATGCTCTACCCCAAAGGCCCCTTGCGCGACGCTATGAAGCAACGCCCTGAAGTTCAGGCGCATGTATTTGAGGCGTTGCAGCGCCTCACCCCAGCACAGTTTCTCTCCCAAGGCCGGGTATATGGTGGAGGGCTGCACAAGGTAGAACCGAAGGAACTTGCGCGGATACCCGCCCGTGTTGTGCTTGAGGCCATCGGCACTCATCTCCGCATTGAGCGGCAGGAGAGGCTTTTCCTTTAGGAAGCCTATAGCGTTGACGTGAAAAGACGCCAGAAAATCGGGCGCCCCATCCTTCGCTCGCCGCAGCGAGCCTATTGCCCTACGATGTGCCGCTTCACCAGTAAATCGCGCGCGTGGCACCTACCGTTCCACGTTTATTTTTCCTAATTTAAGATCAATCGGCGGATTGAAATATCTTCCGACCTCTTTGATTCGCTATAATTCAGTAACGCGGAGAGATGGCCGAGAGGCTGAAGGCGGCGGTTTGCTAAACCGTTATAGGGCCAAAAGCTCTATCGAGGGTTCGAATCCCTCTCTCTCCGCCATAACTTTGCCCATGTCATTGAAT
>JAKAYS010000200.1 GCA_021826695.1 Acidobacteriota bacterium | reverse complement strand
TTGGCGCCGGGAAAAGCATTGCGCGTACAACTGGAAAGCGACGACGCCAATTCCATGGTCTTGTGGGGGCCTCCGGGCGTGGGAAAAACGACACTGGCGAAGATCATCGCCCACACCACGCAAGCCACATTCATTGAATTTTCCGCCGTCGTCAGCGGCATCAAAGAAATCAAGCAGGTAATGAGCGAGGCCGACACAGCCGCGTCCTCTGGGATGCGAACCATCCTGTTCATCGACGAAATTCATCGCTTCAACCGCAGCCAGCAGGACGCATTTCTGCCTTACGTCGAGCGCGGGGCCATCCGGCTGATCGGCGCGACGACAGAAAATCCTTCCTTTGAACTGAATGCCGCGCTGCTCTCCCGCTGCCGCGTGTATGTGCTGGAAGCGCTGACAGACGAACAGGTTCTTCAACTGACGCGGAATGCGTTGACAGACAAAGAGCGCGGACTCGGCGGATTCGGCATCGCCGCCGGGGACGATGTGCTGCACATGATTGCCAGCTACGCCAACGGAGATGTTCGCCGCGCCTACAACGCGCTGGAGGCGGCAACTCGACTGGCCGCAAGCCTGGGCGCAGAACAGCTAGACAGCAAACTGGTAGGCGATGCGTTGCAGCAGAAGACCCTGCTCTACGACAAGAGCGGCGAAGAACATTACAACCTGATCTCCGCTCTGCATAAATCCATCCGCAATAGCGACCCCGATGCGGCGCTGTACTGGCTGGCGCGCATGTTGCGCTCCGGCGAAGACCCCATGTATCTGGCGCGCAGGCTGGTGCGCATGGCTGCGGAAGACATCGGACTCGCCGCGCCCGAGGCGCTGAACCTGACGCTGTCCGCGCGCGACGCCATGGACTTTCTCGGCTCGCCGGAAGGCGATCTGGCGTTGGCGCAAGCCGCGGCGTATCTCGCGCTCGCGCCGAAATCGAACGCGCTCTACACCGCTTATGGAGCTGTGACTCGCGATGTGGAACAGACCCGCGCCGAGCCGGTGCCGCTACATCTGCGCAATGCGCCGACACGGTTGATGGAATCGCTCGACTACGGCAAGGGCTATCGCTACGCGCACGACGAACATGGGGCCGTCTCCGACATGGAATGCCTTCCGCCGGGGCTGATTGGACGCAGGTATTACCAGCCGACGGACCGGGGCCGCGAAAAGCAGATGCAACAGCGCATGAAAGAGATTGCCCAGTTGCGCCGGCAGAATCGGAAAGAGCCGTAGTCTGCGAGTCCTTCTGAACGGGACCGTTCGCCGTGGGTCGCCCCTCCGCGGCGGGCAGGCGCGGCGACCGACCGAAGTAAAGAATCCAGAGAACCTGTGCCACATCGACATCGCCAAGATTCTCTGGATTCCTCGTTGCACTCGGAATGACTGGGTATTTCGCGTACTTACGGCTTGGCTTGTACTTGCTTGAGCGCCTCCAAAACAATCCCGGGCGTCAGCACTTCCGGCAGCAGTTTCGGCGCAGTCTGTGGACCGCCGGAGTAGAGCGCATAGGTAGGCACGCCGCTGCGTCCCAACTGCGCGAGAGCGGCAGTGATGGTGTCATCGTGATTGGTCCAGTCGGCGCGCATCATCACCACTCCACTCTTGCGGAACGCTTCTTCCACATCGGGACGGTCGAGAACGACGCGCTCGTTCACCTGACAACTGAGACACCAGGCCGCGGAAAAATCCACAAAGACCGCTTCGCCTTGCGCGCGATCGGCAGCAAGCTGGTCAGGGCTGAAGGGCTGCCATCCAGACTGGTCGGCAGACGCTGTACTCTTTGCATGGGTTGCTGCGGGAAATTTCTTTGCAGCAATGCTGGGCAACGCAATGGCGGAGATGAGCAGAAAGATCGCCACGATGGCGGAACCCCACTTCGCGGGCCAGTGTCCAAGCACCCATCCGGCAATGGCCGTGATCAGCATCCCCGCCAACAACGCGGCTACTGCATTGACGCCCGCGACCTGCGCGAAGACCCAGACCATCCAGATGACCGTGGCGAAGATCGGAATGGAGACCGCCTGCTTGAGATATTCCATCCATGCGCCAGGCCTGGGCAAAATGCGCGTCCACGCTGGCTGCAAAGTCAGCAGCACATAGGGCGCGGCGAGTCCAAGCGCCAGCGCAGTGAACACGGCGAAGGTAACGCCAGCGCTCTGCGACAGCGCGAAGCCAATGGCCGCGCCCATGAACGGCGCGGTGCAGGGAGTCGCCACCACGGTCGCCAGCACGCCGGTAAAAAAGCTGCCGCTGTAACCGCTGCGTTGCGCCAGTTCCCCGCCGACGCTGGTGGCGGAAAGGCCAATCTCAAACTGGCCCGCCAGACTGAGACCGAGAAAAAAAAGCAGCAGAGCCATGAAGGCGACAAAGTAGGGCGACTGAAATTGAAATCCCCAGCCGAGATGGCTGCCGCCCGCGCGCAGCAGCAACAGCAGCGCGACGATGGCCCAGAACGACACCAGAATGCCCAGCGTATACACCGCGCCATGCGCGCGCAGCCGCTTGCGCTCCTCGCCGGAGGACTGCACCAGCGACAGCCCCTTGATGAACAGCACCGGGAAAACGCACGGCATCAGATTCAGAATTGCGCCACCCAGGAAGGCCAGCCCCAACATGCCAAGAAGCGATTCGCCATTTGCGCTTGCTGCGATGGATGCGGTCGTGATCGCGGAGGTGAACTGATACGCAGTGCCATCCGGCAGCTTGAGCAGCCCGTGCAGTTTAGCGGGGACCTGCTGCAATCCCTGCGCTTTGGGCACGGCGATGCGGATGCCGTCCGCGAGTGGTTTCCGCGTTTGCGCCCCGGCGTTCGCAATTACATTCTGGTCGAAGGGGTAAAACTCGGCGGAAGCGATGCGTTGCCCAGTGTGCAGCGTAATCACGAAGGCCGTCTTCGTCTGCGTGACCGTGACGGATGCGCCTGTGGGAAGCGTGCGCGGCAGGTGGCGTTCCGCGGTGAGAAACAGCGGCCCCGTTGCTGGATTTGTCGCCCCAGGCTCCGCAGTGACCGCAACGCTATCTTCAATTGCCGCTTTGCCGGGAATGCATACATTGCTGCAAACGAGGAAATGCAGATGGCCACGCAGGAGCTCATTGTGGCCGGGCTTCACGCTGGCATCGGTACGCATGGGAACGGGCAGCAAAACTTCCTTTTCATAGCCGAAGTCCATCAACGGACCCAGCGGAAGTCGCTGCGGCGCGGGAAACTGCAAATCCCCGGCTGTGATTCCCGTGGGAAGCTGCCAGTCCACGCGTGGTGGCTCACCGGCATCTCCAGCGTTGATCCAATAGATGTGCCAGCCCTTGTCTAAAACAAAATGCAGTCCGGCGAGAAAGTCGCGATTGGGCGCAATGGAAGTTGTTTCCGTTACCAGCTCGACGGTCAGGTGCGTGGCCCTTACCGGTTGGGCAAAAGAGGGCATGCGGATTAACAAGAGAAACAGTGCTACAGAGATGAGGTTCAGGATGCTGCGAGCGTTGCGCGACCTGTGCATAACTCTTCCTGCTTTCTACCCTTGTCCTGAGTCATCGAGCGACTCGATCTGCCTGCCAGCGTAGATGCTCTTTGTAAAGGCACAAGTCCGCAACAACGCGAATGCCGCTGGCTTCCGCATGGGCAATTGCCGCAGGATGAACGACGCCTTCCTGTAGCCACAGATATTTCACTCCAATCGCGATGGTATCCTCGACGATTTCCGGAACAAATTCCGGCGCGCGAAATACATTCACCATGTCAACAGGAAATGGGATTTCCCGCAGCGATGGATAGCACGGCTCTCCCAAAATTTCTCTCAGCACGGGATTGACAGGCACGATCCGATAGCCACGTTTCTGCATCTGCGCGGAGACACCATAGCTGGCGCGGTCCGGCTTATTGGATATCCCCACTACGGCAATAGTTTTTACATTTTCCAGGATTTCATCGATCAGTTCCGGCTCGTTCATGGTTGCTCCAAAACTGCACTTCAATTGTTGTTAGAGCATTTTCATGGTTAATGTAATCTGCGGTTCGTCATCCTGAGCGTAGCGAAGGATCTCTGTATTGCTGAGGAAAGCAAATGCATGGATTCTTCGCTACGCTCAGAATGACGAACATGATTCTTGCAGTACAGTACCTTTGAAAATGTTCTAGTCCAGATCTTCCACCGGCGCAGCCGGGTAGTTCCCTTCGCGGCGCATCCGCAAAAATCCTTTAATAAACATATCCAGATCGCCATTGAGGACGCGATCTACGTCGCCGGTTTCCACTCGGGTCCGCAGATCTTTCACCATGCGGTAGGGCTGCATCACATACGACCGAATTTGTGATCCGAAGTTGATTTCCAGCTTGGCGTCTTCAATTTTTTTCGACACTGCCCGCTGCTTTTCGAGTTCATATTCATAGAGTCGAGAGCGCAGCATCTTCATGGCCTTCTCACGATTTTTGTGCTGCGAGCGTTCGTTCTGGCAGGAGACGACGATCCCGGTCGACAGATGCGTCATGCGCACCGCGGAGTCCGTTGTGTTGACGTGCTGGCCACCCTTGCCACCGGAACGATAGGTGTCAATCCGGAGATCTTCCGGCTTGATGTCGATCTCAATCGAGTCGTCAATCTCAGGAGAAACAAAAACGCTGGCAAAGGAAGTATGACGGCGCTTGGCGGAATCGAACGGTGAAATTCGCACCAGCCGATGCACGCCCGTCTCGCCTGAAAGAAGCCCGTAGGCATACTCTCCGGAGATGGTGAACGTCGCGGACTTGATGCCAGCCTCTTCTCCGTCCTGATAGTCGTTGATCTCGGTCTTGAAGTGTTGTTGCTCGGCCCAGCGCAGATACATGCGCATCAGCATCTCGGCCCAGTC
>JAKAYS010000199.1 GCA_021826695.1 Acidobacteriota bacterium | reverse complement strand
GAATTTTGTGTGCCATCTGAATACTGCGTGACGCGCAGCTATTATCGAGAGACGGTGGAGTAGAACGTATTGGCGCCGGAGCGAAGGTCCTTGCCGTAGCCCATAACGACTTCAAAACTTCCCAATACTCGTACCGTGGTTTGCAGGCCAGTGTCCGACAGCCATTTTGGCGATCCAAAAAATCCCGACGGATCGTAAATATCGCCGGTATCGAGAAATGGGCCTGCCTTTAAAAGGACCAGGCCATCGTGGTACACGACTTTTTCGAAGTCGGAGTTGGAGAGGATGAAGCTTCTTCCCAGCGGCGCATTGCCTTTCTGTCCATTCACTAGTCCATTGTGTCCACGCATCCACAGAACATTGTCCCGATCGAATCCAAGCATGTATAAATCGTCGAACGGAACCTGCCCGAAGGTCCGCCCGGCCCGCAGTCTGGTCTGCGTGCCGTAATCCTCGCCGGTCGCTTGTGGAAGCCAGTTCGCCGCCATCGAGCCTTCGATGCGCCCATACCTGCCGAGTGGATTTGTAAAGAATTTCCCGAATTCTCCTGTTGCACCTGCATCGAGCGTAAATCTTCTTTCAGGAAACCGGACGAGAGATCGCTGGACTCCAGATCGAAGCGCAATTCCAGACGCCCTCGTGAAAAACGGCGCAGCCTGTTGCGGAATTCCAAAGAGAGTCCGGAAGTCTCGATAGGAATATTCGGTACCGAGGTCCCACTGCCAGCGCCAGCCCACCAGGGATTGGATCTCCGCGCCGATGACAGCATGCTGAACATTCAGTCCCGCGGGCGCCGGTGTCAAAGGTAGGAGCGTGTTGGTGATGTTCCAGTTCTCGTTGCGGCCATCGAAGTACATCCGCAAGCGCCGCTTTGGGTCGGCTGAAAGGGGCGTTGCGATTTCGCTGGCAATCATGCGCTTTTGCGCGTCCCAGCGCACAAACGATACCCAGTTCAGTCCTTTGTTGTTCAAGTTGAAAAACTCTGGATCGACCGCCTGATACGGTAAGCTGCGTAACGTCGACACCAGGCTTTCCAATTTATTTCCACGCCAACCGCTTCTTTCGCCACCATGAAAGACAAGCTTGAAGGAGCCATCGGATTGTGCCTGGAGTTCGTAAAAAGCGTTGGGAAAAAGGTCGAGCGAATCCAGTTCCGCCTCAGTCGTCAGAAACCGATCGCGGTTCCACATGCGCCCTGGCGAAAAGGAAAAAGCCCGATCGAGAATCAGGGGATCGAGGCGCGGCACAGGGTCATAGGTCAGATCGCTGAGATCTGGCTTTCCAACCCGGTTCCAGTACTTCAACGCGGCTTCCAGATTGCCTTCCAGAAAATAAATCGACGCCAGAAAATTGTTCGCGTAATCGTCCTGCGGGTCGATCGTCACGGCACGGCGCAACTCATGTTTGGCCCGGGAATACTGTTTCTGTCGATAGGCGATTCCCCCCAGCTCCTCCAGAAAACGGGTGTCTCTCGGGTGCCGGACAAGTCCGGCCTGAAACGCTTTCTCTGCTTCCGGAAAACGCTGGAGTTGCGACAGCGCCAGTCCGCGGTATAACTCAAGATCGGCAGGTTCGTCCGCCGACTCCGGCACGGCGCGAACCACGGCATCCCACCGCCCCGCGTCGTACATTTTTTTTACTGTAGAGAGATCGTCCGCGGAGGAGGCAGTTGTCTGAGCAAGCGAACAGCCCGTCAGAATAAAAATAAACAGAAGTAGTTTCAATGTCCGGTTTGGGGCACCGCAAGCAGGGTCCAATGGTGAGTGTAACTCCATTCCGATTCGAACCCTTCCCGCGAGATGCGAAGCATCTTCTGTTGGGCTGGATCGTTCAGGAACACATGACCCCGCTGGGAATCGATTCCTACGACAACGACATAATGCAGCGGCCCGAGAGGTCCACTGGCCTTCAGCATCACAATCAGCGGACGGCCCAATGCAAGATGGTGTTGCAGATCGCTCCATTGGCCCTGAAAAATAAATGCCCGGTAGCCGGACTGGCGCAGATACTGCTGCATGCTGCTGGCATAGATGCCGCCCGCCGAGCGAGAGAAGAGCGCTGCCTGGATAGTTAGCGGATTCGCCTCTGCCGCAACTGGCTGCCCCTGTTTGTTTTCCCAATACTGCATGACCATCGCGATGGAAGCGGAGCCGCATCCATCCTTGGTTTGCGCCGCGAAAGGAACATCGATCCAGATCGCAGGATTCCCTGCCGCCTGCGTTCGCGCTGAAACTGTTGAGGCGGTCATCCACGGACCGCCCAAAATCAACAGTACGGCAACCACGCACAATTTCATTGCTAGTGGACTGCGACGATAAGCAAAATCAGTACGGCAATCGCGACAAGGATGATCAGCAGGTCATGGTTGTCTATGGTCCCAGCGGCGTAATCCTTCTGTGCCTTGTCTGAACGCGCAGCCAAACGCGCCAGATCGGCGTTATTCAACTGGCTGACAGCATTCGTCACCTGCTGGGGATTGATGTTGGCAGTTTTCATTGCCCGCTGTGCCTCTGGGGAAGACAGAAAACTTTTCACCCGCTCCTGATTGTGCTGGCGGGAAGCAGACGCGGCCGTAACGTCTTTCTGAATGGCGGAAGGAGAAACGACGTGGTTCTGGGCCAAAATGTTCTGTGGAGTTGTTACAGCCAAGCCCAGGAACAACACGAAGGCACTATTGACTCCACGAGATAGCAACTTCTTCATCTTTACCTCCAAAAAATAGGGATTTCGGACTCGCCGTTCCCTGAGTTTATCGGCTGCTCCGATCGCAGTCAATCAATATCAAGAGGCCAAACAGAGTGCGTTTGTCCCTGCAATGCGACTATCGTCAATCATTTCATTTGATAAGTGGTGTGTTCAAGAATTCCGCCCCTACGTGTTACTATGAAGTCACGCTCAGTGATTTGGTTGTGAGCCGTGCTTGCCAGCCTAACGGCAAGTCGTCCGCAGTAGCACCCTCCCAAGCCTCTCCAGCGTGATCGCTCGCAAAGAATTTGCGTTGCGGTGCGGCGAAGCGATGTGCTTCCGCTACCAAGCTGTCATGCGGCATCCGATGGTCGAACCAGTTCTTCGTATCGACCCTAGAGTTTTCCAATACGCGTTTCGCCCATAGTATTTTGGCGCGCGTTTGCCCGGAAACTCCGGTATCCCCGGCGGTAATTCTACTTTCCTCCTGCGGCACGAAGACCGTAGAGGCAAGCAGTGTGTTCCGGCCCTTTCGCGTATGGGTGCTAAGGCGGAGGCGAGCAGGAAACGAAGGAAAATTTTGACTCAATTTACAGATTTCACTCTTTTACCGGCGCTTCAAAAGAAGCTAGCGACGGCCAGTTTCATTACCCCGACCCCGGTACAGGCGGGCGCAATTCCGCCCGCTCTCGAAGGCCGCGATGTTCTGGCAACGGCGCAGACTGGCACTGGCAAAACCCTCAGCTTTCTGATTCCAATTATTGAAGGGCTACAGAAGGCGACTAACACGCCAACACAGAATCAGGGCCAAAAACAGGGTCCGCAGGGCAGGGGCAAAAGTCCCTTTGCATTGATTCTTCTACCGACACGCGAACTTGCGATGCAGGTGGAGCAGGCGTACCGCACTCTGGCGCTCGATCCGTCGCAGCAGGCTGCGCTGGTAGTGGGCGGACTTTCCGAAGGCCCGCAGCTCCAGGCGATTCGTCGCGGAGCGCGTTTGATCGTGGCGACTCCGGGTCGTCTGGAAGATTTTCTTCGCCGCAAGCTGGTGCAGCTCGACCAGGTACAGATCCTTGTGCTGGATGAAGTGGATCGCATGTTGGACATGGGCTTCAAACCGGCGATCAAGCGTATTGTTGCCGCGCTGCCCGCGCAGCACCAGACACTCTGCTATTCGGCAACCCTCGAATCGCCAGTAACCGAAGTGGTTCGCGATTACCTGAAGAATGCTGTCCGCGTCGAGATGGGTTCGGTGCTGAAGCCGGCAGAGAATGTCCGCCTACAGACCTTTGAAGTTACGACCGAAAAGAAAATGCCGCTGTTGGAGCATCTTCTGCGTTCCGAGGCCGGCAGCTTTCTGGTCTTCGTCCGCACCAAGCACGGCGCGGACCGCGTGGCCAAAAAGCTCAGCCTTTCCGGGTGGAACGCGACCCGCATCCACGGCGACCGCACCCAGGCCCAGCGCAGTGCAGCTCTCCGCAGCTTTTCGCAGGGGCAGCATCGCGTGCTGGTGGCGACGGACGTGGCCGCTCGCGGGATCGACGTGGCGCACATCGCGCATGTCGTCAACTACGATATGCCGAAGATGGCGGAAGACTTCGTCCATCGCGTAGGCCGCACCGGTCGCGCGTCCAAATCGGGCGTCGCTTCCACCTTTCAGGCCCCTGAAGAAAAAGGCGATCTGCGGCGCATTGAACGCGCGCTGAAGATCACCATGGAGCGGTTTAGGGTCAAGATTCCTTTGACGGCGTAAGTAGAGAGGTATCGGGTAGCAAATGAGGCGCTTCCGGCTATATGCGGAAGCGCCGTTTTTCATTTTCAAGTTCGCGCGTGCTATAGCGGATTCAAGATAGCTGTACCCTATAGTTGCAGAATCGGAACCAGGCCAGGGCGTTGGCGGGAGCGATCTGCGGGAGGGCGTCCGCGATGGCCTGATCGAGCGCCTCGACGGTGCGCGATTTTCTTCCGCTTGGGTATATCTATCTTGGATCCGCTATAAGTCTACTGGAAAGCGAAGACACTGGCGGGGTTGGAATGCGTGCTGTTTCTCTCGCATTACTCTTATTTCTTACAAATCAAAATGCCCCCGATTTTTCCGGAGGCATTTTCGATTACTTACTGATCCCCTGACTAAAGCGTCGACGGTGATCAGACGCTGATGGGTGGCGCGTTGCCTTCCTCGCTGTCTTAGAAGACTCTTTGAATCG
>JAKAYS010000036.1 GCA_021826695.1 Acidobacteriota bacterium | reverse complement strand
TTACAGTTTGAAAAATCCTTTTTTCAGAGAGTAACAGACAGCCAGGGAGCGTGCATGGATCGGGAGTACCGCAAATGTTTTTCCTCGCAACTGGGTCGCGAGATGGAGATGCTTGTCTACGGACACGCCGGGCTGCCGGTCATCGTTTTCCCCACCTCCTGCGGTCGATTTTATGAGTTTGAAGACAACGGCATGGTGGGAACTCTCGGCGCGAAAATCGACTATGGGAGATTGCAGCTTTTCTGCGTCGACTCCGTGGATGGAGAAAGCTGGTACAACCGGGATGTCCATCCTAAAGTAAAAGTTGCGCGTCACATGCAGTACGAGCGTTACATTCTGGAAGACGTGCGCGGCCTCGTCCGGGAACGGAACCAGGACCAGCACCTGGTGGCGCTTGGATGCAGTTTTGGCGGTTTCCATGCTATAAACATCGCGCTGCGCCATCCGAACATTTTCACCGGCTGTCTTTCGATGAGCGGGGCCTTCGATGTCGGCAATTTTCTGCGCGATCACCACGACAACGACGGCTACTTTCAGAACCCGCTGCACTACATGGCGAACATGAACGATCCCTGGTATCTGGATCGCTATCGGCGCAGCACGCTGGTGCTTGCGACTTCTGTCCACGACCAGTGCTGGAACGATAATGAGCGCCTCGCTGCAATCCTGCGAGAGAAGGGAATCCCGTACCGCCTGAACGTCTGGGGCCCAGACACCGGCCACGACTGGCCATCCTGGCGCCGCATGGTGCAGGTCTATTTGTAGCTAGCGGATAAGGGCGCTTTGTCAGCGTTGCTGAAACTTGTCTTGCCTGTTTGTCTCGTCGCCGGATTAGACTTACTATTAGCGACAGTCATAGCGGAGAAGTGGCACCATGAAAAAGATCGGCGTACTTTTCGGCATGGAAAATACGTTTCCCGGCGCTTTGGTGGAGCGCATCAATACTATTGCTACAGCATCCGGTCAGCAGATTCAGGCCGAGTTTGTGCAGACGGGCGGCGTGCGCATGGCGCATCCTTGTCCCTACGCTGTTATTGTGGACCGCATTTCGCACGACATTCCTTTCTATCGCGGCTATCTCAAAAACGCAGTGCTGACGGGCACGACCGTCATCAACAATCCCTTCTGGTGGTCGGCGGACGATAAGTTCTTCAACTACTCTCTGGCGCAGAAACTGGGCGTGGCCGTGCCGCCAACCGTTCTGCTGCCACACCGTGAGCATCCACAGGGAACCACGCAGCGCTCCATGCGCAATCTGGAGTATCCGCTGGACTGGGATGGAATTTTTGAATACGTCGGCTTTCCCGCGTTCCTGAAACCCTTTGATGGCGGCGGCTGGCGTGATGTTTACCACGTCCACAATCGCGAAGATTTTTTTCGTGCCTATCATCAGTCGCGCGACCTATGCATGACACTGCAACGAGCGGTGAACTTCAATGAGTATTTCCGTTGCTACGTTGTCGGTCAGAATAAAGTGCATATCATGCCCTACGATCCGCGCAGGCCGCATCATGAGCGGTATCTGTTCGATCCTCCCGCGTATGAAAAAAAACTGCTGGAACGCGTGGAGCAGGATGCATTGAAGCTATGCCGCGCGCTGGGCTACGACCTGAATACGGTGGAGTTTGCGGTCGAAGACGGCGTGCCTTACGCCATCGACTTCATGAATCCTGCGCCCGATGCGGACAGGGATTCCGTAGGGGAAGAAAATTTTGAATGGATCGTCAATACTGTCGCGGAGTTGGCGATCCATAAAGCTTCCCATACTTCTCGGCAGGACTCGCCGGAATTGAACTGGGGCGCGTGGCTGGGTAGCGCGCGCAAAACAGGCGCGGTCCCGTCTTCCAAACCTGCCAAAAAAGCAGTGAAAAAATCAACCAAGAAAGCATCGAAAACCACTTCAAAAGCTGAATGAAGAACAAGCCATCGTAGTTACAGCGGAAATCAGAACGGGGTAACGCCATGCGTCCTTCCTTTACGATCGGCATTGAAGAGGAATACCAGATCGTAGACCCGGAAACGCGCGATCTTCGCTCGCATATCCATACGGAGATACTGCCGCAGGGCAGGCTGCGTATGGAGGAACGCGTCAAGTCGGAGATGCATCAGTCCGTCGTCGAAGTGGGTACGCGCGTCTGCAATTCCATTCAGGATGCAAAGGAAGATTTGTTCGATCTGCGCCGCCAGATGATTGGTCTGGCCCGCGAAAATGGTCTGGTGCTCGTGGCCGGCGCAACGCATCCCTTTGCGGACTGGCGCGCGCAGGAGATTTATCCCGACGAACGCTATAAACAGGTCGTCGAAGATTTGCAACTGGTGGCCCGCGCCAATCTTATTTTTGGCCTGCACGTGCACGTTGGCATTGAGGACCGCGAGACTGGAATTCGCGTGATGAATTCCTTGCGCTATTTTCTGCCGCACATTCTGGCGCTTTCGACGAACTCGCCATTCTGGATGGGCATGAATACGGGCCTTAAAAGTTACCGCGCCAAAGTGTTCGATAAGTTTCCCCGCACCAACATTCCCGACAGCTTTAGCAGTTGGAGTGAGTTTGAGAACTTTGTCAATCTTCTGATTCGCACCAACACCATCGACAACGCAAAAAAAATCTGGTGGGACGTCCGCCCGCACCCGTTCTTCTCCACGATTGAAGTGCGCATCTGCGATATACCCATGCGCGCGCCCGAGACCATTGCGCTGGCGGCGCTCATCCAGGCCACGGCGGCCAAGCTCTGGAAGTTGCAGGAGAACAATCAGGACTATCGCCAATATTCTCGCGCACTGCTGATGGAAAATAAGTGGCGCGCTGTGCGCTATGGCCTGGACGGCAAGCTGATTGACTTTGGCAAGCAGCAGGAAGTGCCGGAGCGTGAATTGATTCTGGAGTATCTGGAGTTCGTCGATGATGTCGTCGATGAACTGGATTGCCGCGAAGAAATTGGCTATATCCGCACCATCCTGAAGGAAGGCACGGGAGCGGACCGCCAGCTAAGAAAATTCGCGGAGACGAACGATCTGAACGCCGTGGTGGACTACATGGCGGAAGAGACGCGGGCCGGGCTGTTCGACGCGTAATCCCTTGGCTGCAAAATAAGTAAAATAAAACGATGTGTTTTGTGCTCGAAACATTCCCTATGACCATGCGCCAGCAGCTACTTTCCACGCACTATCCAGCGGAATTTTCTGAAGGCGCGCGCAATGCCGTCGCGACCTGTCTGCGGATTCAGCGTGAAGAAAAAGTGACGCTGATTGCCGATCGCATTACACTGCCGATTGCCACTGCGCTGGCAGATGAACTGGAACGGCTCGGCTGCCCGTGGAACGGATTCATTCTGGAGGAAATTGCATCGCGCCCGCTGACGGCGATGCCGGAAGCCGTGCTGGCGGACATGGAGTCGAGCCAAGTCTCGATCTTCGCGGTGCAGGTGCAGACAAATGAGTTGTACTCCCGACGCCAGATGACGACGGTGGTGAACCGCCGCAAGATGCGTCACGCGCACATGGTCAACATTACGCCGCAGATCATGCTGGAAGGGATGCGCGCGGACTTCCTCAGCGTGGACCGGCTGAGCCAGAAGGTCTTGGACAAGGTTTCTGTGGCAAGAAAAATTCATGCGACGACCGCAGCCGGAACAGACATCGAAGCGACCTTTCTGCCGGAATACAAATGGCTCAAGACCAGTGGCATCATCAGCCAGAACAAGTGGGGCAATTTACCGGGTGGGGAAGTGTTTACTGCGCCCGGTGAGGTGAATGGAACGTTTCTTGTCGATGGCGTGGTGGGTGATTATCTATGTGCTCGCTACGGCAGCCTGGCCGAGCATCCGCTGACCATTCAGATCGAGCGCAACCGCATCACCGAATGTCACTCTAAGAACCGCCAGCTTCAGGAGGAGTTTTGGGCCTATACGCACACGGATGAAAACTCGGATCGCGTGGGAGAGTTTGCCATTGGCACCAACATCGGAGTGCATCGGGTGATCGGCAACATTTTGCAGGACGAAAAATTTCCCGGCATCCACATCGCTTTTGGCGATCCCTACGGCGAGCACACCGGCGCGCCGTGGAGTTCCACTACGCACATTGACGTGGTTGGACTCGGCTTCAATATCTGGGTGGACGACGAGCCTATGATGAGCGAAGGAAAATTTTTGATTCCGAGGTAAAGATGGGCGCTGCGACCTTATCGGCGTTTTTCGCATCCATAAAACTATGCAAACGACACTAGAACTTTCCAAGCAGACACGACAACTCGGCAACTCGGACATGTACCTGACCGCGATCGGATTTGGTGCGTGGGCTATCGGCGGCGGCGACTGGGAGTACGCCTGGGGCGCGCAGGACGACAGCGATTCAGTCGCAGCGATCCAGCGCGCTTTGGATCTGGGCATCAACTGGATCGATACGGCCGCAGTCTACGGCCTCGGTCACTCGGAAGAAGTGGTGGCGAGGGCGCTGGTAGGTAGTTCCAGGAAGCCGTTCATTTTTACAAAATGCTCCATGGTGTGGGACGAGAATCACCAGATCCATCGCAGTCTGAAACGAGATTCGATACGCAAGGAAATGGAAGCGAGCCTGCGCCGCCTGCGCGTGGATTGCGTGGACCTTTACCAGATCCATTGGCCCGATCCTGAGATGGACATCGAAGAAGGTTGGGAGACATTGGTGAAGCTACAGGAAGAGGGCAAGACGCGTTACATTGGCGTGTCCAATTTTTCTGTTGCACAAATGGAGCGCGTGGCGAAGATCGCTCCCATCACCTCTCTGCAGCCGCCGTACTCCATGCTGAATCGCTCGGTCGAGCGCGAAATTCTTCCCTATTGCGAGCAACACAACGTCGGCGTGATCAATTATTCCCCAATGGTTTCGGGTCTGCTGACCGGCGCTATGACGGCGGAGCGCGTCGCTGCATTTCCCAAGGATGACTGGCGGCGCAACAATGTCAGATTCAAGGAGCCGCAACTCAGCCGCAATTTGAAACTAGTCGAGTTGCTGCGCGAGATTGGCAGGCCACACGGACGCAGCCCAGGTGAAGTCGCTATTGCATGGACGCTGCACAAGACCGCAGTTACAGCGGCGATTGTCGGCGCGAGAAATCCGAAACAAGTGGAGGGCATCGTCGGCGCTGCAACGTTTCGCCTTCAGCCAGATGAGATGGCGCGGATTGAAGATTTCTTCAATACAAATCCTGTCCCCGGAGAAGTAAAAAAGACCTAGCCCGTTTTGTGTGGCAATCTCACTTCCGCAAGATAAAAATATGACGCCGTCTGACACGAAACAGGGTACACAAAAGAAGGCCGCTTCCGCTGTAGAAAAGGCCGCGGATCGTAGGATCGGCGTGCATCTTTCAACCACCGGTGGAGTGGCCAACGCCGTGCGCAACGCTGCGACAATTGGCGCGAATACGCTACAGATTTTTTCCGCCAGTCCGCGCATGTGGCGCGCTTCTAAAATTTCCGCCGAGCAGGGAATGTCCACGCGTGCTGCTCGCGCGGAGCTCAACATCGGGCCACTAGTAATACACACCAGCTATCTGGTCAATGTCTGTAGCCAGTCGCAGGAGGTGCGGGAAAAATCCATTGCCGCATTCCGCGGAGAAATTGAACGAGCGCTCGCGCTCGGCGCGGAATATCTGGTGCTTCATCCCGGCTCGTATCGTGGGCTGACGCGCGCGCAGGGCCTGGAACTCGCCGCCGAGTCCATTACGCGCGCCATCGATGGAGTTCCTTGGCAGGGCGCGGATTTTTACATCCTGATTGAAAATACAGCAGGCGCAGAATTTTCTCTTGGAGGCTCCTTTGAGCAAGTGGCCGAGTTGATCGAGCACCTTCGTCCGCACGCTCCGGTGGCCGCATGTCTCGATACCTGCCACACGCATGTCGCGGGCTACGACATCGTCAGCGAAGCTGGCTGGGCAGAAACGGTGCGGCAGATTGAGAGCACGATAGGCTGCGATGCCGTCCGCGTGTGGCACTGCAATGACGCGAAAGCCGAGCGCGGATCGAAGCTCGACCGGCATCAGCATATCGGCGAAGGGAAGATTGGTCTGGAACCGTTTCGACGCCTTCTGCACGAAACGAAGTTTGCGCATGCCGCGTTTATCGCGGAAACACCTGTAGACGCTCCCGGCGACGAGGAGCGCAATGTTCGCGCGCTGCAAAAGCTGCTCACAAGTGCTTCCGACAGAGACCGCCAAATAAAATTGGTCGAGGAGATTATGGACAAAGATAGGAATATCTTGAAGGCGCTGGCAGAATAATCCGCGACGAGTCATTCTGAACGAAGGTTGCTTCGCCGCGGCGAACGACCGCAGTGAAGAATCCAGAGAGTTTTCGCGAGGTCAATATCGCCTGTCTCCATACACACTCTGTCATCCGACCGGAGAGAAGCAGAGTGGAGGAATCTGCGGTTCCTCCCACTTTATCAGTCGCGTGTCTGTCCTTTGCGGATTTGCGAAGGACAGGGTCTTTATGGGACGGCTTCTTCTGGCTGCACGACCAAATTTTCTGCCATCGACCACCGTGCATTTAGAATCAATCCAGTATGCCGAGCAAAAAGAACAGCGAATCCGCTGCCTCCGCAGCCTCAACGGAAATGCCGGTTGAGAGTGCCGCTGCGGCGGAAACAAATAAGCGCCCGGAGCGGTACAACCCCGCGGAGATAGAACCGCGCTGGCAGGCTGCATGGACTGCGGAGCCGGATCTGTATGCTGCGGAGCCGCCTGATTGCGGCAAGCAGAAATATTACGTGCTGGAGATGTTGCCGTATCCCTCTGGTCAGTTGCACATGGGGCATGTGCGCAACTACGCCATCGGCGATGCGCTGGCGCGCCACATGTGGATGCGTGGCTACAACGTGCTGCATCCCATGGGCTGGGACGCGTTTGGTTTGCCTGCGGAAAACGCCGCGCTGAAAAACAACACACCGCCGCGCGACTGGACCCTGTCGAACATCGCCGCCATGCGTCGCCAGATGGAGCGGCTTGGGTTGAGCTACGACTGGCAGCGCGAAATTACCACCTGTCTGCCGGAGTATTACCGCTGGAACCAGTGGTTCTTTTTGAAGCTGTACGAGCACGGCCTTGCCTATCGCAAAAACAGTAAAGTGAATTGGTGTCCGGAGTGCGCCACCGTTCTTGCCAATGAGCAAGTGGTCGACGGCTGTTGCTGGCGGCATGAGGAAACAGCCGTTCAGCAGCGCGAACTGGAACAGTGGTTTCTGCGCACGACGAAATATGCGGAAGAATTGTTGCGGGACCTGGACAAGCTGGAAGCCTGGCCGGAAAAAGTCCGCACCATGCAGCGCAACTGGATTGGCCGCAGCGAAGGCGCATTGGTTGACTTTGCGCTTGTGCTGGAAGAAAAAGAAAAGCCAGTCGGCAGAGACGATGGCTACCCCGTCAAGCTGGACCTGACGGGGACGATGTTGGAGCAGCCAGATGCGCCCGCGAACATTGCCGTTTTCACGACGCGCATCGATACCATCTACGGTGCGACTTCGCTGCAACTCGCGCCAGAGCATCCTCTGGTAAAAAAACTTGCTACGGACGATATCGAGTTGGGGAAAAAAGTCCGCGAGTTACTGGACGAGCAAAAAAGCGCGCGCGAAAAAGGGGATGTTGGCGCGCTGGAAAAACACGGCGTCGCTACCGGGCGTTTTGCCACCAATCCTTTTACCCAGGAACCTGTGCCGATCTGGGTGGCCAACTATGTGCTGATGGATTACGGCACCGGGGCCATAATGTCCGTGCCAGCGCACGATGAACGCGACTACGAATTCGCTCAAAAATATCATTTGGAATTGAAGATTGTCGTACTGCCGCGAGAAGCGAACCACGGCCATGGCGGAAGGTCCGAACCGATATTGCCCTACACCGGAGAAGACAGCCTGCTGATCAATTCCGGCAACTTCAGCGGGCTTGGATGTAAGGAAGCGCAGCAGAAAATGACGGCCCACGCACAGGAGCATGGGTTTGGAAGGTCTTCCATCACCTATCGGTTGAAGGACTGGGGCATCAGCCGCCAGCGTTACTGGGGCACTCCAATCCCAATGATTTACTGCCAGAAGGATGGGCTCGTCCCGGTGCCGGAAGATCAACTCCCGGTCCTTTTGCCGGAGAAGATCGATATCACGCAGAAGGGTGGTTCGCCGCTGGCCCGCGTGCCGGAGTTTGCTCGCGTCACATGTCCGAAATGTGGAGGAATTGCGCGCCGCGAGACCGACACCATGGACACCTTCGTCGATTCCTCCTGGTATTTCTATCGCTATGCGGATGCGCGGAACAACAGTGCGCCATTCGATACAGACACAGTTGCATATTGGTTTCCCATCGATCAATACATCGGTGGTGTCGAGCACGCCATCCTGCATTTGATTTATTCGCGCTTCTGGACCAAGATGATGCGCGACCTTGGCCTGATAAAAAATGATGAACCAATCGAGAGGTTGTTCACGCAGGGCATGGTCATTAAAAATGGCGCGAAGATGTCGAAGTCGAAAGGCAACGTGGTCTCGCCCGACGACATGATTGCGCGCTACGGCGCAGACGCCACCCGCATGTACGCTCTGTTCGCCGCGCCGCCGGACCGCGACCTGGACTGGCAGGAAGATGGCGTTGCGGGAGTCAGCCGCTTTCTCGCCCGGGTGTACCGCTTTGCCACGCAGACCATGCCTCGGACGATTGCAGGCCGCTGCCAGCCGCTGCCAGCGGAGTTCACACCGCTGGAGCAAAAATTGATGCGCAAGCTGCATCAGACCATTCGCCGCCTTACGTATGAATTTGAAGGACGCTGGCACTTCAATACCTGCATCGCCAGCATTATGGAGTTGATGAACGATCTGACCGCGGAAGAAAACGCCATTGCGCAGGGAACGGTGCGGGATTCTGTGCTGTACGTTATCACGCGCAATCTGATTTTGATGTTGGAAGCATTTGCGCCGTATCTGGCTGCGGAGTTGTGGTCGCAGATGGGCGAAGATACACCGCTGCTGCGCGCAGCGTGGCCTATCTATGACGAACGGCTGGCGGCTGAAAATATCATTCAGGTCCCGGTGCAGATCAATGGAAAATTGCGCGTAGTGATTGCAGTGCCCGCTGGAAGCGAAGAGGGACATCTTCGTGTGACGGCGATGGCGGAGCCAAAGATTCAGGCTGGCCTCGAGAACAAAGAAGTTGTAAAAGTTGTCGTGGTACCGGGCAAGCTGGTTAATTTTGTAGTCCGGTAGAGGACCGTTTCACGACCGATGAGATAGAAACAATGGAAACCATTGTGGCCTATTGCGTGCATGGCAGTTCCACGTGGAACAACTGCTCATTTCAGTTTCGACGAACCTTACGAACATGGCGACATCCAGCAAGACCGAGCAAGGCCCATTGTCTGTAGACCACCAGCAAAGGCCCGTCCGAGGTACGCAGTCATTCTTAGACACGCTGGCTCGTTGTTGGCGCATGCCTTCTCTGCTGGGCCTGGAGTTGCTGTGGCGCTGGGGTCTTGGCATTCCTGTTCTTGTGCTGCTGTATTGGCAAGCGACAAAAATTCTTGCTTCTGTGTCTTTGGCGAAAACGGGCATCTATCAGTTTTCTTTGGTCGATACCGTCGTTGCTGCGCAAATCCTGTCTGCGGCGACCGATCTGCTGTTGCCCCCTGTGCGTGAAGTCGCGCGCTGGCTGCTGCCTTTGCTGGCGGTTGCGTGGGCGCTGGCTTCCGGGCTGGGCCGCTCGCTTGTGCTGCGGAGATACGATCCCTCGCTTCGCCGCGCGCCGTGGCTGCTGGTGGGCCTGCAACTGCTGCGCATCGTGATGCTGGGCAGCAGCTTTGCGCTCTGGTTTGTCTGTCTGCATTGGGCGGCGTGGACTTCATTGGGCGGTCCGGCGCCGAACCTGGTGGGTTATTTCGTCAAGGCCATTTTTCTTTCGCTTGGGATTTTTTGTTTCTGGGCGGTGGTCAGTTGGGTGTTCACCATCGCGCCATTGTTGGCCCTGCTGGAAGGCACGGGAATGCTCGCCAGTCTGCGCGCGTCGTTGCGCTTTGGGCATGGTTCGTTGCGCGGTCTGCGCGCCAAGCTGGTGGAGATCAACCTCGTGCTGGGCATCGTCAAGCTGGCGCTGATTGTGCTGGCGATGGTATTTTGCGCCACGCCGATGCCATTCAAAGAGGAGATCAACGGCAATGCGCTGTACGGATGGTGGGCCTTCGTGACTGTGTTCTATTTCGCCGCTTCAGACTTTTTTCAGGTGGCGCGGCTGGCCGGATTCATCGACCTGTGGCGTGCCGTGAACGGAGACAGGGACCGCGCTGCTATCGCCGATTGAGGACCCGCGATCCAGCCCTGAGAAGCGCTGCGATACACTGTTTTTTAGCCCATGGAAAACAAGCGCCTCGTGAATCCTTCCACCATCGTCATTCTTGATTTTGGCTCTCAATATACGCAGTTGATCGCCCGTCGTATTCGCGAGCAGAACGTGTTTTCCGTGGTGCTGCCATGCACGGCGTCCTTTGAGACCATTCAGCAGGCCAATCCGGCGGGCATCATCCTCTCTGGCGGTCCAAGCTCGGTGTATGACGCGGACGCGCCGCCTGCCGATCCGCGCATCCTATCGATGGGCAAGCCTGTTCTGGGCATCTGCTACGGTCTGCATTTCCTCATGCATCATCTGGGCGGCAAGGTGCGCTCGGCGGAGCGGCGCGAGTACGGCCATGCCGAGGTGGAAATTGTCCGTCCGACCGCGCTGTTTGAAGGGCTGCCGAAGAATTTGCAGGTCTGGATGTCGCACGGCGACGAGGCGTTGGAACTGGCCCCCGGTTTTTCGCTGACGGCAAAAACGGAAAATGCCGTGGCGGGAATTGCGGACGAGTCGCGCCGCATCTGGGCGGTGCAGTTTCATCCCGAGGTACACCACACGCGGCAGGGAAAGGAACTGCTGCGGAATTTTCTTTTCCGCATCTGCGGGGTCGCGCCGGACTGGACGGCGGAGCATTTTATTCAGACCACCGTGGAGCGCATTCGTCAGCAGGTGGGCGATGGCCACGCCATCTGCGCGCTGTCCGGTGGGGTAGATTCTTCCGTTGCGGCGGTGCTGGTGCATCGCGCCATCGGCGACCGGCTGACCTGCGTCTTTGTGGACAATGGTGTGCTGCGTAAAGATGAATTCCGCAAAGTGCAGGAAAATCTTCGCGGCAAGCTGGGGTTGAATCTGATTGCCGTAAATGCAAGCGAGCGGTTTCTTTCAAAGCTGGCCGGAGTGACCGATCCTGAAACCAAGCGCAAAGCGATTGGCAAGGAATTCATCGCTGTCTTCGACGATGAGGCGCATCGCATCGCGCAGCAGACCGGTTCCGTGGACTGGCTGGTGCAGGGAACGTTATATCCCGATGTGATCGAGTCTTCGTCGGTCAAAGGACCATCGCAGACCATCAAGAGCCATCACAATGTCGGCGGCCTGCCGGCGACGATGAAGTTGAAGCTCATCGAACCTTTGCGCGATTTATTCAAAGATGAAGTGCGCCGCATCGGACGCGACCTGAAAATGCCCGAAGATATTTTGCAACGGCAGCCATTTCCAGGTCCGGGTCTGGCGGTGCGCATTGTTGGAGAAGTCAGCCGGGAACGCGTGGCAATTTTGCAGCACGCCGATGAAATCGTCGTTCAGGAAATTAAAGCGGCCGGGCTGTATCAACAAATCTGGCAGTCCTTTGCCGTGCTTCTCCCCGTTCAAAGCGTCGGGGTGATGGGCGATCAGCGGACTTACGCCAACACCTGCGCGATTCGCGCCGTGCATTCGGAAGATGGCATGACGGCGGACTGGGTCCCCCTCCCCTATGAAGTGCTGAAGCGGATGTCGAGCAGAATTGTGAATGAAGTGAAGGGCATCAATCGCGTCGTGTACGATATCACCTCGAAGCCGCCGGGCACCATTGAATGGGAATGATGGAATGGGAGTGACGCAACGTGGAACCAGCCTCATCCAGTGAGCATTGGCAGCGAGTTTACACTGCGCGAAATGAAGAGGAACTCAGTTGGTATGAGCCTGTTCCGGGCATCTCGCTCGACCTTTTGCTGACGCCTTCCTTACAGAAGGATGCCGCAATCCTCGATGTTGGTGGAGGCGCGTCGCATCTGGTGGACGCGCTGCTCGACCGTGGCTTCACTCAGGCCAGCGTTCTCGACATCGCGGAGTCGGCGCTAGAGAAAGCGCAGAGTCGCCTCGCTGAAAAAGCTTCGCGGTGCATTGGATCGTCGCGGACATTACCCAGTGGCAGCCTGAAAAAAATACAACGCCTGGCATGATCGCGCTGTTTTCCATTTTCTTACGACTGAGCAGGATCGCCGAGCTTATCGTGCCGCGCTGGAAAAGGCTTTGCTGTCGGGCGGAATTGTGGTGATTGGAACGTTTGCGCTCGATGGGCCGGAACGCTGTAGCGGACTTCCCGTGCAACGTTATTCGCCGGAAAGTTTGTCTGCGGAACTTGGTGATGCTTTCCGATGGACGGCCTCGCGCAAGGTGGAACATACCACCCCGGCAGGCAAAGTGCAGCGCTTCCAATTCAGCCGTTTCGTCCGCGATTAGGCGGATGTTGCTGAAACAAGAAAAAATTTATCGGTCGGCAATGGCCAATTGCATCCGAGTGTTCTTCGCGAAGACGACTTCATGTCCGCGCATGATCCAGCGGCGCGTAACGGACTGCCCCAGCGCATAGTACGCGAATACGGAGATCGCGGTCCCGCTGACAAAAAGGATGGAAACTATTCGCGCTGGCAATCCAAAGCCATTGCTGGTATCGGCGGCATCCACCTGGTTCTGGTTGGTATCGACGGCGTTTGAGCCCGCCAGATAACCGAGCAGAAGCGGGTCCATATATTTACCTTTATCCGCGTTCGCATGAGCGCCGCCTTCGGAATCGAGCGAGACATTCTGGCCCTTCTTGCCCTCCACCGCAGTCATCTGCGCATGTACCTGTTCCATGGTGCCCTTGGGGAGCTTGACTTGCCGGAAGGTGAAGCGCAAGGTCCCGTTCCGACCCCAGGCGCGGGCGGGTTTGGCCTGGGTGACGACGCCGACCAAGTGGGTGCCCGTGGGCAAAATCACGTCTTTATGGTCTTGATTGAGATAGGGCTTCGTCAAAATAGCTTCGACCGGCGTGCCAACCTTATCGCTTTTTGAAGTGAGCGGAGTGACCAGCCGGGCGTCGATGGTTCCCGGAGGGATGTGTCCGTGTGGTGGCGTCACTGGCAGCAAGTCGTTGGCCTTGGGATCGGGCAGCGTGACAGGCTGGGCCAGGTCCGCGTCGAACTGCGTTCCCGTCCAAATGTCCTGCGGATGATAGGGAAGCTGCCCATAGAGAATCTGCAACGCCTTTTCGGATTTATGGTGGGAATGAAAAGCGCCGGAGATTCCATTTTTCGTGTCTACAATCTTGGCGTGGATGGCTGCGAACATTTTTTTAATGCGCGACTTTTTCTGGACGGGCCCACCCATTTTGACCAGGTCCGCAGTCCGCTCGGACGCAACCGCGTCGATCGGCATACGCGACCCGTCTGGCAACTGGATCGAGCTGAAATGAAGAACAGGCTGCTTGAGCGGGGTAAAGTCGCCATTGAGCAGTGCCCAGGCGCGTTTGCTGCCGTGGACAGGCGTCAGGCCAGTGATGCTTCCATAGATGGGCGAGTTCGCTGGCAACACAATGTGGTCCGTGGAATATACGGGATCGATCAAGTGCCCTTCGATAGGCTTGCCCTTGTGCATCCGATAGCGGTGGTCGATTTGAACCCGTAACGGAAGTCCGGCGGCGAGAACCGCGGTATGGGGCTTGCTCTGCGCAACCACGGGGCCCGCTTGAGCGGCGGGCTTCGGAGGTCCCGCTGCGGGCAAAGTTTGCTTGGGTTTTGTCGAAGGGACAAGGATCGTTCGGGTCTGACCGCGGAAAGAAAATGTGCTTGTCAATACATAAAGAAACCCAATTGCAACCGAGTTTATCCTTTGCATTCCTGCCTGCTCAATAAAGGGTTCGCTCGTACCTGCGCCATTCTCAGAGTATCACTGCGCGCGACCTGTTCCCATCTGCGAGAAGTAAAGAATGAATGTTGACAATCGATAACTTTCAACGTCTAAAAAAGATACGCAAGACTTTATCTTGGATTCTCATTGCTCCAGATTGAAATCCTCGTCGCTGACCGCCGTTTCATCCACAGGCGGTCCGGTTTCGGAGTTTTCTTCGTCGGACACAGCTTGAATTCCTTCCAGGTCTTCGGCGATCAGCAGGAAGCGGCGAATATACCGTAGAGGGTCCTCGGCGACGGCCATGGCCTTCAGGTGATACCGCCAGGCATCCGGCTTGACGCTGCGACGGGTGTGACCGCGCCGCTCGACCACCATAGTGGCGCCGTCCTTTGAGACGCGTGTGAAGGAAGAATTAGGCACCACAAACGTCATCTTGCTGCCAGCCAGCCAGAACGTTTGCGCAAACTCATGGGCAAATAACAAACAGTAGTAGCGGCGTTCTGCAGACAGTGTTTTGATGGACGCATCAAAATTGTTCCAGGGCAACGCCAACCGGTTGACGTACCATCTACGAAATTCAAAGCCATTGGATTTCGCCTGGCGGATGAGGGCGCGCAGCAATTCGATTCGAGTCATATGGATCCGCTTAGGGTATGGCAGTAGTGTACACAGTCCATCGGAACGTCTAAAGACTAATTGACGGGAAGCCAGTGACTTGCAGGAACCCTCAGCCAGGGTCGAAACTGATTAAGTTCGTCCAATCTCTATGCCCATATATCTTTGCAGCAGCTATGGATGCTCCAAATCGTGAAATCGTCTTCGAACGTCCATTCGCTTCGCATCGATGTGGGTGAGAGTCTTCGCTGGCGAAGCCGGGTGTGTGCGCCCTTGTGTGTCCTGGGGATTCTGCTCTCTCTGGCCATCCTTCCTGGATTGGGAGCGGGGACGACAGCGCGGGTAGCGACGGCCCCCAACGGCACCCATACAGACCCGCTGAATCTTACACCCGAGGTCGAAGAGGCATTTCAGCATTTCTACATTCTCGATTATGGGGATGCCGAGGCCCGCTTTGAGAAGATTGCCGCCGAACACCCAATGGACCCGATGGCGGTCGATTACGTCTTGAACAACACAGTGTTCCGCGAACTGTATCGACTGGACCTTCTCGACACGACCCTCTATGTGCAGGATGGGTTCCTCACCGGGAAGCACCCGGTCGTAGAAGATATGCAGGTGCGGGCCAAAGTGGATGCGCTATATAACCATGCAATCGAGTTAAGCGATCGAAGACTACAGGCCAATCCGAACGATGTAAATGCATTGTTCGCCCGCGGTTTTGCGACCAGCCTGGAGACGGTCTATAGCGGCATGGTGGAGAAGAAATATATCTCCGCGCTGCACCTCGCGCTGTCCGCCCGTAGAGACAACGACGCGGTGCTGAAGCTCGACCCGAAATATGTAGACTGCGATCTTGTTCTCGGCGTGCATGATTATGTCACGGGCAGCCTGACGTTGCCTTTCAAAGTGCTGGCTGGCCTGGTTGGGATCCACGGGTCGAAATCGAAGGGGATAGCGGAACTGCGCAAGGTAGGCCAATATGGCATCATCAACTCGGTGGCGGCGCGTACCGCGCTGGCCATCTTTCTGCGGCGTGAGGCAAAATATCCTGACGCAATCCAGGTAGTGAATGGTCTGCATCGGCAATATCCAAGAAATTTTCTTTTCTCTCTGGAGCAGGCCAACCTGCTGAAGGATTCAGGTCAGGGGATGCCAGCCATCGCCGCTTATCAAGCGTTGATCGAAAAAGCCAAAGCGCCGGGCGGCTATTACCCGAACCTGCATCTGGAGATGGCCTACTACGGACTGGGCGAAGCGGCGCGCGGTCAGCGGCAGTTTGCCGTCGCCGCAACAGCCTATAAGAATGCAGCGAGCCAGCCGACTGCTTCACGGCTGATGGAGCGTCGGGCGCATCTGGCGGCGGGAGAAATGTACGATCTACTGGGGCAGCACGCGCAGGCGAAAGAGCAATATCAGGCGGTCCTGGCGCTGGGAGCGGAATACGGCCAAGCCGCCCTGGCCCGAAGGTTCGAGCAGTCCCCCTATTCTGGAAAGTGAGCATGGCTGGAACTTGCCGCTACTGAATTGCGTACTGAGTTCTATACTGTTTTACGCGGGCTGCCGCGCCTACTCAAGCAAGACGAAATGTAGGGTTTGTGGAGTCGGGCGATTGCATCGCAAAGGAGGCTGGCAATGTTCTGTCATCAGTGTGGAAAGCCTTTATCGGTGGGGGCCAACTTCTGTTCCGACTGCGGCGCGCCCACGAACTCCAAAGTTTTTTCCACCCATCCCTTCAACACCATGTTTCGTCCGCGCTCCAACAGGATGATCGCGGGCGTTTGCGCCGCCATTCATATTCGCTATGGATGGGACCTGACGGCCACGCGCATTCTTGCCGTGCTGCTGGGCGTTCTTCTGTTTCCTGTAGGAGAAATTGCATACGTCGTCGCATGGTTGCTCATTCCGGAAGAAGCGCCACTCGTTCCTACCCCTTATCCCGGCACGCAACAACCCCGCTGATGCAGGTGTCTTTCCGCGGCGGATGCGGGAAGGCTTTGTGGTCTGGGAGCATGAAGCGCTAAAGATGCCTAAGGGTTCTCGGAGTGGGCGAGACCGAGTGTCGAGACCCAACTCCTGTATACTCAAATTTGGAAGGTAAGCATTCTATTCCTTCCTGGCAGATATCCCCGTTAAAAAGATCCGGTGAATTTTAGCCACGCCTATCCCAAGGCCTTCGTTGATCTACAGCCTTCCAAGAAAAGCACACTATCCACAGGGTAATCTTATGAAAGTAAGCCAAGTGATCGCATTGAATGTTTTATTGCTGGCCGCGGTGATGGCCGGAGCGCAGGCCCAGTCCACTCCGTCGCTTGCACCCCAGCCGAATGTAGCGCAGAGCACGACCCAGCCGAACGCGATGGGCGCCAAAGCACAGAAGACGCAGGCCAAAGAAGTCAAGCGGCAGGCCAAATACACTAAGAAGGCCGCTCAAAACCGTTTGGACGCCACCAAACATCAAGAAAAAGCTGCAAAAACCAGGGCCGAAGCAAATAAACAGCAGGGCCAGGCTGACGTGGATCGAGCCAAGGCTATCAACAATGAGCAAAAGGCCACTCCACAGCCGTAGTAAGCGGAGTGAGACTTTGCTAGCTGGCGCAGGGTGACGGACAGTTACTCTGCGATTTTTTTTTGCATGTTCGCAGCGCTTTGCGATGTTTGAAGCGGGAAGTCGTCCTACGTCTCCATCTCGTGAGTTATATTGGGTTTGCGAGAAGGAGAGGCTGCTTGCTTATTGAACGCGACGGAGTCAGGCTGTTCTACACCACGCTGGGCTGCGGCCCAGACGTAATGCTGCTACATCCTACACCTACAAACCATGCCTTTTGGCTGCCAGTGGCCCAACATCTGGCTGCCCGATATCGGCTCACGCTTGTGGATCTGCGAGGTCACGGACTATCCACAGCAGGCTCCGGGGCCATCACCATGGAGAAACTGGCGGAAGATGTTCATGCAGTGTTGCAAGCCATGGGTATTGGCCGCGCAGCCTTCGTCGGCTGCTCGATTGGCAGCTATCTGCTCTACGAGTATTGGCGGCGCTTTCCGCGGGAAATGGCGGCGCTGGTGCTTACTTGCGGTAAGCCTCAGCCAGACACCGCATTGAACCGAGAACGTCGTCACGAGTGGATGCGCTCTGCGCAGCAGCCGGGGGGACTGGCAAAATTCTTCGATCTGATGGCGGACACCCTCGTCGGTCCAACGGCCACCCGAAGCAATCCTAAAATTCGCGCCGCCGCGCGCGCCATGATGGACGCCATGCCGCTCCCAGCCATGCTGGCCGTACAGCAGGGTCTAATGGAACGGCCTGACTCCGTGCCTACGCTGCAGACGATCCAGGTTCCTGTCTGCGCGATTGCGGGAGAAGAAGACCAGAGCAGTACCCCGCCGGAGATGAAGGCAATCGCCGAGATGGTTCCCGGCGCCGAGTTTCATCTGCTTGCAGACGCTGGACATTATGCCCCATTTGAGCAGCCAGAGACGGTCGCGAAGCTGGTTGGCTGCTTCCTGGATCGAAATTATAGGTCTGGAATTTGCGCCAGCGCCACCGGAGCAAAGCGGTGAGTGCCGCGCGGAGACGTTCAACGTCGGCGAAAACCGAGGCCGTCATTCCAGCCAGGCCATTTCATTACGGTACAGGCGCGGGTCGCGACCTGCTGTGCGATCAAGTCCGACTGGCGCAGTTGGCGAAAGAGTATGGCACGCCGCTTTATGTCTACTCGGCGACCAGCATCCGCCAGCGGGTACAGATGTTTGCCGATGCCTTTGCTGGAATGCGCCACACGCTCTGCTACTCCGTCAAAGCAAACTCCAACCTTTCCATTTTGAGAATGCTGGCGGATTTCGGCACAGGGTTTGACATCGTCTCAGGCGGGGAACTGGAGCGTGTCCGTGTTGCTGCGAAAGCTTTGCTGGACCGCGTTGTTTTTTCCGGCGTGGGTAAGACCGCCGCGGAGATCGATGCTGCTCTCGCCGCAAAAATCCTGGTGTTCAACGTGGAGAGTGCCGCTGAGCTGGATCTGCTGGAGCAGCGGGCGCGCCACCTTCTCAAGCGCGCGCCGGTGGCCATGCGCGTCAATCCGGATGTATTCGCGGCCACCCATCCGTATATTTCGACGGGCATGAGCGAACATAAATTTGGCGTGGAGATGGGAACCGCATACGCGCTCTACCAGCGCGCGGCGCGCAGCAAATATTTGGAGCCCACTGGCGTCAGCGTCCACATAGGTTCTCAGATTCGCAGTGCTGAACCCTTTGGGCAGGCGTTGCAGCGGGTCAGTGAGTTGGTCCGGGAACTTAAATCGCAGGGCATCGACATCCAGCATATCGATGCAGGCGGTGGTTTGGGGATCTCCTACCAACTGGAAGATTCCGAAACGTTCGATCCTCAGGCTGCCGTGAATGCGTACGCCCGACAGGTGCGAGAGGCGCTGGCTGGGTTTGAAGGGGAGCTGCTGCTGGAGCCGGGACGCTTCATCATCGCGCAGGCCGGGGCGCTTCTGACACAAGTGTTGCATGAGAAACGAAACGGCAACAAAACCTTTGTCGTCACCGATGCTGGCATGAATGACCTGATCCGTCCGTCACTGTATCAGGCATACCACGCGATTTTGCCACTGCGACGCGATACGAAACGCAAGATGGCTGTGGTCGATGTTGTCGGGCCGGTCTGTGAGACTGGGGATTTTTTCGCCCGGGACAGGGAACTGCCTGAGCTGACGGCAGGCGACTTCCTGGCCGTGCTCGATGCAGGCGCTTATGGCATGTCGCTCAGTTCCAACTACAATTCGCGTGCCCGTGCCGCGGAAGTCCTGGTGAATGGAAGGACGCATCGGCTGATTCGTCGGCGGGAAACCCTGCGGGAGATGCTGACCCAGGAGCGTGGCTTGCCAAGTAAATAAAGGCGCTGGCGAATCCAATAGTCAAGAAGAGCGGGAATTAATTTTGCGTGCCGGGTGGCATTTCTGAAGAAGCCGCGGCATGGGCCGAATCGGCTGGCGCTAAGCGAGAACTCGCACCTGCGCCCCCGCCAATTGAGGCGGGAGATGACTTGGATGAGGTTGCTGGCACTGCTGCATATTCGCCTTCATCCTGCTTTGGCCCCAGACCCAGCTTGATAAGGGCTCGCGAGTCAGGGGTAATCTTCGTTTGCCAGCCATTGTCGTCCTGATACTTCACCATAGCTGCCTGCGATGCCGCGTCCCACAGTCCAGTGGGAGGTCCATTAAGGTAATGGGCCTGAATCAGAGCTTGCTGGATTTCCGTGGCCCGCTGGGCGTCCATGCTCCGTTGGCCCACCATCGCGTGGTGGCGGTGGCGCGATCTTGCATGGCGCTGACTGCCATGCCTGGCAGCGGCGTGCTGGGAGGCTGAATGATGCGCGGTGGGATGGATGGAAGTGGGATGGGAGGCTACGTGACGCTGATTCCCATGCCTGGAAGTGGTCTTTCGGGAAGACATACGCTTAAGCAAAGTATGGATCCGGGAAGGTGGTCTTCCCTTGTTCGCCATGGAGCCTGTTGCTTTCTGTTGTGCCGAGGAATGCCGCGCGTGTTTCCGATGGGTCGTCGTCGCCGTGGAAGCCCACGCCGAGCCGGCAAGGCTCAAACTGAGCAGGACAATGCCAGCAGCAACCATACCGACTGTCACACGTAAGCGCGATGGAGGGGCGAACCGCATGAGCATAACCTATAGGGAATTCAAGATGTATGCAAGCGTAGAAACTCAATATCAGTAGGAAAAAAGTGGGAGTGGCAAGCGAAATATCAGGCTTTTACGAAGGCGCGGCGAATTAAATTCGCCGCGCCTTCGCTTTTTTTCAGTGCTAACCAAGCACGCAGATTGCTACGGCAAAGTTCCTCCGACGTAAGAGTTGCCCATTTCGGGATGTTGTGGATCGACCACCAGGAACACGACATCATCGCCGGATTTCAGCTTGGAGGCGAGATCCTGGAACTGGCCGACGTTTGCGATAGGTTGACGATTCATCTGCAGGATGACCATGCCAGGAGCCAGGGTGCGAAGCCCGTCGGCAAAGGAACCAGGACGGATACTCCGTACCAGCACGCCCCCCTGGATATTGGCTTTGGACGCCATATCCGGCGGTACATTGCTGACGGTCAAGCCGAGTTTGCCCTGTCCACTCTGCTGCTGGCCGTTGGAACTGCCTGGCTGACTGTTGTTATTCAACGCGGCCATCATGGCGTCGCGGTCGGCCACGGTGACGGTGGCCGTTTCGTGCTTGCCGCCGCGAATATAGCCGAGCGTAATTTTGGTGCCGGGTTTCCGCGAGGCTATGTCGGAGATGAGGTCGTCGCCGTCTTTTACCTCGCGTCCATCGATGCTGGTGATGATGTCGCCCGGCTTGATGCCCGCTTTCGCGGCGGACCACCCCGGCTGGACGGAGGTGACCAGAACGCCATTCTTGAAGCCATAAACGCGGCCTACTGCGCTCGACATAAATTGCGAGGACTGGAACAGAATGCCGATCGATCCGCGCACTACTTTATGCGCAGGTCCGATCAACTGGTTGTATACATTGATGACGGCGTTGGCGGGCATGGCGAAGCCGATGCCCTCATTGCCGGCGGACTGGGTGAAGATGGCAGTATTGACGCCAATCACCTGACCGTCCATATTGACCAGCGGGCCGCCGGAGTTGCCGGGATTGATGGCGGCGTCAGTCTGGATGAAGTGCTGAAATTCACCGGGAATTCCGGGCTCAATCGAGCGGTGCTCCGAGGAAATAATGCCTGCTGTGACGGTCTGGTTCAGACCGAAGGGACTGCCAATGGCCAGCACCCAGTCGCCGATCTGCGTTCCGTCGGAGTTGCCCATCTTGACGGTAGGCAGCGGGTGGTCGACGCTGATCTTCAAGACGGCAATGTCCGTTGCTTTGTCCGTGCCGACGAGAGTTGCCACATGTCCCTGATCGCCTTCGGCATCCGTGGTCAGCTTGACATAGATTTTGTCGGCCTTGTCGATCACGTGGTTGTTGGTGAGGATGTACCCGCGCGGATCGACAATAAAGCCGGAGCCGAGAGCTTCACGCTCGCCACCATCCGGCGCTTCGCCCTGCGGGCCTTGTGGACCGCCGAAGCCAAAAAAGTGGTTGAAAAAATCCTGCATACCGTTTTGCCCTTGATCGGGGCCCTGGCCTTGACCATCCTGGCTGTCGGGACCTTGCGCATCCGGTCCGTTTCCGTCCGGGCCGCCATTCGGATTCTGCTGCATGTTTCCGTGGAAGCGATGGGTAAGAGTGGTCTTCGGGATCGAAACGGTGTTGATATTGACCACCGCGGGACCAACCGCTTTCGCGATCTGCGTAAAGGTAGTGGACAGGTTGACGGGATTGGGAATCTGCAATGGCTTGGCGTCGGAGCTATCGACCTTCGCTTCTTTTCCGTCAACTCCATGGGCCATGATCGACCCGATTAGGATGCCAGCAGACAGCGTCGCCAGAATTGCAAACGTGGCGCTCAGGCGGCGCATGCGGAATTTATCTATCCAGACTTTCATTGTATTCATCGAACCTCGTTAGGGATGCGGCATGTAGGGATGCGGCGAATGGACTGTGGAAGGATATCACGGACTCTAAGTATATCGTGTTTGTAAAACACGCAGGTGAGCGGTTGCCATTCGTCATTCTGACTATTAGACGCTGAATCCTGGAAAAGTGTCTCAGTTTTGAGGAAGAGTTTGCTTTCAAAGAAAATCGCAGCCCTACGCCCGGTTCTGGAGGCGAGGGAGTAGTTCGGTCGCCAGAATACCGCCAAGTACCAAAAACGCTCCAAAACCATGGCGAAGGCCGAGTCTTTCATGCAGGATGACATAGGACGTCAGCCACGCGAAGACTGGCTCCAGTGTCAGGATCACGGCGATATTGGTTGCCGGGATGGTCTGCTGTGCCCAGGTCTGGATGCTGAAGGCTGCTGCGGTGGCAACGATTCCCGTCACAGCTAGCGCGAAGACGAGCAGAAAACTGATTCCAGAGTGTTTGGGCGCCGACAAATCTGCAAAAATGTGCAACGCGGAGGGTTGCATGGTCAGGGCGGCAGTGGTCAAAAACAACATGGCAAAGCCGATTTGCAGCAACGCGATCTGTTCAAAGCGGACTTTTTGCGTTGCATGCGCCAACGTGATGACATGCAAGGCGAACCCCAAAGCACAGCCCAGAGTCAACAGATCGCCACGGTTCAGATGGTCGAGCACATATTTCCAGGATGCGCCAGCGGGAGCAGTCAACAGGACAACGCCCAAAAACGCGAGTGCGGCCCCCACCCAGGCGGTCCACTGCGGCAGGCCTGCGCCGGGAGGACGCAGCCCAGGCAAACTCGCCAGAAATGGGACCAGTACGACCACCAGCGCGGTAAGAAATGCGGAGTTTGTTGGCGACGTGTAGAGAAGGCCTTGAGTTTGAAAAAAATATCCCGCAGCCAGACAAGCTCCGGCAGCAGCGCCCGCCAACCATGCCTGCCGGGTCAATTGTCGCCACTGGCTGCGATACAGGAGTGCCAGACAGAGGAAGGCAATCGTCATCCGAATGGAGTTGAACCACTGAGGGGCAATGTCGGCGAGGGCCGCTTTCACCAGGACGAAGGTCGCTCCCCATAGCACCACGACGGCAATCATCAGTAGATGGGCCATGGCATTGCGAGAGATCTTTGTCGAAGAAGCGTGGGGCGTCATGAGAAGGTTCGGGATTGCGATAGCTGTCCTTGCAAACAGATCGG
>JAKAYS010000035.1 GCA_021826695.1 Acidobacteriota bacterium | reverse complement strand
TCTATCGCAGTTTTCTGACCCATTATCCGCACGATGCTCTGGCGGAAGAGGCCCGCGCCGGGCTGCGCGGCGAGAAGTCTCCACGAATAGTTTCTGATAGCAGAACGACCGCGCGCGAGACGAGGCCGCTATTTCCAGCGCCCGCATATACAAATCCTGTTCCTGCAACAAAGGTGCATCTCGCGCAACACCCCGCTTCCACCGCCGCTTCCGTCGGGAAAAATCCGGTTGCAACGATTCAGGGCGTGCGTTACTGGGCTGTCCAGAGTGCGACCCGGCTGGCCGTCGATATGAGTGGGCCTGTTCCTTTCCATGCGTATCTGGCGCAGGGCGGCAGGCAGATCACGCTGGTGTTTTTCGGTGCGCGTCCGGCGGAAACTTTGCTCCTGCATCCCATTGCGGTGCAGCGGGACGCGAACCTTCGCTCTGCCCGAGTCAGCGCGCTGACCGCCGATCAGACGGAACTCATGCTGGAACTGAGTCACCCCGCGAGCTTTTCTTCTTTCACGTTGTCCAATCCGGACCGGCTCATTCTGGATCTTCATGCCGCGCAGCCCTCGGACCTGTCGGCGATTGCAGCGCGCTATGCGCCGAGACGTCCAACTGTCGCGGAGCCAGATGCATCCTCCAGCGATTCGCAAATGCTTCACAAGGCGGTCGTCCGCAAGCCGAAAAACAGCCTCGTGACCAGTCCTGAGTCGAACCGCGCTTCGATGCCGATACAGCATGTGGCTCCAGGGGTCTTGTCTGAACCATCGTTGACCGCTGGGCCAATGATGGATGGACAGCCTTCGATGACTCGCGTTCTAGGATTGAGGATTCGCCGCATCGTGATCGACGCCGGTCATGGTGGGCACGATTCCGGCACGCTCGGGCCGAACGGCCTGGAAGAAAAAGATGTTGCCCTCGATGTTGCGCTGCGACTGGGACATCTCTTGCAGCAGAGATTGGGAGCGGATGTCATTTATACGCGAAGGACCGACAAATTTGTTCCGCTGGAAGAGCGGACTGCGATTGCCAATCGCGCCCGCGCCGACTTGTTTATTTCGATCCATGCCAATTCCAGTTCCGACCCGGACGCGCGAGGCGTCGAGACATATTTTCTGAATTTCACCGCTTCGCCGGATGCGCTGGCGGTGGCGGCAAGGGAGAACGCAGTCTCCAACCGTTCCGTGCATGAGCTTTCCGGACTGGTGCGCAAAATCACGCTCAGCGATAAGATCGATGAATCGCGCGAATTCGCCGGGGACGTGCAGCAGTCGCTCTACAGCGGTCTTGCTCCGGGCAATGCCGGCATGAAAAATCGCGGCGTGAAGCAGGCCCCTTTTGTGGTTTTGATTGGCGCTCACATGCCGTCCATTCTGGCGGAGATATCATTCTTGACGAACCCGCAGGACGCGCGCGAACTCTCGCGGCCCGCCTATCGCGAGCGGCTGGCGGAAGCTTTGTATCGGGGCGTCGCTCGATACGTGGATGGGATGAGTGGAGTTCGTGTGGCGAAAACTGTACGGCCCGACGCGATCCCGACACCGGCGGAGTGATAGTCTGAGGGTCGAAACCATGCTTCGGCCTTCCCTCGCAGTTCGCCCTCTTCTAACACTGCTCTTCGCAGTGTCAATCGTGTTTCCCGCCGTGACTTTTGCCACGCCTGCGAAGACCCATAAGACCCCACCATCTGCCAAAGTTGCCGCGCCGCAATCCGCCAAGCTCCAGCCGGAAGCGCCGCATCCCCTGTTGCCACAGACCTTTGCCGGGTGGGAGCTGACCGGCAAGCCGCAGCAAGCGAGCCAGCCCGAGGCGGCGGATGACGGGGATGCGGGTGTGCTACGCGAATATGGGTTTACCCGATACGAGGCAGCGACCTATACACGCGACGATGGCAAGATGACGGCGAAGGCCATCGAGTTTGGCGACGCCACTGGCGCCTATGGAGCTTTCACCTTCTACCGCAAGCCCAACATGACCCAGGAAAACATTGGACAGGGCGCCGCGTTTGACGGTACACGCGTACTCTTCTGGCAAGGGACGGTGCTGGTCGATGCAAAGTTCGATCGCCTGACGCCGATGTCCGCCTCGGAACTGCGCGATCTGGCGACGCAGTTGCCGAAGCCAGTGGGAAATCAAGGGACGCTCCCCACGCTACCGGGTTATCTGCCGCCGCAACATATTGAGCCGATGACCATACAATATGCGATTGGTCCGCAGGCATATCAATTGAGCGGCGGCGTGCTTCCTGCCGCGCTGGTCGACTTCAATCGCAGCGCGGAAGTCGTCACGGCGCAATACAACGCGCTGAATGGGACCGGCGCGCTGACCGTAATCGACTATCCCACGCCGGACATTGCCATCGATCGTCAGCGTGCAATCCAGGCGTATCTAAGCGGTCACGGACCATCCCAGGGCGCAGCGCAAGCAGCCAACCCGACGTCGTATGCCTGGACATCCGCACTCTCGGACAGCAATCCCGCCGCATTGCAGTCGCGTCGGTCGGGCCCGCTCGTCGCGGTGACGTCAGGAAGTTTTTCCGCGGAAGATGCGCAGCAGATTTTGCAGCGCGTGCATTACGAAGTGAATCTGACGCTGAGCAATTCGGCGGGATATCGTTCCGACTCCTCGAAAGTTGCGCAGATTATTTTGAGTGTTGCGATTATGGTGGGAATTTTTGCGCTCATCGCCATTGTTTCTGCCGTCTCACTTGGCGGGGCGCGCATCGCATGGCGAAAAATGCGAGGGAAATCCGCGCTGACGCCGGATGAGTCGGCGGAATTCATTCGCTTGAATTTGAAGGATTGAAAATTTTCCGGCAAAAGATTTCGAGAACAAAAAACGTGAATTTTCAAGGTGGAAAAGAGCGGCAAGCAAAAAACCCTCGCGCAGATTGAACCGGCAATGGTGCAGTTATCAATTAAGGCACTTAGAATCAATAGTTTGAATGGGACATTGTGGCGATTTGGCGAAAATCGGGAGAAAATCCAGGCGAACTCAGCGGCCCCGGGAATTCAATCCAGAGCATTGATAATAAAGGCTTTATTTTATGTCTGAAATTGCCTTGACACCCACTGGCGTGGCTCATAGTATGACGCCAGAAAGTTCTGATGGTTTTGCCTCCGTTGGAACTATTCTCCCTACAAGAAAAGGCCGCCCTGTTGCCGGGTGGCCTTTTCGTTTCCAAAGTCCGTCTAAACGGTAGCATTATGTTCATCCTTCTCGCCTTTCCCGTGATCGCAACTCTCTACGCGCTCCCACTTCTGTTCGGATGGGTTGGCCCCAACCCGATCTATGGTTTTCGCAATGATCGCACGCGTACAAACAGGGCACTGTGGTATCGAGCGAACCGGGCAGCAGGACTGGCAGTGCTGATCGCCATGGCGTGCTGCGTGGCGCTGGAGTTTTCCATTCCAGCATTGCGCAACAGCAAGGCCGGGCATCTGTCGTCGGTCCTGATTCAGATCAGCGCAATCGTCATCGCGAATGCGTGGACGACATTTCGGATTCTGATGCAATCGCGCGCCCGTCGTTAGAGCAGTTCCACGGTTACTGTAACCCGGCCAACGATCATTCGGTACAGCTTTTCTTAAGGAAAAGCTGTGCGGAAATCTATCCCGCTGAGTACACCTACCATGGAACCGCTCGAGCCCCCATCACGCAATTCGTCAGCCGTGCGGCTGCGGCGGCGCCTGCTGGAACTGCTCCGGTAGATGCTCATTGATTTGCTCCCACGGCGCATTTTGCAACTCTGACAAGCGTTGCTTCGGCAAACAATGGGGATAATTCTTTTGCAAAAAGTCGATCATCCTTTCGCGGACCAGACAACGCAGGTCCCAAAGCTTGCTGGAATCCGCGGCACTCATCAGCGCGCGAATCTGCATCGTCTGCTGAAAGAGGTCCGTGACCTGCAAGACATTCACTTTGCCATCCCACAAAGGCGTGCTCTTCAGCACGCGCGTCAGTTCTTCCCGCAACGGTTCGATGGGGCAGGTGTAGTCGGCATAGATATAAAAATTTCCCATCAGGTTGGCGGAAGTGCGCGTCCAGTTCTGGAAGGGATGCTCGATGAAGTAACTGAGCGGCACGATGAGACGTTGCAGGTTCCAGATGCAAACCACTACGTAGGCGGTCGTGATTTCTTCGATGCGGCCCCATTGCCCTTCGACGATCACCACGTCATCGATGCGGATCGGCTCCGTAAAAGCAATCTGAATGCCAGCCAGCAGGTTTGAAACGGTTGATTTTGCCGCCGCCGCCAGGGCCAGCGAGGCGAGACCGGCGGAAGCCAGCAGTCCCACTCCGTACTGCCATAGCCGTGTGTTGTTAAACGTGTACAGGACAAGCCCGATGGCCAACAGGCCGATAAATCCCAGTGCCAGCCGTCGCATGACAGCCATCTGGGTGCGCACGCTGCGCGCGCGCAGGTTATTTGCCGCGGAAATATCGTACCTGCGCATCAGAATGTCTTCGATTGCATAGACGGCAGCGAAAAGCAGCCATGCCGTACAGAGAATGAAGAGGATGTGCAGGACGTGTTCCAGGATGCCGTAAAGATGGTCTGAGATTCCAAAGGCGGGAACTGCCAGCATGGTTGCGGCGATGAAGAACAGCCCAAGCGCAGGCTTACGGAAGTGGCGAAGAATGCTGGGGTGGGTCGGCGCTATGGTCCTGCGAAGTACGAAGCGGAAGAAAAGCGAGTAAATGGCGAAGCTGGCAAGGAGCGCTCCGCTGAGAACAAAAGAACCCAGCACCAACCTATGTGCATGGTGCGCAATCCCAGGCAAAATCGGTGTAACGGACGACATAAAAACATCAAGCAAAGAAGCGATTTGCTGCATTCATGACTCCTGGGATAAGAATCCCGAATGGAAGGAGTGCCTCGATTCCGTTATGCGGAAGTTCTTTGGTAATCGCCGCTCTTTCCGCCAGATTTTTGCTGCAACGCAATCTCTCGAATGACAATTCCCTTGTCCATGGCCTTACACATGTCATAGATGGTCAAAGCGGCGGTTGAGGCTGCCACCATCGCTTCCATCTCCACGCCAGTAGGGCCGGAAGTGGCTGCAATGGCACGGATCGAAATACCATTCGGCTGCATTTCAGTCACCACATCGATAAAGCTGAGAGCCAGCGGATGGCACATGGGAATCAATTCCGCAGTGCGTTTGGCCGCTTGAATTCCGGCAATGCGAGCAACCTCCAGCGGATTGCCTTTGGGATTGGCTGGCAGCGCGGCCAGCACTGCGGCGGAAAGTTCGACGAACGCCGTCGCGACTGCCTCGCGGCGAGTGATCGGTTTGTCGCTGACATCCACCATGCGCGCGCGTCCAGAGGAGTCGTAGTGGGACAGCTTGCTCATACTTATCAGCCTAGCAGGACTGTCATTTCCAGAAAGTGGTTTTGCGGCCAATCCAGACATTCTCTTTCTTTCGCACTATCATGGTGAGTTCGGTCTGGTGGTCCGCCGTTGGGCTTTGCGTGCAAGCATGATGACTCTTTTTCAACCCGATCTTCTTTTTGCGCGCGGACGATTTCATGCAGGCGCGGGATTGCTGGTGGATGCGAAGGGCGTTATCGTTGCCTTGAAACTTCTTGAGGAGTCGGGGAATCTCTCCGCGACACTGCCTGCCGATGTGGATGTTGTTCGGCTTCCCGGCACGGCGCTGCTCCCCGGCTTCGTCAATGTACATTCGCATAGCTTTCAGCGGCTGATTCGAGGCCGCACCGAATCGCGACGCAGCGGCGGACGCGATTTCTGGTCATGGCGCGGGGCGATGTATCACGCAACCGCGGCGCTTTCGCCCGAGCAGGTCTACCATGTGGCCCGCATGACATTTCTGGAGATGGCGATGGCGGGTACAACTACCGTGGGCGAATTTCATTACGTCCATCGCGCGCCCGACGGCAGGCCGTACCCGGACCCGAATCTGCTGGCGCATCAAGTGATTGCCGCCGCGCGGTCTGTCGGCATTCGTATTGCGCTCTTGCGCACGGCCTACCAGCGCGCGGGATTCGATCTGCCGCCCGATCCGGGCCAGACACGCTTTCTCGAAACCACGGACGAATTTCTTGCCAACGCCGCCGACCTGCATCGCCAATATCATTCGACCGATGCGTGGGTGGGCGTTGCGCCGCACAGCGTGCGCGCCGTGCCGATGGATGCAATTCAGCAGATCGCAGCGTGGGCGCGGGAGAACGGCCTGCCAGTACACATGCATGTCTCGGAGCAAATTGCGGAAGTGACAGCTTGCCAGCGCGAATACGGGACGACCCCGGTGCGGCTGCTGGCGCAGCATGGCGTATTGGATGATCGCTTGACCGCCGTCCACGCCATCCATATCGATCGCGAGGAAATGGACTTGCTCGCCACAAGTAGCGCGAACATCTGCTCCTGCCCAACCACGGAGCGCAACCTCGGCGATGGAATTTTTCCCGCGCGCGACGCGATGGAACGCGGCATCCCGGTTGCATTTGGGTCGGACAGCCAGGCGCAGATCGATCCGCTGGAAGACGCGCGCGAATTGGAATACCATTTGCGGCTCCAGCATCAACAACGCAGCTTGTTGGACGGCATCGACGGCCAGGAATTGTCTTCGCGGCTGTTTCGCTGCGCCACCGCGAACGGCGCTGCCGCGCTCGGCTGTCCGGCGGGCGAGTTGGCAGAGGGCAAGCTGGCGGATTTCTTTACCGTCGATCTGAACGATGTGTTGATCGCTGGCAACAATCCCGACGATCTGCTGTCCATGATTGTCTTTGGTCTCGACCGCAGCGCCATTGCCGATGTGTCCGTAGGCGGAAAATTCCTAGTGCGCGACCATCGACACCCGCATCAGCAGGAAATACTCAACGAATATCTGGAGGTCGCTCGCAAGGTCTGGCCCACGCAGCAGCTTGCAGCGAAATAATTATGCCAACGATGACACCGAGTTCGGCCCCCACCATTCGCGCGCCGCATGGCAATACGCTGCGCTGCAAAGGCTGGCACCAGGAGGCGGCGCTGCGCTGTCTGATGAACAACCTCGATCCAGAGGTCGCCGAAGCGCCGGAAAAGCTGGTCGTGTACGGCGGCATCGGCAAGGCCGCGCGCAATTGGGAGTGCTATTACGCCATCGCGCGCGAACTGGAGCAGCTCGGCAATGAGGAAACGCTGCTGGTACAGTCTGGAAAGCCGGTCGGCGTTTTTCCAACGCAGGAAAACGCGCCACGCGTGCTGATTGCAAACTCGAATCTCGTCGGCGCGTGGGCCAACTGGGATGAGTTCCACAAGCTGGACCGCGCCGGACTCATCATGTATGGGCAGATGACGGCGGGCAGTTGGATTTACATCGGCACGCAGGGAATTTTGCAGGGGACCTTTCAGACATTTTCTGCGATGGCGGACCGGCATTTTGGCGGAACGCTGGCGGGCAAGCTGGTGGTGAGCGGCGGCATCGGCGGTATGGGCGGAGCGCAGCCTCTGGCGGCCACGATGAACGGCGCAGTCTTTCTCGGCATCGATCCGGACCGCACGCGCATTGAACGCCGCTTGCAGACAGGATACTGCGACCGCATGGTGGATTCGCTCGATGAGGCGTTGCATTTGTGCGAGGACGCGAAGCGCAAGAAGCAGGCGCTCTCCGTGTGCCTGGTGGGAAATTGCGCCGAGGTGTTGCCGGAGTTGGTGCGGCGCGAGGTAGAGATCGACGTCATCACCGACCAGACCAGCGCGCACGATCCGTTGAATGGTTATATTCCCGCTGGCCATTCGCTGGAAGCAGCGGCGGAGTTGCGCCAGCGCGATCCAGTGGAATATGTGAAGCTCTCCATGCAAAGCATGGCCGTGCATGTGGAAGCGATGCTGGCCATGCAGCGGCGCGGCGCGGTGGCGTTCGATTATGGCAACAACATCCGCAAACGCGCCTTCGATGCCGGATGCAAGCAGGCTTTCGACATCCCAGGCTTTACGCCGGAATATATTCGTCCGCTGTTTTGCGAAGGCGCGGGACCGTTTCGCTGGGTCGCGCTTTCCGGCGATCCGGCGGACATCTATCGCACCGATGAGCTGGCGCTTGAGTTGTTTCCGGAAAATGAAATTCTGACGCGATGGATCCATCTGGCCCGCGAGCGGGTGCATTTTCAAGGGCTGCCCGCGCGCATTTGCTGGCTGGGTTTTGGCGAGCGAGCGCGCATGGGCGAGGCCATGAATGATCTTGTCCGCAAAGGAGAACTGAAAGCGCCCATCGCCATCGGTCGAGACCATCTCGACACGGGTTCGGTCGCTTCGCCGTACCGCGAAACCGAGCAAATGAAAGATGGCTCGGACGCCATTGCGGACTGGCCGATCCTCAATGCATTGCTGAACACCGCGAGTGGAGCGAGTTGGGTCTCCTTTCATCACGGCGGTGGCGTGGGCATGGGCCATTCGCTGCATGCGGGACAGGTGTGCGTGGCGGACGGCACGAAGTCCGCAGGGGAACGGCTGCATCGCGTGCTGAATAACGATCCCGGCATTGGGGTGGCGCGGCACGCGGATGCTGGCTACGAAAAGGCAATCGAAACGGCAGAGACAAAAGGCATCGCGATTCCCATGCGGCGGACGGGAAAACCTCGCGCATGAGCGAAGCTTTCTCAGGTAAGTTCGCGGTCGTCCATTGCGGCCAACTGGTGACGATGGCCGGGGCCCCGCGCGCGCGGCGTGGGCCTGCCGAAATGCGCGAATTGGCAATCATCGAAGACGGCGCGATGCTGATCGCCGATGGAGTGATCGAACGAGTTGGCGCGACCCACGCGCTGCGCGCATCGCTTGCGAAAGAAAAAAATATTGGGATCATCGATGCGCAGGGGTGCGTGGTAACGCCTGGCTTTGTCGATGCGCATACTCACATTGCTTTCACTGGCTCTCGCGCAGCGGAGTTTGAGCAGCGCATTGAGGGAAAAACTTATCGGCAGATTGCCGCTGCCGGTGGAGGCATCGCCAACACCATGCGCGCTACGCGGCTGGCGACCGAAGAGCAATTGCTGGAGCAGACATGCCGCCATGCGCAATGGTTTCTACGCACTGGCACAACGACTATTGAGGCCAAGTCCGGCTATGGACTTTCGCTCGAAGCAGAGCTGAAAATTCTCCGCGTGATTCGTTCTCTGGGCCAGAAGATGCCTCTGCGCGTCGCGCCGACGCTGCTGGCCGCGCACACCGTTCCGCCGGAGTTTCAACAGGACCGCGAGGGTTACATTGCGCTCATCCTAAAGGATATTTTGCCGCAGGTGCAGCGGGAAAACCTGGCGCGGTTCTGCGATGTCTTCTGTGACGAACATGCTTTTACGCTGGCCGAAAGCCGGACGATTTTGACTGCGGCCAAGCAAGCTGGGCTGGGACTGCGCATGCATGTGGAACAGTTTGCCGCCGACGGTGGCGCTGCGCTGGCGGCAGAACTGGGCGCGGCCACGGCAGACCATTTGGAATGTACCGATGTGCAGGGAATTGCTGCACTCGCGCGCTCCAATGTCCAGCCAGTGCTGGTGCCGGCCTCGGTCTTTTGCCTGGGACGAAGTCACTATCCGCAGGCGCGCGCGATGATCGATGCCGGCTTGTCGGTCGTGCTTGCGACGGACTTCAATCCCGGCTCCTCGCCGACAACATCGATGCCCTTCGTCATGTTCCTCGCGTGCCAGCAGATGAAGATGCTGCCTTGCGAAGCGTTGACAGCGGCCACCATCAACGCGGCATACAGCCTCGGACTGGGAGACACGGTTGGCTCGCTCGAACCGGGCAAGGCCGCCGATTTTTCGATTCACGAATTCAAGGACCATCGCGAGCTGGCCTACTTTGCCGCAGTGCCCAACCTGCCGCAGGTTTTTATCGCGGGGCAACGCGTGGAGACCTGTCCAGAAACTTTTTCGCGCGCAGTTTTGCAAGGTGAGTTGTGACGATGCTAGAAGATTTGTCTCCCGCTCTGCTGCTGCGGGAAATGGTGCGTATCCCGTCGGTCTCTTCCATTTCTAATCGTCCTGTGATGGAGTTTGTCAAAAGCGTCTTACAGCCGAGCGGGTGGCACATCCGAGAGTTGCCTTACAACGATGCAGCAGGCGTGGAGAAGCTGAACCTGATCGCCACGCCTCCGTGCCAAAGGGCCGACGATTTTTCTGTCGACCTGGCGTTTGTCTGCCATAGCGATACGGTGCCGTACAGTGCCGCATGGCCCCATGCTGTCGATCCAGAAACAAAAGATGGAATGCTTCACGGCTGCGGCGCCTGCGATGTGAAGGGCTTCCTCGCCTGCCTGCTGGCTGCTTTCGCAAGCATGCCTGGGTCGCAATTCGCCGCTACAATTGCGCTGGTTTTAACGGCGGAAGAAGAAATCGGCTGTCTGGGGGCGCGACGTTTGGTGGACGCAGGATTATTGCGGCCTCGTCAAGTGATGGTCGGAGAACCTACATCGCTCCATCCGGCGCGCGCCGGGAAGGGCTACGGGCTGGCGGAGATTCGCGTGCAAGGGAAAGAGGCGCACAGCGCCCATCCAGCGCAAGGCGCGTCCGCGATTTATCGCGCGGCCCGGCTGATCGATAGGATCGAACAGCTCGCTGCGTCGCTGGAAAAATCGACGCACCATAAAAAACATCATCTGTTTGATCCACCATTCACGACGATCAACGTCGGGACAATCGAGGGTGGAACAGCCAAGAACATTGTTCCAGGCGAATGCAAATTTTTGCTGGAGTGGCGGCCAGTTCCAGGAGAGGCGGATGGCATGGTTCCCGATGCCGTTCTGGCCATCATTGAAGAGTTGCATCACGACGACCCCGATTTCGCTTGCAAATTGCAAGTGATCCGCGAGCAGGCCGGATTTGAAACTCGCGAAGGTTCTCCGCTGGTGAGGCGCTGGATCGAGTTGACTGGCCGGTCCGCCATAGGCGTGTCGTTTGGAACGGAAGCGCCCTTGTTTTCAAAACTGGCCGAGGATGTACTTGTCGTCGGCCCCGGCGATATGCGTACTGCTCATAGCGAGCGCGAATGCGTGCCATTGGAGGAATTGGAGCTATGCGTATCGTATCTACGCCATCTTGTGATGCATCCACTGGACGCAGCCCGATGAACAGCCTCGATTCAAGTTCCCTATGGAGCAGTTCGCTTCTGGAGTTCCGCGAACGCGTTGCGGCAGGCACGCCGACACCGGGCGGCGGCGCTGTCGCTGCCGTCACGGCGACGTTTGCGGCGGCATTGCTGCGGATGGTGGCCACGATCTGTGTCCATCGCGCGCCTGATCCTGCTCTGGAATCAACACTGGCGGATGTGAAAGTCCGCGAAGCGAAGCTGGCGCAATGCGCCGACGAGGACATGCGTGTCTTCGATGTGTACATGACGGCGCGAAAAAATCGCCTTGCGGCGGAAACATTGCAGGCGCTGTTGCTCGCCTGCGCCAGTGTGCCGCTGGAAGCTGCGGAGCAGGTGGAAAAGCTTCAATCGTTGACAACGGAAATCGCTGCGAAGTGCCCTGTGTTTCTTGCCAGCGATGTTGCGACTGCGAGGCAATTACTCCACGCAAGTCGCGAGGCACTTCTGGCCAACGTCGCGATCAATTGCAAGGACCTGGAAGAGTGTGAAGAGAAGCGGGCGTTGGAGCAGCGCTTGGAGCGTCTACGGCACGCTCAGCAATCTATAGCGGACTTACAGATACTTAATCGAAAATAAGATGTGTCATTCTTCTGGCGCAGCAGCTTAGCGCAGCAGCACGCGAACTGGCTGCTGCTCAACTAGAGTTTCGCAGTCTTCCGGCACGATGAGATAACAGTTGGCGCGCGCATTTGCAGCCAGGTCGCCAGAGCCTTGCGTCTTTATTGGAGTGACGATCGGCGAGCCGCCGGTGGTATCGAGTCGAGTGGGGAGAAAGCGTGTCAGTCCGGGCTTGCCATGCACGCTGGTCGCAAGCTGCGCCAGTGCAATGCTAGGCTGCCAATTGAGCTCGCCCGACATGGCTGCCAGTAACGGCTCGACAAAGACGCGAAAAGTGACCATGGTGGAAACCGGATTTCCCGGCAGTCCGAAGAAGTAGCGCTGCGGTTGCGCGCCGACTGCTGGAAGCCGACCGAAGACCACGGGCTTGCCCGGCTGCATTTTGACACCAGTGAAGAAAAATTCCGCGCCCATGGCGGCGAGGACCTCTTCCACCAGGTCGTATTTCCCCATGGAAACTCCGCCGGTCAGGAGCAGCAATGGCGCCGCCGCAAATCCCTGCTGGATGCAGGCCGCCAGGTCTTCGCGTTCGTCGCGCGCGGCACGTTGCCGCAGGGCAATGGCATGACTCTGCTGGACAAGTGCGGCCAGGGAGTGGCTGTTGGAGTCATAAATTTGATGCGGCAGGATGGACAGCGCGCTCTCGGACTGCTCGACCAGTTCGTCTCCCGTGGCCAGGATGGCCACTTGGGGCGGCGAGTATACCGGCAGGTTGCGCAGACCACAGGAAGCTGCCAGCGCAATCTGCTCCGGCCCAAGGCGCGTACCGGAATCGACCAGAATCTGCCCTCGGCGGGCTTCGCTGCCACAAGGAACCACATTCTCGCCAGAAACCAGAGTGCGGCCCACCTGAGCAAGAATCCGGAGGACTGCGCCGGTCGGCTCCGATTCGTCTGCAATGTCCCGAACATGCTCCACCATCAGGACCGCATCGGCGCCCGGAGGGAGAGGCGCGCCGGTCATAATCTCGACGGCTTCCCCTGGCTGGATAGGTTGACGCTCCGCAGGCCAGGATTCCCCGGCGCGTAGCTGGCCTATGACGCGGAGAGGCATTCCGTTTGGCAGGTCCTGCGCTCGCACAGCAAAGCCATCCCGGGTGACGCGAGCAAAGGGCGGCTGATCGCGGTCTGCCACAATGGGTGAAGCGAGGACGCAGCCCAGCGCATCGGTAAGCGAGCACTGCTGTATTGGAAGAGTTTGCTCTGAATGGATGGCAGACGATTGCGCGGCCACCAGCGAACATGCGGCAGTAAACGAAATGGGCGTCGTTGAGGTGGAAGGAACGGAATGGAAGGGTGGATTCTTTTGCATCATGGATGGACCCGATCTGCAACCGAAAGCGGCCGCAACCGTCGATCAGGGCCGCTTTTGTCGTCTGCATGTTTGGTACGGCAGCGTTCAGCGCGGATTCATCGATACTGTTGGTTGAAAAAGGGTTCGTCATCCTGAGGTCGCTGCGGCGACCGAAGAATCCAGAGGGTCATTGCGGTGCCTACGAGGCTTGAATTCTCTGGATTCTTCACTTCGTCACGGCGAACGACCTTCGTTCAGAATGACTCCCCTTTTTATATCCAAATTCCACAAAATCTCAATCCACGTTTAGTGCTTCTTATACGAGGAATGGACAGTTTCGCCGGCTTGCGTCAGGATGTTGCGCGCATCATCCGCAAGAGGCCCGTTCGGCGCCATGCTCAGGAATTTGCGGTAAGCATCGGCACAACCCGGGGGCAGTTGGATCTTATTTGTCTTAGGGTCTACGGTCGCATGCTGTACCAGTGCCCAGCCCTTGATGTAGTAAGGAATTGGTCTCGTAGGGTCCGCGGCAATGGCCTTATCCGCCGCCGCCGCTGCCGGGTCGCCCTGGCCGGTCTTGAAGAGCACTACGGCTTCATTGGTGTAGTACATCCCTGCCTGGGCCGGGAGCGTCTTCGCGGCTGCCTCGTAGGCGGCCACGGCATCGGATACTTTCCCGCCTTTTGCGAACGCCTCGCCCAGGTTGTTTTGCGCAGCGGCGATCACGTCCGGTTTGGGAGTTTTCTCGGCAGTCAGCAACGCCAGGGCCTTATTGTAGTTTGTGGCGGCGTCATCATATTTCTTGGCGGCCAGATAGCTATCTCCCAGTTCATACCAGATCAACCCGGCGTCGGGCTTGGCCACCGCCGCTTGTTGGTCCAAAGCAATGGCCTGATCGAAGTTGCCAGCTTTGCGGGCATCGCGGGCCTGCAAGATGAGCTTGTTGACGTTCTTGATCTTTCCATTCTCGGCCTGAGCTGCCGCGTTTGCCTTCTTCGTCGCAGCGATCTGCTTTTGTACGTCTGGGGGCAACTTGGAAACATAGTCGGCGCGCGATAGGTCGAAGTCTACCTGGGTGTCGCCGCCTGCGGTGAACTTAACATCGCGCTGAAAATCGACCGTCCCTTCGGTTAGCTTGCCGGCCTTGTCCTTCACCTTTCCGACCAGCATTACAACGAAAGTTCCCGGCTTGATGCCATCTCCCTTGTAATTGCCGTCGGCGTCGGCGGTAAAAGTGTACAGCGCGGTTTTACCGTCTGTGGTGATTTCCACCTTGTCATTGGCAATGGGCATGCCCAGCGGGTCCTGTACGTGACCATGGATCTTGGAAGTAGTGGCGGTGGGTGTTGCCTGTGCCCAGAGCCCGGTTGCGCCGAACGATACGAATATGGCTGCGGCTGTTAAGAATTCCGCGAAGCGAACTTTCTTCATTTTCCTGCTCCCCCTTTGGAAGTGTCTTGACCCGCTGTTGCAATGTCACCGGGCAGCACCACCAAATCTTTAAGTCTATTTTAAGCCGCGTTATGACGGACACAGCCGATACATCTTCTTTGCTGCTGCCCCCGCCGATTCGAATGCCTCCGAACTACCTTTCGTTGGCTGCTTTCCGCCGATAGGGGATTGGATCCTTCGCATGGGCCTGCGCGAAAGCACGCAAACGGAGGGCGCAGCTTTCGCATACGCCGCAGGCGAGGTCCTCCCCCGAATAGCATGACCACGTTACATGGAATGGTGCCTTTAGTTCAAGGCCGAGTTGAACAATCTCGCTTTTTTTTCGATGAATCAGCGGCGTCAGTATTTCAATGTCCCCGTCCCGCGTCCCTGTCTGGATCAAATGATTGAATGCGGCATAATAGGCCGGTCTACAGTCCGGATAGCCGGAACTGTCCTGCTCGACAGCGCCGATAAAGACCTTTTTAGCGCCCAACACCTCTGCCCAACTGACCGCCGCGGACAGGAAATGCGCGTTGCGAAAAGGTACGTAGGTAACTGGAATCTCCGCTCCAATTTGTTCGACAGCGGGGGCGTTTGGGACTTCGATGTTGGGGTCGGTGAGGGCGGAGCCGCCAATCTGCCGGAACAGGTCGATACGCAGAGGCAGAAATTGTTGCACGCCGACGATTTCCGCGACGGCGCGCGCGCTGGCCAGCTCGCGATGTTCGGTGCGCTGTCCATAGCTGAAGTGCAGGGCGTAGACCTTGTAGTCCCGCGCCGCGAGCGCCAGGCAGACGGAGGAATCCATGCCGCCGGAAAGCGAAACCACAGCGCGGGGTCGGGTTGGCGAGACTTCAGGATGGGACATCTGCAAATTCCCTTTGCGCGCGAACTGCTTCCGCCAGCAAGAAATATTTGTCTACAAGGACGCCATGTCGATCACAAATCGATAGCGGACATCGCTCTTCAATCTTATTCCGCATCTTCTGTCGTCTGCGAAACAGGGCTTTCGTTCAAGATTTCCAGCGCGGCTTCGGCATCCAGTTGCCGCACCTGCACGCGGATTCCGCCGACACCTGGCATCATGCTGCCCAGCATGCGGAAATAATTTTCCGAATCGATGATTGCTGTAATGCCGAAAGAACCGAGCAGACTGACCAGCATTTGCGCTTCGTTCAGCGTCGGGCAATGGCAAACGGTCGTCAGCGAGAAGGCTGCTTCTGTTTCCGCGGAATTCGCTGCGTCTTTGGGAGAGATTGGTTCCATGAAATAGCGCGCTTCTCCGTGACTATACCCCTTTTTTCAGAGGCTCCCAGATGAACTTATGGATCTGCAGGCTGAGTCGCGCAGGCAGGTGGTCGGCCAGCATCCATTCCACCAGCAGGCGCGGATCGAGGGTACAGTTCTTCGTGCTGCGCTCACCCGTCGGAGTTTTTGTGAACGCTGGCGACAGCAAAATATGTCCGCAGTGGGCTGCAAGATCGTGCTGGCGGATGAAGTCCCGCGCAAATTCATAATCCGCCCGGTCGGAGAGAACGAACTTCACTTCATCGCGCGCAGTCAAGGCTTCGAGATTGGGCAAATAAAACCGTCCGCTCTCGCCCGATGCGGGACACTTCACGTCCATGATCTTATGGACGGCTTTAGGGACCGCAGCCAGAGGGCGCTCGCCGCTGGTTTCGAGCAGGAGCGTGCACCCCTGCGTCAACAGACGATCCATAAGCGGCAGCAAGGCGCGCTCCTGTAGCATTGGCTCGCCGCCGGTAAACTCGATCAGCTTGACCGGCGACTGCGCGGCGATCTTCTGCTCGACTTGATCGATCGAGAATTTTTCTCCGCCGGAAAATGTGTATTCGGAGTCGCACCAGGAGCAGCGCAGATTGCAGCCCGCCAGTCGCACAAAAATGCAAGGCATCCCGGCAAAGCTGGATTCGCCCTGGACGGAAGTATAAAGCTCGATCAACACCATGGAATCATTGTTAGCCACGCGATGGATTACTCGTAATATGTGGCGCGGGTGGTATCAGTTTCAAACAGTGTGCAGTCCTTGACGCGGACGCGGCCTTCCGTCATCTCACGCAACTGGAGATTGGTTTCGTCGTAAAAATAATGCGCCAGATTTTCCGCAGATGGATTCAACTCCGTGAACGGAGCGATATCGTTGATCATCTGATGGTCTAGCCGCTCGATGACGGGACGCATGACCTGTTTCAACTGCTTAAAGTCCAACAGAAGACCCGCCTGGTCCAGCTCGCGTCCGCAGAGCGTGATGAGCACTTTGTAATTATGTCCGTGCGGATTTTCGCACTTGCCACGGTAGTTGCGCAGGTAGTGGCCTGCGGAAAACCCAGCTTCCACGGTAACTTCGTACATTGCAATTCCTCAAATACCGCAAGGCCCTCTGCGGCTTCTCTTTTATTGTATCGGTTCAAACATCAGGGTGAAGGTTGGATGAGGAAGGACTAACGTGGGGGCCGCTTGCCTTCGCGCCATTCGCGTTCTTCATGGCGGCGGCTGGCCTGCTCGAACATGTTCGTGACCGTGCCGATAAAACAGGAAAGCGCGCCGAGTAAAAACAGAATCAGCGCCATGGTGCGCCACATCTGCGCCTCGCCAGGCAGCCCCGGTTCATTGGAGGCGTGCGTCCAGGACATGCCGAAGCTTGCCAAGGCAAAGAGCACTAGAGCGGCGGACAAAATGTAGAGATTGCGGGACATTTTACGAATCTCGGGCGGTCGGAAACATCAGCCGCGATCTGCTTTTATGGTACAGCCAAGCGCGCCTGCCAAAACCTGCCTACTACGCCAGCTTTCATTGCGCTCAACTTCTAGGCAGTGGAGAAGAAGGCTTCCACATCGGAAATATGCTGCGTGACGCGGTACGGCGGCAGGCTTTCCAGAAACACGCGGCCATAGCGCTGGCGCTGTAGGCGCGGGTCCAGCAGTACCAGTACGCCACGGTCGTTCAGCGAACGAATCAGTCTGCCAAAGCCCTGCTTGAGCGAGATGACCGCGGAAGGGATTTGATATTCCGCAAACGCGTTGCCGCCGTCGGCTTCAATCGCTTTCATGCGCGCCGCGACGACTGGATCGCTGGGCACTGCGAACGGCAGCTTGTCGATGATGACGCAGCTCAGTTGATCGCCCTGCACGTCCACTCCCTGCCAGAAAGAAGATGTCCCAAGCAGCACTGCATTCGGCGTGATGCGAAATTCATCGAGCAGCGCATTGCGGGGGGCGGTTCCCTGCAACAGCAGGGGAAATCCGACCCGCGCCAGCAGTTGTTCATGGACCTGGCGCATCTGGCTGTAGCTGGTGAACAGGCAGAAGGCGCGGCCCTGGGTGATCTCCAGCACCTCGCAGATTTTATCCACTGCTGCGCCGGTAAAGGCAGGTTCGCGCGGGTCCGGCATTTCCGTTGGCAGATAGAGCAGGGCCTGCTCCCCATAGCGAAAATGCGAGGGAACCACCAGTTCCCGCGCGCCGGTCAGGCCGAGGCGGCGCTGAATGTGGTCGAAATTTCCCTGCACGGTGAGCGTGGCCGAAGTGAGCACCACGGATGGAACGGAGTCAAAAAGATCGCTGGTGAGCAACGAGGCAATCTCGATGGGAGTCGCCTGTAGCCAGGTATTGCTGCCGGCATGGCGCATTCCAGTCGCGCTGCGCCGCTCGATCCAGAAGACGAAGCCGCAATCGGTGGACTCCAGCAAAAATGTGAGCTGGCTGCGTAACTCCGCCGCGCGCTTCTTCAGGCCGCTGGATTCCTCGACGCCGCGCAGCCGTTCCAACTCGCCAGTGAGCCGCTCGAGCGCGTTCAGAACGCCGAGATAGACATCGCCGGACTCTTCCAGAAATTCTTCGCGGTTGCCGAACGGCATGCGTCCGTCTGCGCCCTTCGGCTCCGGCAGCGCGGCAAAAAACATGCGTGCGCGCTCGCGGACGAGTTGCGCCGCGGCGGTCAACGACGCCGACAGCGATTGCTTGGCGCGCAGCAGAATTTCCACGTCGCGAGCCAGCTCCTCGAAGCGAAGATTGCTTATATTCACGCCAAAGTAGGTGGAAGCGATCTCTTCCAGCTCATGCGCTTCATCGAACACGACGGCCGCTGCTTCCGGCAGCACGCCGACATCCGGCGCGTTTTGCGCCTGCCTGCGGATGGCCAGGTCGGCAAAAAAAAGATGATGGTTCACGATGACGATGTCGCTCTCCAGAGCGCGACGACGCATCTGCGTAATGAAACAAGGCTCGTAATTCGGACAGGAGGAACCGAGGCAGGCTTCGCCGCGCGCATCGAGACGGCCCCATAGCGGACTGTTCTCGGGCAGCGCGGTCAGTTCGGCGCGGTCGCCCGTCTTCGTGGTCTGTTCCCAGTCGCGAATGATGTTGAATTGGTCCACCAGGTCGATGCCGGTAAGGATTGGCTGATCGCGCAGAGCGTACAGCTTATGGCGGCAAAGATAATTGCTTCGACCTTTCATGTAGCTCACATGCAGCGGCCCCAGCAGCGACTCAAGAAAAGGAATGTCTTTGAAGAAGATTTGCTCCTGTAGATTGCGCGTGCCGGTCGAGATGATGACGCGTCGCCCCAGCCGCAACGCGGGCAGCAGATAGGCGAGCGTCTTGCCTGTTCCGGTGCCAGCTTCGACGATCAGGTGGCGCTTCTCGGTGAAGGCGCGCTCCATGGCGCGGGCCATTTCCAACTGGCCGGGCCGATATTCATAGGGCAATCCGGAGCGCGACAACATGCCGCCCGGAGAAAAAAATTCTTCCAGCCGAGGCAGCTTGCGATCTGTCGAGTGTTCCGTGGGGAGTTGAGTGGGCAAGGGGTGAAAGCGCTCCGAGTTCCGCTTAGTTCCTATAATAGGGAAGCAAGACGATTTCCGAAGCCTATGACGCAGAGAAAAAGCACCACAAAGCAAAAGAAGAGCGCGGGCTCGGGCAGTCGTCGACGCCTGAAACCCTCTGCGGATGCACGATGGCCGCTGGTCGCGATTGTTGGCCGTCCAAATGTAGGCAAGTCTACCCTGTTCAATCGCCTTACGCATACTCGGCGTTCCATCGTCGGCGATGAGCCGGGAATCACCCGCGACCGCATCTATGGCGTGGTGGAGTGGATGGGGCGACATGCGCGACTGGTGGACACCGGCGGCGTGCTTCCGTCCGAGCAGGAGTTTATTCCCGCCGAAATTTTTCGTCAGGCCAAAGTTGCGTTCGACGAAGCCGCGGCCGTCTTGATGGTGGTCGATGGCCGGACGGAGATTGCCGCGCCGGACATGGAACTGGCGCGCCTGTTGATGCGGCTGGGCAAACCGCTTTTTCTGGTCGTCAACAAAATGGATGTGCAGGCCATGCTGCCGCAGGCGGAAAATTATCGGCGACTAGGGCTGAAGGAAATGCTGCCTGTTTCCTCTGAACATGCCACCGGCATTGGCGAGCTGCTGGATGCTGTATTCGCCGTCTTGCCGGAAGACGATTTTCCTGCTGCATCCGATGACGAAGAAGAAGACGATCTTGCACAGGCTGCTTTAGAAGATGAAGGCGCGGATGAGGATGAGGACGTTCCAGAGGTCCCCGCGCGCGCTCCCGACGAAGTGAGCGTGGCCATCATCGGCAGGCCGAACGTGGGCAAAAGCACTCTGCTGAATGCCTTGACGGGGACCGCGCGCGCCATTGTTTCTCCGGTTGCAGGCACAACGCGCGATGCGGTGGATGAACTGGTCGAGCGCGACGGACAGAAATTTCGCTTTATCGATACCGCCGGAATCCGCCGCAAAGGAAAAACGCACGAGATGGCGGAGAAACTGTCCGTATTGATGGCCCGCAAACATTTGGAGGCTGCGGATGTTTCCCTGTTGGTGATCGACGCCTCCGCAGGCGTGACCGCAGCGGACGCGACCATCGGCGGCTATGCCCATGAGAGTGGCAGGTCGATGGTCATTGTTGTGAACAAGTGGGACTTGATTACCTCGAAACGGACGGATGGAAAACCCGCCGCCGATCGCAAAGTCTTCGAGGAGCAACTGCGGTATGCGTTGAAGTTTCTCAGCTACGTTCCGGTGATTTTTGTCTCGGCGTCCGAGGGCCAGAACATCGACCAGGTGTTCGCGACCGTTGTGCGCGTGGCCGCCGAGCGCCAGAAGCGTGTTGGGACCGGCCAGATGAATCGCTTCATCGAGCGCGTGGATTTTGAGCGAGCGCCGGTGCCGATGTCGCGGCGGATGCGGATCCTTTACATGACGCAGGCCGGGACCTCGCCGCCGACTTTCGTCCTGTTTACGGACAAGGACGTGAAGCTGCACTTTTCCTACGAACGCTTTTTAGAGAACCAGATTCGCGAGGCCTTCGGCTTTGAAGGCTCGCCGATTCGCTTCAAGATACGGGCGCGGAAGCCACGCTCGCAGCGGTAATTTTCTGCCTCTGCCACCATGCGTCGAAGTGCGCCAGTGCGCGTTCACATTGCAGCTTGTGGCGCTCCCGCTTGTCGCGAATCTTGCGACGCAGTTCTTCTTCCAGCGGCTCCAGCAGGTCGAAGGTGATGTTGGCGGGCTGGAAATGCTTCGAGTCTGCATGCGTGATGTAATGCACCAGAGAGCCGAGTCCAGTGGCGCGTGGAATCGCTTCCGGCTCTGCGCCTTGCGCCAGCGCCGCTGCGTAGATGCCTGCCAACATTCCCGTTGCGATGGATTCCGTGTAGCCCTCCACGCCGGAGATTTGCCCCGCAAAAAGAATGCGTGGATGTTCGCGCAACTGGAGCGTCTCCGTCAGCAGGCGCGGCGCGTTGATATATGTGTTGCGGTGGATTTGGCCGTAGCGCAGGAACTTCGCGTTCTCCAGGCCGGGAATCAGGCGAAACACACGGGCCTGTTCGCTGTACTTCAAATGATTTTGAAAACCGACCAGGTTGTAGGAGTCGGCACGCAGATTTTCGCAGCGTAACTGGACCACCGCCCAAGGCGTTTTTCCAGTGCGCGGATCGCGCAGTCCTACGGGTTTCATCGGGCCGAAGCGCGGCGTGTCGCGTCCGCGCCGGGCCAACTCTTCAATCGGCAGGCAGCCCTCGAAATAGGTAAGCTTCTCCCACTCCTTTTCAGTTACGGATTCGGCTGTGACCAGCGCGTCGTAAAAACGGTTGTACTCCTCCGGTGTCATCGGGCAGTTGATGTAGTCCGCCGTGCCTTTGTCCCATCGCGCCGCCATGTAGACGCGGTCCATGTCGATGCTTTCCGCCTCGACAATCGGGCTGATGGAATCGTAAAAGGCGAGATGCTCGCTGCCGGTAAGCTGTGCGATCGATGCCGAGAGCGCGGGCGAAGTGAGCGGGCCGGATGCAACGATCATCCAGCCGTCCGTGGGGTCGAGAGCAGTGACTTCTTCGCGATGCACAGTGATGCGCGACTCGGCTGCTATCGCTTGGGCGACCAGGCGGGAGAACGCAACGCGGTCCACGGCGAGCGCGTGGCCCGCGGGCACGGCGCTTGCATCCGCGGCCTGCAACAGAACGGAACCCGCGCGGCGCATCTCCTGTTTCAGCAACCAGGGCGCGGTGTGCTCGCTCTCTGACTTCAAGGAATTGGAGCAGACAAGTTCGGCGAAGTCCGCCGTCTGGTGCGCTTCCGTTGAGCGCATGGGCCGCATCTCGTAAAGATCGACATGGCAGCCGCGCCGGGCAGCCTGGAGCGCCGCTTCCGGGCCGGCCAGTCCCGCGCCGAGGACGCGAATGCTTGAATTTTCTGAATTCATAGAATGAGGCGTATATATCAACAGTAGTCTTAAATTTATATTGCGTTTGTTGCGATAGCTGCTTCCCCAAATTTTAATGATGATGCTTTATAGTCTGGGCCTGTTGGCCGCAATCATTCTCGCGTCGCCTTATTGGCTGCTTCGCATGGCGTGGAGCGGGCGATATCGCGACGGTCTTGGCCAACGTCTGGGCGCTGTGCCCCGTGGCCTGCGCGAGTTCCCTGGCCAGAGGCAGACGATCTGGATCCATGCTGTTTCTGTCGGAGAGACGATGGCGATCGGTCGTCTGGTGGAGCTTCTCGATGGGCTTGATCCAGAGTTGCGCGTCGTGATTTCCACCACCACGCGCACTGGACAAAAATTAGCTCGGGACCGCTTCGGCGAAGCACGCGTCTTTTATTATCCGCTTGATTTTGCATGGATCGTCCGACGATATCTGCGCGTGCTGCGGCCTCGCGCCATTGTTCTGGTCGAAAGCGAACTGTGGCCGCGCATGCTTGTGGAGGCATCTCGTGCTGGAATCCCAGTAATCGTGGTGAATGGCCGCATCTCGGACCGTTCGCTGCCGAGATATCGCGCGTTGCGGCGATTGTGGTGGCCGTTCCTGCATAAACTGACCCTGGTGCTGGCGCAGAGTGAAGTCGATGAGAAGCGCTTCATCGCCATTGGCGCGCCTCCGGAGAAGGCGCGCGCGGTTGGCAATCTGAAATACGATGTGCGCGCTGCTGGAACATCGGCCATCACGCGAGAGCTGCGCGCGCATTTGCCAAATCCGACAAAAATCCTCGTCGCCGGTAGCACGCTGGAAGGCGAGGAGGCGTATCTTCTCGACGCGTTTCGTGAATTGCTCGTGCAGTTTCCCGCACTCATTCTGGTTCTTGCTCCGCGCCATCCGGAACGGTTCCGCGCAGTGAAAGCGTTGATCGAGGAAAAGAAGTTTACTTGCAATCTGAGATCAGCGTGGATGCAGCATCCCCAGACAATTGCGTCGGGCAGTGTGTTTCTACTCGATTCCATGGGGGAGCTGGCTTCGGTGTATTCGCTGGCTTCGGTGGCTTTTGTGGGAGGAAGTTTGGTTCCCGCGGGCGGCCACAATCCATTGGAGCCAGCGCAGTTCGCGGCGCCGATTGTGATGGGGCCGTATACCGAAAACTTTCGCGGCATGGTCGGAATCCTGTTGGAACAGGGAGCCATCCGCGTGACTCCTCCAGAACGGCTCGCCATGGTCTTTAGCGAATTGTTGACGTCGCCGGAAGCAGCGCAGATGGGCCTTCGCGCTTTGCGCGTGTTCAATGAACACGCGGGCGCTTCTGAAAAATGCTTCCTCGCGATCAAGAAAATTCTGGCGGACAACAGCCGCGCGTTGCCGCAGGAAAAGGCTGCGCAATCATGACACGGAAGTCTTTTGTGCGACGGGCTGTGTCGCCGCTTCTCTGGCCTATCGTCCTGCTATACGCCTTGGGTGTTCGGCTGAAGAACGCTGCCTATG
>JAKAYS010000034.1 GCA_021826695.1 Acidobacteriota bacterium | reverse complement strand
ATGTCCCACCAGCACTGGGCTGGCAAATAGATGGTCCACCGGAATATTGAAAAAGCCTTGAATCTGCGCCGCGTGCAAATCGACCAGTAACGCTCGATTTGCCCCGGCGGTCGTCAACAGGTCCGCCACCAGCTTGGAAGAGATCGCCACGCGCGGACGGTCTTTGCGGTCCTGCCGCGCATATCCGTAGTAGGGAACCACTACAGTGATGCGACCCGCCGAAGCGCGCTTCAGAGCGTCGATCATAATCAGCAGTTCCAGCAGATGCTGGTCGACCGGATAGCAGGTCGGCTGCACAACAAAGACATCGGCCCCGCGAACATTCTCCAAAAGCTGAAAATACACTTCTCCGTCGGAAAACCGCTGCAGGCGGACTTCACCCAAGGTCACCCCGACAAACTTGCAAATCTCTTCGGCCAGGGGCCGGTTGGAAGTTCCGCTGAAAATCTTAAAGCGCTTGTCCTCGCTGTAAGACTTTCCTCGTTTCCGTCCCGCCACAGGCCGCGCACTCTGTCCTGCACTTGCGCTTCCGTCTTCCGTCGCCGATTGCACTGCGTCCACCGTCAGAGTGGGCGTTCCCGCAGAAGTGTCACTATTCATAAGTCTGAACCTCCAAGCTGGTTTGCGTTGGTGTTCCGAACTACAGAACTCGGACCCTGGCAACAGATTTTTATGAAGCTGCCAAGACCCGGGAACGATTGCCGCAGGGTCCCACTTCTGCGACGCGTCTAGGGCAAACTACATAACCAAAGTCAACAAACAGTACAGAATCACTTGCAAATTGCAATTAAAAACTGGCTGGGCGACTAGGATTCGAACCTAGACCGAGTGCTCCAAAGGCACTTGACCTACCATTAGTCGATCGCCCAAAAAGCTATCTAACGAACATCGGGTGCTCCAGGTTCGCGCAGCTAACCTGGGTGTTGCATGTCGCGCCAATACTGCTCGCGGCCCACAGTCTTCGTTGCGTATGAGCGAACTCCCTTGTCCGTCAGCCGTTCCACAGCAGCCTGAGCGTCCGCCGCCGTTGCGTACAAACCAAAAAGCGCCGAGCCTGAACCGGAAAGCGCCGCATACATCGCAGCGTTTCCTTCTTGAGAATTTCGCTTCAACGTTTCGAGGATGCCGCGCAGAGAGGGATACTGAGTGAAAACGACCTGTTCAAAGTCGTTCACGATCCCGGCGCGGACAAGCTCAAGAAGAAGATTCTCGGCCCGGTCTTCCTCACATTTCGCTGGAAAGACACCGGTGGCGTTCGTAAGAGATTCCTGGGAAGCGGCCAAAGCCGAGGCCCACATACGACCTAACAGCTTTAGCCTATCGGAACCGGCGGCTGCGGTCAATTTGTTTTCATTGTTTTCCGGGACTTTCGCCTGAAGCCGGTCCCAGTCGCGAAAGGCCTGCGGCGTCGAAACTCCCACGTCAGGAAGAGCTAGCACGCAATGCGTCTCCGGCAAATCCGGCAACGGAGAGACTTCTTCACCGCGACCCAGGCCAAGCACAGTTCCACCGATGAGAAATAGCGGCACGTCGGAGCCAACTTCGGCTGCGATGGCCAGCCGCTCGACTGTGGCGAGGACGACGCCCAACTCCTTTTCCAAGCCAATCAACGCTGCCACAGCGTTGGCCGAACCTGCTCCCAGCCCACCCTGGACGGGCAGACGCTTTTCAATGTGGACGGCCACCTGCGCTGCAATCTTCAGCCTCGCCAGCGTCCGCTCGACGATCTTCCAGCAGGTATTGCGCGCATCGCAGGGAACGCGCTTGTCGTTACAGGTAATCGAAATCTGGCTGGACGCCGCATTGGTCAGCGGCCTCGCCGTCACATCCACAAAGTCATGGATGGCAAGCGTCTGATAGATGGTCGCCAGCGCATGGTAGCCATCCTCCCGCGCCGGGCCAATGGCGAGGCCAAGATTGATCTTTGCGTGCGATCGAATGCGTGTGGACATGCTGGATCGATTGTAGATGCAAGGGGGAGAACATCAAGCCGCCACAGGTGTGATCCCAGAAGACACGCCTGTGCTACAATCAATCCGTGCGATACCGGCGTCACCCTCTGCGACGTATCGCTGCCGAAAAAATCATTGATCGAGAAATGGATATCAAATGCTGTCCGGGACCGGGAAAAATTCGCGAGGAAGCATGGCAAGATCCGGACGGGAATATCGTCCGTTATAACCTCGCATTTATTTGTCACTTCATTTACCAAAAGGACAATGGGCGCGTGCTGGGCTATGACTCCGCGCATGGCCATCATCACCGGCACTTCATGGGCAGGGTAGAAGAATTCGAGTTCGCAAACTACGGAGCGCTTACCGATAAATTTTTCCATGAGGTGGCCGAGTTATGCCGGCCAAACGAGAAGGAGAATTGAACATGCGGCTTACAATTCATTCCGACGGGCTGGAGGGTTTTCGCAGGCGTTCGCTCGACCTTGCGCGCAAAATGGACCGCGGCGAAAAGATTCGGCCTGAAAAAAGCATCACGTTTGAAAATCCGATAGAGATGGCGAAGGTCCTGACTCCGGAGCGGATACGTCTTTACCAGGTCGTCAAGCGAAAAGAGACCTCTGTGACCAGCTTGGCGAACGGGTTAAAACGCGACCGCAGTTCGGTAAGCCGCGACGTGCGTCTGCTGGAACTGAAGGGGCTGCTAAAAACCCATCAAGTCTCGAACCCAGGCCACGGCAGAGTCAAGATGGTGACCGCTCCGGTGGAGAAGCTTACGTTGGTAGCCGAACTATGATTAATGAATTAAAAGTTAATCCACGCAAGCGCAATCAGTAATGTCATGCCAATCACTGCAAGGATAAGAGTGGCAAACTCAATCCGTTTAATTTGTAAAAAAGTCGATTTCTCTTTCTTATCAAACTTAATTATTTCTCCGGTAAGTTTTGTACTCGTCGCGTCAAAATTGCGAAGATATTGATCAACATCAATTGGATTGCCATCTTCCATGCTTAGGGGAGGAAATGATGAAGTTATCAGGTCCTTTTTTCGATTCTCCTTTACTCGCTCTGCTTTGAGTTTCTGCCCCAGGTAGTAAGCCCAAGTGTAGAAAGGAAACCTCCAGTTTCGGAGCATTGCGCAGATCATCGACAAAACTAAGGCAACGAGTGCGCTGCGCAATAACCATGGCGGGTGCAATCTCCCTTGATGCGAGCCTACGAAGGACACCATCAAGGCAATGGTGGCCCCGCTCCCTATAGCGATCTTCTCGAAATACTTTGTCTTTTCAGTGGCTATATCGATACTGGCCCGGTGGGCTTCTTTGGAGGCGTTGTCAACACTTTTGATTGATGAATCAAAAAGGGCTTCGAGTCGGGCCTTCTCGGTTAGATCGTATTGTTGGTTCATAGACATCACCTTCACCGCAGACTGTTTATACGTCTTACCTTACTCCGCGCTACACTTGCCCTACGAAATTTCTCTCAGGTGGACGACACATGCTGCGATCGTTGTTGACGACGTTTCTGGCCTTCTGCTTCGCATCGAGCGCTGTTTTGGCGCAGACACCGGCTCCCTCCACTGGCCTCGACTACAAGCACGAGCAGCCGGTTCGCGCGCAGCACGCGATGGTGGTCACGGTGCAGCACGACGCCACCGATGCGGGCGTGGAAATCATGCAAGCTGGCGGCAATGCTGTCGATGCGGCGGTTGCTGTCGGGTTTGCGCTGGCAGTGGTGCATCCTGTTGCGGGCAATATCGGCGGCGGTGGGTTCATGCTGGTCCGTCTGAAAAATGGCGACGCGCATTTTCTGGATTATCGCGAGGAAGCTCCCGGCGCAGCGACGGCCAATATGTATCTGGACGCGCAGGGCAACGTCATTCCGGATGCCTCCACCGTTGGCTATCGCAGCGTCGGCGTCCCCGGTTCGGTGGCGGGGATGGTCCAAGCGGAGAAATTATGGGGCAAGCTCACCCTGGCGCGGGTGATGCAGCCCGCCATCCGTCTGGCGCGGGACGGTTTTGTGCTATCGGAAGAGGAAGCCAGCGAACTGCATGATCCTTTGCTGACCAAGTTTCCAGAATCGAGAAGAATCTTCCAGCGCGATGGCGATTTTTACCGGACAGGAGAGCGATTTCGCCAGCCGCAGTTGACGCGCACGTTGGAGCGAATTGCCGCCAACCCAAAGACTTTCTACGATGGCAATATGGCGCGCCAGATCGCCGTGGCGATGCAGATGGGCGGCGGCCTGATTACGGCGAAGGACCTTGCCAGCTACAAGGTGAAAGACCGCGCGCCGCTGGTCGGCAACTATCAGGGCTATCGGATATTGACCGCGCCACCACCTTCAGGCGGAGGCATTGGCCTGCTGGAAACGCTGAACATTCTGGCGCCATACGATTTGCAATCGCTGGGCGACCGCTCGCCAGCCGAGATGCATTTTATTACCGAGGCCTTCCGCCGCGCGTATATGGATCGCACGGATTATCTGGGCGATCCGGACTTTACGCCGATTCCTGTGCAGCAGATGACCAGCGCGGGCTATGCGGCGGCTTTTCGCAAAAGCATCCAGCCCAGGCAGGCCACGCCTTCCAGTAGCTTGCAGCGGCCCGCTGGATTTCTACCGCCCCCGCCGAAGATGCCCGTGGCGCACCATGAGTCGAACCAGACCACGCATTACTCCGTCGTCGATGCGGAGGGCAACGCCGTCGCCGTCACGACCACGCTGAACAATGGGTTTGGTTCCGGTGTGACGTTGCCGATTCTGGGATTTCTGATGAACGACGAAATGGATGATTTCGCCTCTAAACAAGGTGTCCCGAATATGTATGGCCTGATCCAGGGACCGGCCAACGCCATTGGCCCGTACAAACGGCCGCTCTCCGCCATGACGCCGACCATTGTAGTGAAAAATGGCAAGGTCGCGATGGTGCTCGGCTCGCCTGGAGGTGCGCGCATCACTACGACGGTGGCGAATATTTTTTTGAGCGTGGCCGAAAGCAACCTGAACATTCAGCAGGCCGTCGATGCCCCGCGCTTCCATCATCAATATCTGCCGGATGTGCTCTATCTCGAACCGGGTTTTCCGGCAAGCACCGTGACCGCGCTGCGTGCCATGGGCTACAACGTAAATGTCGGCCAACATGATTGGAGCGACGGCGAATGCATTGCCGTCGATCCCAAGACAGGCACCCTGAGCGGCGGACAGGACCATCGCCACAATTTTGGCAAAGCCGCCGGGTATTGAAAAATCGGCTTCGCACATTAGCGGACATGTGTATACTATCCGTATATCCGCTACGCTCGTAGGCGAGCATGTATACGCCCCCGGTGAAAACCGGGGGTTTATATTTGAAGCACACCATGGGGAAACTTGTTGCGGTTCTCATCGATGGCGGGCATTTACGTGTGGTGGCGAAGAGAGCCTCCAAAACATACGATCCATCATTCATTGAACAATTTTCCAGACAATGTCTCGATACAACCCCGGAGGAACTACAGAGAATTCTGTATTACGACTGTCCTCCGTTTGCTGGAACCGCAAAACTGCCTGTTTCAGGCACTCCCCACACTTTTATCTGTTCTTCTCAATGGCTGGACGACCTTGCATCGCGAGATCTCTTCGCAGTCCGCAAAGGCGTGCTGAAATTCAGAGGATTTATTCCAAAGAAAACCCCTGTGCCAGGAAATCTGCCTCTTACCGACGATGACTTTAAGCCCTTGTTTGAACAAAAAGGAGTCGATATGCGAATTGGCCTGGATATTGCCAATTATGCGCAGAACAGGTCAATCCATCGAATTATTCTTGTGTCCAACGATACAGATTGCATTCCCGCATTGAAATTGGCCCGAATTTCCGGTTTACAAACAGTCTTGATTTGCCTTCCGGGACAAAAAGCTCATCGTGAATTGGCAGCTCATGCCGACTTTATTAGAAAGGTTCAATGGCCTTGATTTCGCGGGGGGTAACTGAAATCGACTATTCTTAACCATAACGATGCTAAAGGCCATTTCCACACATATTTTTTTGAAGCATCGGTTGCACGTCGGGCATTTGGATATCTGCGCAAAAGCTGGCGCGGAAGGAATTGAGGTTTTCGCTGCCCGGCAGCACTTCGACTACACCAACCGTCATCAAGTGCGTGAAATCGCAGACTGGTTCCGCGCCAATCCCACACAGGCTTGGGCGCTGCACTCCCCACTTCGCCTGGAGGGGGAAAGTGAGCGCGGCAGCGCGGCCTCCATCAATGTGATCCATGTGGAAAAATCCCGCCGGATTGACGCAATGGACGAGATCAAGCGGGCGCTTGAAAGCGCGGAGCAGGTCCCTTTCCGCCATCTCATCCTGCACCTTGGAGAACACGGCGATACCTGGAGCCCGCGCACGCTCGAACACGGCATGACGGCTGTGGAACACTTGCGGGCCTTCGCTCGACCGCTGGGCGTGCAGATTTTGCTGGAAAATTTAGACAAGAATGAAGTGGCGCAGCCGGAAAACCTGCGCGAGATCGTTTCCATCGGTCACTTCGACGATATCGACTTCTGCCTGGATGTAGGTCACGCCCACCTCGGTGACGGAGTTCAGCCCGCAATCGATATTCTGGGCGAACGTATCCGCTCTGTGCATATCCACGACAATGCGGGGAACCGAGACGCACATCTGTGGCCTGGAGAAGGCACGATTGCATGGCCTGAAACCATGCAGGCGCTGCTCGCGCTAGGGAAACCCACTGCAACTGTTCTTGAAATCCATCGCGATCTGGAAGTTTCCAGCGAAGCAGCGCGCGACCGCCTGCAGAAGACATTTCAGTTTCTGGATGCTGCCGCGAGCAAGGAAATTTCCCGGCCTGCCTAAGATCGACGATTAGAGAAAGAGATCAGGTTCAAATTTATATGTCAGAGACCGCCTCCGAAACCGCCAGTACCACTCCCATCACTACTATCGCCAATCTGGCCCAACACGAAGGCCAAAGCGTCACACTCCAGGGATGGCTGTACAATCTGCGCGAGAGCGGCAAGCTGCTTTTCCCGATTTTTCGCGACGGCTCCGGCACCATCCAGGGCATCGTTCCCAAGGCCGCAGTTTCCGCCGAAGTCTTCGAGCGCATCAAGACGCTGACGCAGGAGTCGAGCGTGATCGTGCGCGGCAAGGTGCGTGCGGACAAACGTGCTCCCGGTGGCTTTGAACTCGATGTGGAAGACCTTCAAGTCGTGCATCGCGTCCCGGAGGACGTTGCGTATCCAATCTCGTTGAAGGAGCATGGCGTCGACTTCCTGATGGAACATCGCCATCTGTGGATTCGCACGCCGCGACAGTCGGCAATTCTGCGCATTCGCGCGGAGATCATGCGCGCCGCGCAGGAACATTTCGACACCCATGGATTTACTCGAACCGATCCGCCAATCCTGACGCCTGCGGCCTGCGAAGGCACCAGCACACTGTTTCCCGTCGATTATTTTGGCGACGAAGCATATCTGACACAGAGCGGGCAACTCTACATCGAGAGCACGGCCATGGCGCTCGGCAAGGTCTACTCTTTCGGCCCGACGTTTCGCGCGGAAAAATCGAAGACACGTCGGCATCTGACCGAGTTCTGGATGATAGAACCGGAGATCGCTTTCGCTGATCTCGATGACCTCATGACACTGGCGGAAGAGTTTCTCAGCCACATTGTGCAGCGAGTGCTCGTAAATCGCAGCGCAGAACTCAAAGTCATCGGGCGCGATACGGCCAAGCTCGAATCCATTCGTCCGCCATTTCCTCGCGTGACGTATGACGAAGCCGCGAAGATGTTGGAAGAGGCCTTCAAACAGGGGAAGATTGAACAGAAATTCGAGTACGGCAACGACTTTGGCTCACCGGACGAAACCTATATTTCGTCACAATTTGACCGTCCTGTTATGGTGCATCGGTATCCTGCAAACATCAAGGCGTTCTACATGGAGCCTGATCCGGCGAACGCGGAACTTGCCCTCTGCGTGGATGTGTTGGCTCCCGAAGGCTATGGCGAGATCATTGGTGGCTCGCAGCGCATTGCTTCCTACGATTTATTGAAGCATCGCATTGAAGAACACGGCCTGCCGCTCGCGCCGTTTCAATGGTATCTCGATCTGCGCCGCTATGGGTCGGTCCCACACGCCGGTTTTGGCATGGGCATCGAGCGCGCCGTGGCATGGATTTGCGGACTCGATCACGTTCGTGAAACGATTCCTTTCGCTAGGACACTGAACCGTATCTATCCGTAGGTTTACGGACACTCAAACACGCGTAGAAAGACAAAATTCTATGTCGAATACAAATGAATCGAACAAGTCAACCAACGCACCAGAAAAAACGCCGACCATGCTGCGGGGACATAATCCGCAGGCCATCGGCGTACAGAGTTTGCCCGGGCGCAATATTCGCATCCTCGGCGTGCCGCTCGATCTGGGCCAGTCGCGCCGCGGAGTCGATATGGGGCCTTCCGCCGTGCGCGTCGCCGGACTCCAGGCGCGTCTCGAAGCACTTGGACATCATGTGGAAGATAGCGGCAACATCGCAGTCGATATTGCGGAAACGCAGAGCGTCGGCGAGTCGAACGCGAAATATCTACAGGCCATTACCGACACATGCACGCGAGAGGCCGAGCAGGTGCTCGAAACTTTGGCCGCCGAGCAAACGCCGCTGGTGCTCGGCGGAGACCACTCCGTCGCTGCCGGAACCGTTTCGGGTGTCGCGGAATTTTATCGTCGTAAAAAACAAAAGATCGGCCTGATCTGGATCGACGCCCACGCCGACATCAACACGCCGGAGACTTCACCCAGCGGCAACGTGCATGGCATGCCGTTGGCCGCGCTGGTGGGCCTGGGGCCGGACCCACTCAAAAACATCTTTGGCTGGTCGCCGAAGGTTGCGCCGGAAAATGTTGTGTTGATTGGCGTGCGCGATATCGATGTGACAGAAAAAGAAAACATCCGCCGCGCTGGTATCACCGAGGTCTACACCATGCGCGACATTGACGAGCGGGGCATGCGCACCGTGATGGAAGAGGCGCTCCGCGCTGCCGGACGGGGCACGGCTGGCTATCACATTTCGCTCGATATGGACTGGATCGATCCGGAAGACGCGCCCGGCGTCGGTACACCCGTGCGTGGCGGCGCGACTTATCGCGAGGCGCACCTTGCCATGGAAATCATCGCCGACCACGGTCGCATGTTGAGCTTTGAAATCGTCGAGGTCAATCCCGTGATCGACGAGCACAACCGCACCGCCGACCTGGCAGTGGAGCTGATCTCCTCTGCCTTTGGAAAGAAAATTCTGTAGCCTCCGATCACTGCTGTCAGCGTTATTGCAAAAATATCCAGGGAAAAAGAAGGTCTGTCCTTCTGAGTATCGCGAAGAAATCCAGAGGGTCATAGCGGCGCTTATGAGGCAAATATTTCTGGATTCTTCACTCGTCGCCGCGGCGACCCGCGGCGAACGACCTCCGTTCAGAATGGCTCACTTTTCTTCCGCTTGCGCTCGTTTTGAAACTGTACTGCTACCTAATTCGATTCAAGAACTGGCAGAAATTCTAGTATCTAAAAGTGGTGGAGGATGCTTTCCACTCGATGCAATTGAAGAACCGCCGCAAGGTTTCGTCAATACTTCCGATACAAAACGCGCTACCATAAGAGAAGAATGCATTCCTCAAGCGCAACCCGCTCCTCTGGTGAGACGCTGTATTAGCGGTTCTCGCCGCTTTTTAATCCCCGATCCATATTTCCAGATAGAAAATTGCAATGTGCCTCGCCGGAGTTGCGCGCGATAAAAATCCGGCCATTGGAAGATAAGCCATGTTGGAACGTCTGACACAAATCGAAGCCCGTTACGATGAACTCTCGCGGCAGTTGGCCGACCCAGCGCTGGTCTCCGACCAGCAGCAGTACCAGAAGGTCACCAAGCAGCATCGCGATCTGGAGGCCGTGGTCGATAGCATTCGCGAACTGAAGCGCATCGAGCAGGGCATTCAAGATGCGAAGGCGATGGCGAGCGAGCCGGATGCGGACATGCGCGCCATGGCGGAAGAAGAACTCGCGCAGCTACAGGCGGAGTTGCCCGCCGTGGAAGAGCGCATTCGCCTGCTGTTGTTGCCGAAGGACCCGAACGACGACAAAAACGTGGTCCTGGAAATTCGCGCGGGTACCGGAGGCGACGAAGCCTCTCTGTTTGCGGCGGAACTGTTTCGGCTCTACACGCGCTTTGCGGAGCTGCATCGCTGGCGCGTGGAAGTGCTGTCGATGTCTGAGTCCGGCGTGCGCGGCCTGAAAGAAGTCATCGCCATTATTGAAGGCAACCGTGTCTTCTCGCAGATGAAATATGAAGGCGGCGTGCATCGCGTGCAGCGCGTTCCGCAGACGGAAACGCAAGGCCGCGTGCATACCTCCGCCGTCACCGTCGCTGTGCTGCCGGAGGCTGAAGATGTCGATGTCAAAGTGGAAGCGAAGGACCTGCGCATCGACACTTTCTGCTCGTCCGGTCCCGGCGGCCAGTCGGTGAATACAACGTACTCGGCGGTGCGCATTACGCACCTGCCGACCGGCACGGTGGTCAGTTGCCAGGACGAAAAATCGCAGATCAAGAACCGCGAAAAAGGGATGCGCGTTCTGCGCGCGCGCTTGTATGAGATGGAGATGGAGAAGCAGCAGCAAGCGCTGGCCAAAGAACGCAAGCAGATGGTAGGCAGCGGCGACCGCAGCGAAAAAATCCGCACGTATAATTTTCCGCAAAACCGGCTGACCGACCATCGCATCGGATTGACCATCCATCAATTGTCCGAGGTGATGGAGGGCAAGTTGCAGCCCATCGTGGATGCGTTGATTGCGCACGACCAGGCCGAGCGTTTGAAGGCCGATTCGGTCGCCTCATGAGAGGCCTGTTTGATCGCTCGATGAGCGTTGGGGACGCCATCGAATGGGGGGAATCTTTCTTAGACCGATCGGATGAGCTTGCAGCGCGCAGCCGCGCCGACGCTACGCTGCTGCTGCGGCATGTACTGGACATTCCTCCTGCGGAAATTTATGCGTATCGAGAGCGGCAACTCTCCCTTTTGGAATTGAGAACATTTCAGTCGCTGATCGATGAGCGAGTGAAAGGCAAACCCATTCAGTACATCACCGGAGAGCAGGAATTTTTCGGCCTGCCGTTTCGCGTCACGCCGGACGTGCTGATTCCGCGACCGGAGACAGAGCATCTTGTCGAGGCGGCGATTGCGCGGTTGCAGAATCATTCCGCGCCACGCATTGTGGATGTCGGCACTGGTTCCGGATGCATCGCAGTCGCGCTGGCGCACGCCATGCCGCACAGCGAAATCGTTGCGCTCGACATCAGCGCGGCGGCACTGGCCGTAGCGGAGCAGAACGCTCGGCTGAACGGCGTGGCTGAGCGCATTCAATTTCTGCAATCGAATTTGCTGGCCGCTGTGGTGGGCGAAGGTTTCGACGCCGTGGTGTCGAACCCGCCGTATGTCGCGCTGTCTGAACGAGCGTCGCTGGCCACGGAAGTCCGCGAGTTTGAGCCTGCGCTGGCCCTGTTCGCCGGGCCGACCGGATTGGAAATTTATCAGCGCTTGATTGTCGAGGCGAACGACTTGCTCGCTTCCGGCGGATGGCTGCTGATGGAGATTGGCCACGGCCAGCGCGATGCGGTTGAGAAATTGTTGCGGGGTTGGGAGGGTGTGGAGTTTATTTCGGACTTACAGGACATTCCGCGCGTGGCGGTTGCTCGCAAAGGATGGGGCACCGCCAACAATCCACTTTGAGACCTGCGTTGTAGTTAACCCAAATTCGCTTCCGTGCGTTCTTCCACGCGAATCTCCAGCCGGTTGTTCAGCGATCTGGGTGCCCCATTCAAGCCGCTTTTTGGCTTGAGTGGGGTCGCTTGTTAAGCTGCCCTTGCGCGCGGCTTGATCTTTTGCAAAGCGCTGGCCTTCGCAGCGATGCGCAGATCGTAGTCATTCTGCAGATTCAGCCAGAACTGCGCGGGAAGTCCGAAATAGATTCCCAGCCGCAGCGCGGTATCCGCGGAAATGCCGCGCTTGCCGCGCACAATGTCGTTCATTCGCGGGGCTGGCACGCATAGTTCCTTCGCCAGCCGGTATGCCGTCAATCCATACGGCTCCATAAACTCTGTCAGAAGAACCTCTCCCGGATGGACTGCAAACGATTTCGCCATGACATCTCCCCCCTCAGTGGTAGTCCACAATTTCCACGTCGTAGGCGTTCCCAGCGCGCCATACAAAGCAAATCCGGAATTGTTCATTCACGCGGATGCTGTGCTGGCCTTTGCGATTTCCCGACAATGCCTCCAACCGATTGCCGGGCGGGACGGAAAGGTTTGCCAACTCCAGGGCCGCATGCAAAATGGACAGTTTCTTGAACGCTGTCCGGCGAAGATTCGCCGGAATTCGCCGGCTTCTACCGGAGTTCCAAAGCAGCTCCGCATCGGCATCCCGGAAGCTGGCAATCATAACGAAATAGTATCATACATCGTTATTAACGGAGATCATTATCAGTGCGGGTTGGGAAAGCGAGCCGTCCCACATCGCCGTTCAAAATCTGGGTTGTACTTACCCTACGCAGCCTCAACCCGCTCCTTCACCTTGATTTCCAATCGATTGTTCAGCGGGTCGGCATCGAGCAGGACGTGGTCGCCGTGGAGAACTTCGCCATCGAGAATTTTTTATTCGGCCAGCATACTGGGACTGATACCGCGCGAGCGCAGCCCGGGCGGCGGGCAGCGGCTGGGTGCGATATCGAGGGGGCACCCGGCGTTTGCCTCGGTAAATGAACTATTTTGCCAATTCTGACCTATCGCTTCCTGCGTCCACGCGTCACAATGGAGAAATGCGGCGTCGCTCGGTGCCTTCGCTCGTCATTGCGTGTCTTCTCTTCATCCTGCTCTTTTCCCAGCCGCGCAGGCTCTTCGCGCAGATGGGGTACAAGGGGCAGGACCTTGGACGCATAGGTCAATGGCTTGCTTTATATCATCTGCAACTCTACCGTCTGGAGATTCCCAACTATGCTTCGCCCTATTCGGTGCTATTGACCAGCGGTCGGCATGGCTGGCGGATCGTGGTGTTCCTCCGCGATGGCGGTGTGGCGAATGTGGACTGGGACTCAGGTTTTCTGCCGCGCACCTTTCAATATGCAAGCACGGATGCGCTGGTCCTGGTCCCTCAGGTTGGGAAGAACTTTGGCGTGACCTTCAGCGGTTGCGCGATACAGGATTGCGCCCAAAATTACAGCGCGCTGCTATATCTGCCGTGGAGTCGCCAATTCTTCGAGAAAACAATATCCAGCAAGTCTGTCACATGTTCGCAGGCATTGCTCGATCCGCGGAACGCTGCGGCGCTCCTCGCCATCGACGCCGCGCTAAGGCGTCAGCAGGCAGCGATACCGGAGTACAGCCCTCCGGCGTGTCCCGGCTGGACGATCATGACCCATCCATAAACAGCCTGACGCACCTTTTGTTTGCAGAAGAATGCACTCCAAGGGTTGCGCGATTGGCCGCCTTCTTTTAGCGTCAAGACTATGACAAGTAAGGAGTCCGATAAGTCGGATAACGGAGTTGTACTCTCGCTCGCCGGTAAAGTCGCGTTGATCACTGGCGGTTCGCGGGGCATTGGAGCAGCCACGGTACGCCTGTTTATTCAGGCGGGCGCAAAAGTCGTGTTCAACTACCGCAGCGCGCGGAAGGAAGCGGAGCAGTTGGCGCTGGAATGCGGCGGTGCGGAGCACTGCATTGCCGTGCATCGCGAATTGAGCGCTCCGGCGCATGGCCGGGCGCTCGTAGACGATGCCGTACGCGCCTTCGGCAGACTGGACTGTCTGGTGGCGAACCATGGGATCTGGCCTTCGCATGACGCACCGATCGAGTCGATGACCGATGCGCAGTGGCACCAGACGATGCACATCAACCTCGACAGCGTCTTCGGAATCGTGCAGGCAGCGGTGGCGCAGATCAAGAAGCAGGGTCGCCCGGCGCAGGGAGCGGCTGCGGGCCACATCGTGCTGATCAGCTCGACCGCAGGCCAGCGCGGGGAGGCGATGCATGCCGACTACGCGGCCTCGAAGGGCGCGATCATCAGCTTTACGAAGAGTCTTTCGAGCGAGTTGATTCGCGAGGGCATTTACGTCAACTGCGTCGCGCCGGGTTGGGTGGACACGGACATGTCGGCGGCAACGCTTCGCGACCCCAAAAAGCGAGACCAGGTTTTTTCTGTGATTCCGGCAGGACGCGCCGCGACAACCAGGGAGATTGCCGGGCCGGTCTTATTTCTGTGCACGCCGTTCGCGGGTTTCATCAGCGGAGAGGTCTTCAATGTCAATGGCGGCGCGGTGCTGGTGGGGTAGCTCGTCTGCCAGCGCGCGAGTGGTCTTTGCAGCGTCTCTGGTAGTGCTGTTGCTTGGCCCCGCTGTTTGTACCGCGCACGCAGCAGGTACCATCGACTCTGCCAATCAAAAGAAGGCCCAGCAAGTATTGGACGCAACAATCCGTGCGCTGGGCGGACAGGCGTGGCTCAATCTGCGCACAATGCGTAGTAAGGGAAAGACCGCGGCATTCTTTCAGGGAAATCCGACGGGCGTGGTGGCCGTAACAACCGAAACCACTGCATTGCCAGACCAGCAACGGATCGATTTCGCACCCAAGGGCCGCGTGGTGCAAATCTACTCAGCGCATCAGGGATGGGAGATCACTTATAAAGGCAAGAAGGATCTCACCCCGCGGCAAATGGAAACCTATCGGCGCTGGCGCGACCATTCGCTGGGCGTTGCGCTGCGCCGGTGGTATGCGGACCCCACCACAATTTTGATCGACGATGGCCAGACTCTTGTGGAGAGACGCCTGGCGGACAAAGTGACACTCATCGATCGGAACAACGATGCCATCACTCTTGAAGTGGATACCGAGACGCATCTCCCGCGCCGGCTCAGTTTTACATGGCGCGATCCAAAGTTTCACGACAAAAATCTGGATGCGGTGGAGTACGACAATTATCAACTCGTAGACGGTATCGCCACTCCTTTTACAACGACTCGGACACACAATGGAGAGACGGTCCGACAGCGTTACGTCTTACGCATGGACTACAACATAGTGTTGCGGAAGGGCCTGTTCAATCCGGACCTGGCTGCGGAACATCTGCGCTAGAAGTCACCAGTCGTTTTATAATCGGCTGGACACCTATGGAAAACGTTGAAACGGAAAATATCGTGGCGCAGGGACTGCTGCCGCCTTTTGACATTGTCGAAATCATGCGCCTGCTGCCGCATCGCTATCCCTTTTTACTGGTCGATCGCGTGGTGGAAGCGGTGCCGAAGCTGCGCCTGGTGGCGACCAAGAATGTTTCCATCAATGAGCCGTATTTCCAGGGGCATTTCCCCGGCTTTCCCATCATGCCCGCCGTGCTGCTGCTGGAAGCGCTGGCGCAGGCCGGCTGCATTCTGGTCATGATGGAGGCCGCGGACCCCACAGAGAAACTCCTGGTTTTTACCGGCGTGGAACGGGCGCGTTTTCGCCGTCCCGTGGTTCCGGGAGACCAGGTTCGCCTGGAAATCGACGTGCTCAACTGGCGCAGTCGAGTGATGCGGATGCAGGGAAAGGCATTTGTGGATGGCAAGCTGGCCTGCGAGGGAATTGTGACCTCGCAAATGGTGCCGCGCCAGCGTCCGGCGAGCGCGCCGGGCAATCCCGCCGCAGAGGCGGAAGTCTAAGCGTGGGCATTCATCCCACTGCGGCTGTGCATGCCTCGGCCATCGTTGCCGGCACAGCCATCATCGGGCCGCATTGCAAGGTGGGGCCATTCTGTACCGTCGGTCCTCAGGTGGAACTTGGAGAAGGCTGCGAACTTATCTCCCATGTTGTGCTGGATGGACACACGCGACTCGGTAAGGAAAATCGGATTTTTTCCTTCGCCGCGATCGGCGTGGCTCCGCAGGACTTGAAATACAAAAATGAGCCGACCCACCTGGAAATGGGCGACCGCAATGTCATTCGCGAATGCGTCACCATTTCGCGCGGAACGCATGGCGGCGGCGGCACAACGCGGGTGGGCAGCGATTGCCTCATCATGACCTCCGCGCACATCGGACACGACAGCCAGATTGGAAACCACTGCATCCTGGCCAATGCGGCCACGCTTGCGGGCCATGTGACGGTGGAGGATTATGTGACTGTCGGTGCATTGTCTCCTGTGCATCAGTATTGCCGCATCGGACAACACGCTTACATCGGTGGGGGAACGGTCATCACGCAGGACGTTCTGCCGTTTTCTCTCACCTCCGCAGTGCGCGAGGGTCATGCCTTCAGCATCAACAAAGTCGGCATGGAGCGGCGCGGTTTTTCGAAGGACCAACTGCGTAGTCTGCATCAGGCATATCGAACTCTGCTGGCCGCGAAATTGAACACCGCGCAGGCGCTGGAGAAACTGAAAGCGGAAAAATCGCACAGTGAAGAGGTCCAATACCTGATCGCATTTATTGAAAGCTCGACGCGCGGCTTTATCAAGTAAGCAGCCCAGATGCCGACAAATTCTCAGCTCGAAGCCACGCCCGCCCTCCCTGGGAAACTGGGCCTGATCGCGGGCAATGGAAGGTTTCCATTTCTATTGTTGGATGCCGCGCGCGCGCATGGCGCGGAAGTGATCGTTGCAGCGATTCGGGAAGAAACGGAGCCGGAAATGGACACTCGTGCGGAACAGGATTCCGGCGTGAGAGTCCACTGGATGTCGCTAGGCGAGCTGTCGCGTTTGATTGAAACATTCCAGCGCGAGGGCGTCACCCAGGCCGTGATGGCCGGACAAGTCAAGCATAAGCAGATTTTTTCCAGCATTCGACCGGACTGGCGGCTGGCAAAATTGTTGCTTTCACTTGGCACGCGCAATACCGATGGACTGCTGGGCGCGGTCGCAAAGGTGCTGCACGACGAAGGCATCGAGCTGATCTCCTCCACGACGTTTTTAGAGCCACTGCTGGCGCGGCCCGGCGTGCTGACCAGACGCTCTCCTAACGAACGCGAGCTGCGAGACATCGAATATGGCCGCGCGGTGGCCCTCGCGCTGGCCGCCTACGACATCGGTCAGACGGTGGTGATTGCGTCGCAGGCGTGCGTCGCCGTGGAAGCGATGGAAGGAACAGACGCGACGGTCCTGCGTGCCGGGGCCATCCTGCGTGCGTTCGACGATGAAGGCGAGGGTGCTGCTCTGGAGCGTTCCTTGACTGTGGTCAAGGTGGCCAAGCCCAAACAGGACATGCGCTTTGATGTGCCGGTCATCGGGATAGGCACGATTACCGCCATGCGGCAGGCTGGCGCTACCTGCCTGGCCGTGGAGGCTGGCCGAACGCTCATCTTCGATCTTGCAGCCGTCATCGCGGCGGCGGACCAGGCTGGAATTGCGATCCGCGCCGATTCTGTGACATCAAATCCAAAATAATCGAAGCTTCTTTCGCTCGACGAGTTTGCAGCAAATATGACGGGCGGCTGCGTATAATCGAGGCCGGAGATTCTTAGCCTATGAACCTGACACGTATCACTGTTGGCCTTATCTTGGCGGCAGCCGTAACTTTCATGGGAGCGCGTGTGTTCGCGGCTTCCGACCCTGTTCCTCAAGTGGGCCAGACGGCTCCGGGATTCACCCTGCCTTCGCAGGAAGGGACCAAAGTCAGCCTGCACCAGTACCACGGAAAGTGGGTGGTCCTGTATTTCTATCCCAAGGACATGACCAGCGGCTGCACCATCGAAGCGCGCAATTTTCAGCACGACATCGGTAAGTTTGAAGCGGCAAATGCTGTCGTTCTCGGCGTCAGCGTCGATTCCGTAGAAAGCCATCGGAAATTCTGCACAAAAGATGGCCTGCACTTCAAGCTGCTCTCCGATACAGGCAAGAACGTCGTAAAAGAGTATGGCTCGCTCGGCGATTACATGGGCTTCAAAATTGCAAAGCGCAATACCTTTCTGATCGATCCCCAGGGAAAGATCGTAAAGGAGTGGATTGGCGTAGACCCCAGCCACCACAGCACGGAAGTGCTGGACGCCATCCAGAGCATGCAGAAAAAGAACAGCTGAGGTTCTTTCTGAGTTGTTGTAGAGCAAAGGTGTCATTCTGAACGAAGTGAAGAATCCAGAATATATCTGCTCCGTAAATGCTGCCATCACCCTCTGGATTCCTCGCGGCGCTCAGAATGACAAACTTTATCTTGTATTGCGTCGGGGTGTTGCACCCAGCGATTCACAAGAGATCGTCCGCTGCTGCTGGCTGCTCTCCAGCGCCAGTTCCAGCAGGCGGATAGTGCGCCAGCCCTGTTCCGCGGGGACGGCCAGCGCGGCTTTCCCCCAGATTGCGTCGCGAACATTTTCGTAATACGGGCGATAGTCGCCGGGTAATGTTGGCACGGATTTTTCGGTGGCCGTGCCATTTTGCATGATGGTCAGCTTGCCCCACGCGGATTCCGGCTCCTCGCCCCAGTGCGGGCCTCCCAGGGTCGCGCCGCCTTTCAGCGCATCTTCCTGCGGATCGAGGCCATATTTCACGTAGGAGCCAGTGGTCCCGTGGACAACAAAGCGCGGGCCCGGAGCGCAGGTCAGTAGTGAGGCATACAGCGAAACGCGAAGGCGCGGGTAATGCAACTGGATGGCGAAGCCATCGTTGACGGCCGTGCCATCGCGGTCGTAGCGGACATCGGCCGTCACGGCTTTCGGCGCGCCGAACAACACCATTGCCTGATCGACAAGATGCGAGCCGATATCATGCAACAGTCCGTTGCCTGGTTCGTTCTTTTCCTTCCAGATATCTCCACGCAGTTCAGGACGATAACGCTCAAAGCGCGATTCCATGCTGACCACGCGGCCAAGTTCGCCGGACGCAAGCAATTTCTGGAGCGTGAGAAAATCTCCATCCCAGCGCCGATTTTGAAAGGCCGACAGCGCCAGTTTTTTGGAGCGCGCCAGTTCCATCAACTGCCGAGCCTGCTCGCTGGTGGCGACGAAAGGCTTGTCGATCACGACATGCTTGTTCGCTTCGAGACATTGCCGCGCCAACTCAAAATGCGTAGTTGGGGGCGTGCTGATGGCGACCAGTTCCAGCTTCGGCAGCGCCAGCAACTCTTCCAGGCTCCTTACGATACGCGTGTCGGGATACGCTTGTGCGGCCTCATCTCCATGCCGCTGAAGAATGGCAGTCAGTTCAAGCCCTTCGATTGCATGAAGAAAAGGCGCGTGAAAGACGCGTCCTCCGGGTCCGAATCCGATCACGCCAGCATGAATGGTGGTTGTCATTCTGTTCCTCATTTGCTGAGAATAACGAGCTGAAATAAACATCTATTCAATAAACATCTATTTTCGTGGGGCCAAAATTGAGATCAGCCAATTATCGACCCAGAATGCGTCCAACATAAAGTAAAAGTATAGGTTCGCTAGTGTCGAGGCTTTCCGTGTTTACTATATCCACCTCTCGCGCTACCCGGATGCGCAGCGCGTGGCTACGCTCCATTGTGTTTCTTTGCACGACCACGCTGTCGCTGCTTGGGACGGGATGCAATCTCTTCAATTCAAAAACCCCCGCCTCCGGAACACCATCGTCCAATGCCGGAAACTTCACCACAACCGTCTTCATCGGCGACTCCCTGACCGCCGGTTTTCAAAACGGATCGCTGCTGGATACCGAGCAGCCCAACGGCTATGCCAATCTGATCGCCAAGCAGGCTGGCTTCCAACTGGCATTGCCGCTGATTGCGCCTCCGGGCGCGCCAGCGGTGCTGCAACTGGTCAGCGTCGGACCGCCGCCAGTCATCCAGCAGGAGTCTGGAGTCACGATCGGTCGCGATAACCCAACGGTGCAGGCCACCGACCTGGCGGTCCCCGGACATTTTTTGACGGACCTTATCAACCGGGAGCCGAGCGCGATCCCGACTTCCAATGAGGAGATCATCACGGACCTTGTCCTCGGAATCCCAGGCCTCGCGGAAGGTGAGGACTACACGCAACTCGGGTGGGCGGAGCATTTAAGTCCCACCACGCTGTTCGTCTGGATCGGATCGAACGATGCGCTGATTGCAGCGAAAACAGGGATGCCGTCGAGCATGACGCCTGTTGCGCAGTTCACCACAGAGTACACGCAGTTGATGCAGGCGCTCCAGACCAAGACCAAGGCGAGCCTGATCGTCGGCAATGTTCCGGACATTACCCTGATCCCCTATCTGACGCCGGGGACGGTTGTGCTGGCGGAATTTTCCGCATCCAGCGGAATTCCAGTCGCGCAACTCAGCGCCACGCTGGGGATCCAGGCGACAGACCTGGTGAACCCGAATGGCATCGCGCAGATTCAGGCCATTCTGGCGGGCAAACAGGCCGGACCGGTGAGCGACGGCGGATTCTTAAGTCCGGCGGAAATCGCCACGGTGCAGCAGACCATCCAGCAATACAATGCGGTCATCGCCGCGCAGGTAGCAGCCGTGGGCGGCACGCTGGTGGACATCAACACCGCGCTGACGCAGTTGCACAACAACCCGCCAACGATCGATGGCGCCACTCCCAGCTTTGCGTTTCTGGGAGGATTTTTCTCGCTCGATGGCGTGCATCCGACCAACACCGGGTATGCGCTGCTGGCCAACATTTTCATCGACCGAATGAACGCGGCGTTGTCCACAAAAATTCCCGACATCAACGTCAGCGCCATCGCAGCCACCGATCCGCTGTTTCCGCCGAACCTGCCCAAGGCTGCGCGGAGGACCCACATTCCGGGAGCAGCGGCGCAGTCCCTGGACTGGATGTTGAAGCCACATCGACAACATTGAAAGCGAAATGAAAGCCGCGCAAGAACATACTTTGCCATGTCCTTGCGCGGCTTGTAATGTTCCAGAAATTCCTTCGGGGAATTGGTTTTTATCCCATTTGGAAAATCAGGCCTGTGCGGCTGGAGTTTGTTCCGGCTCGACGGCTTCGGCTGGTTTCGCAGCCGCTTTTTTGGCTTGTTCCGCCTTGGCGGCGTCCGGCTTTTTGGGCGGTTCTACCTTCTTGCCCGGCGCCAGAATTGCGTGCAGCGTGGTGCCTTCCATTCGGGGATGGAATTCCACGATGGCGCCCTCGCCGACATCCTGAATCAGCCGGTTGATGATCTGGTACCCAAGCTCACGATGGGCCATCTGGCGGCCACGGAAACGCAACGACGCCTTGACCTTGTCGCCGTCATGGAGAAAGCGGATCGCCTGGTTCTTCTTGGTCTGGTAGTCGTGCTCGTCCACCGTGACCGAGAACTTGACTTCCTTGATGATGATGACCTTTTGCTTTTTGCGCGCCGCCCGCTCGCTCTTGTCTTTTTCGTAGAGGAATTTGCCGTAATCCTGAATGCGGCAAACCGGCGGCACGGCGTTGGGAGAAATCTCCACCAGATCGAGACCGCGCTCGCGGGCAATCTTGAGGGCTTCAAACGGTGGAAGAACGCCGAGCTGTTCTCCATTTTCGTCAATTACGCGAATTTCACGCGCGCGTATCCGATCGTTGATGCGGATGAACTGTTTCGCAGAACGCTTATCGATGGGCCGCCTCCAAATGCGCGAGACTACGGCTCGCTTCGTGAGTATAACATTCCAGTGTTGTTTCAAGAGATGATGTGGATGCGCCAGAGGTTGCAGGCTTTCTTGCGGTTACGCCGATTGCCTGCAATCCCTGCGTGGCGACTGCCGTAATTTGCGCCGTCACCAGCGCGTTTGGCGCCCAAACGCCATCGATCTCGACGGGAAGAAAATTGTCCGTCATCGCGATGCTCCGCTGCCGGCCCGTTGTCGCTGTGTCGGAGACCAAGGTAAGGGCGCTCAGTTCACGCCCGACGAAGGTGGAACGGAAGTCCCGATTTTTCCGGTCGATCAGCGTCCGCAAAGCCGCCAAGCGTTCCCGTACCGCGACCCCGCCGACAGGGCTTTGGCGATGCATCTCCCAGCCCGGCGTGCCGGGGCGAGCGGAAAATGGAAATAGATGCAGATACGTCAACGGCTGGGCGGCGATGAAGTCGTGACACTCCTGAAACTCAGCGTCCGTCTCGCCGGGAAAGCCCACCATCACGTCCGCGCCGAGGGTTGCGTCCGGTGAGGCAGACCGCACGGCCGCCAGCCGTTCCGCGTAGTGCCATGGCCGGTAGCGACGATGCATCCGCCGCAGAACGCCATCCGACCCGGACTGCAAGGGCAGGTGGACATGTCGGGCAAAGCGCGGATGCTCGCCCGTTCCCCATCGTCGCAGCAGCGCGAGAATGCCGTCCGTCCAGTCCATCGGCTCGATGGAGCTGATGCGCAGGCGTGGCAGAGCGGTCGTCTCGAAGATTTCAGCCAGCAGGTCTTCCAGACGGCCCTGCGGCGTCAAATCGCGCCCCCAGCGGCCCAGATTGATGCCGGAGATGACCAGTTCCTTGCCGCCAGCCTCGACAAACTCCTGCACCGCAGCCAGCACATTTTTCCGTGACTGGGAGCGGCTGTTGCCACGCGTCGAGGGAATGATGCAAAAGGTGCAGCGATTGCCGCAGCCGTCCTGAATCTTGAGCGACGGGCGCGTGCGATGGGCCGCTTTCGCATCTTCCAGACGATGCAGCACGGAGGCCGGTAACGAGGGCATTTGAAATTCCGTGTGCGCGAAGATATCGCTGGTCAGACAAAAAGCTGAGGTCTGAAAATTCGATGCCTGGGTGGGTGCCTGCAAGTCCGCGAGGGGCACAAATCCGCTGGCTGGGTTGGAGATAGGAGCCAGGTTCAGCGGCGTCCCGTTCAAAGCGACCGAGGCCACCTGATCTTTATGGCTGTTGCCAACCACAGCGAACACACCCGGCAGCGCGGCGACTTCCTCCGGCGCTCGTTGCGCATAGCAGCCTGTGACTACGATGCGGGCCTGCGGGTTGGCGCGCCGCGCGAGGCGAATGTAGGCGCGGGCATCTCGGTCCGCCTCCGCCGTTACGGAGCAGGTATTGACCACCACGACACTGGCCTGGGTCAGGCCGTCGGATGGGAGCGCGCCGAGACCTTCAAGGGTCGCCGCGATGGCGTCTCCATCCGCCTGGCTGGCGCGGCAACCGAAATTTTCTACGTGATATTCTGCCACTTGGCCAGTGTAACAATGGCGGGATATGTTGACAGGGACCGATGGGGCGTATTCAAAGCAAGATTTTTTTGAATCGACATTGTCCATCAAATAGGCATACATTGATACCCAGTACAGAAGGGAGCGACACGATCATGAAACGCCGTATTCTTTTGGTGGACGATGAGCCAGCAATTTTGCTTACCTTGAAAGCTCTGCTCGAAATCCATGGCTTTGAGGTGGAGACTTCCTCCTCTGCGCGTGACGCCAAAGCCAAGCTTAAAAATTCCATCTATCAAATGGTCATTACCGACATGCGCATGGAGCACGAGGAGGCCGGTCTGGAAGTAGCGCGGGCTGCCAAGAAGGCCCCGAATCAACCTGCGGTGGCGCTGCTCACCGCATTTCCATTGGAAGATGATATCTGGCGCAACGACGGTGCCGATGAACTGCTGGTCAAGCCGATGAACAGCATGGCCCTCATCCAGCAACTGGAGGCTTTACTGGTGGCGCACGAAGACCGCAAGAAGCGCCCGGTGGAAAAAGTGTCGGCCCTTGCCGCCGTAGCCGGTAAAGAACACCGCAAAGCATCTGCCCGCGGCGCGAGCAACGCCCGCACATAGAATTTCTGCGGCCATCTGAATACTGCTTGACGCGCAGCTATTATCGAGAGACGGTGGAGTAGAACGTATTGGCGCCGGAGCGAAGG
>JAKAYS010000198.1 GCA_021826695.1 Acidobacteriota bacterium | reverse complement strand
TCAACCGCTATCGCAAACTGCTGGTCAGCTTCGAGAAGACTGAGGCCAGCTACGTCGCCTTGCTTTCCTTGGCCGCCGCTTTAACCTGCTGGAGACAGACTATCGTTATTTACGGATAAACTCTTATTTTAAAAGCGAATGCGGGAAAATCCGCCCCCCCAAAAGCGGACAGATCAATCTATCCCCGACACACTCCTAGAGAGGCCGTACCCGTGGCCATGCCGCCCTGTTGTTGCGGAGCAGCCTTGGCGCATCCGCAGGACGCGGCCAGGAGGAGCACAGGGACCAGGAAACTCGAAAACCGCCAACGACGAAACAAGAATGCTCCCCACTACAAGATGAGAATTGTACCCCAGGATTTCCATTTCGAGCATCTCCACCCAGGCGAGCATCTCCACCCAGGCGATTGTAGCGTCTTAACAGGAAAGCAAAGCAGTGTCTGGTACAGGATACGCATTCTGGGGGTAAGGTCACCGATCGGTTGAGAACAACGATTTTGTAAAGAACGGCAACGGTGACACAATCGAGGAGATCGGTCCGCGGATACGCCCTGCTGCAAACCGGTCCACTTCACTTCATCCTTGATTGTCGGAATTCTATGACTGGCCATCTCGAGTGCATCCTTCTGATTGCAAGCGCCAGTCTCATTCAGGCGGCATTCGTGCTGCCCATCAAGTATTTTCGCGATTGGAGATGGGAGCAAATGTGGGTGGCGCAAGCGCTCACTTGCAGTTTCTGCGCTTTGTTGTGGGCCTGCTTCCTGCCGCTTGAATTTTGGCGCTTGGCGGCCGCGTTGCCGCTCCATCATTGGATTCTCTGTTATGCATTGGGACTGCTGTGGGGAGTGGGCGGAGTGGCGTATGGACTCACTGTAACCCGGCTGGGGATTTCCTTTGCGTATTCCTTTGTTTTCGGGGTCACGATTTTGGTTGGAACGCTCCTTCCGTTGCTGCTTGACTCCACGCAAAAACCCTCCAAGCCGTACGCTTTCGCGGGAGGAATCTTTTTAGGGTTGATCGGAACCGCCGCGATTGGCGTGGTCCGCCGCGGGCGCCGCGAGGACGATCTGATGCCGCTCCCTTTTCCGCCGCCGCGGTATCGGTGGGCGATCTGCCTAGCGCTGGCGGCTGGAACCTTTTCGGCATGCTATGGCCTGGCATTCACCGTCCGCATGGATGTGCTTACCTCGTTGATTGATCGCGGGGTCTCTGCCGCTACAGCCTCGTTGGCGGTGGCCCTGCCCCTGTATCTGGGCTCCGCCAGTTTCCAAGTTCCCTTTGGGTTGGTTTGCGCAAGACGCACCGGGACCCTCGACTTGTTTGTGCGTAGGGGAAACTCGCGGAACTGGGCGCTGGCCATGGCGATGGGTATTTGCGGAACCGGTGGGTCGTTATTTTACGGGTGGGCAAGTAGCAGGCGCGGTCACCTTCCGCCGAACATCTCCTATTGTATTTTGACGATTCTCTTCATCGTTGCGGGCAACACGATGGCATACTTTACGGGAGAATTGCGCCACCGATCGCTTGCCGCCAATGCGCCGCTGCTGGCCAGCTTGGCTTGCCTTATGAGTGCAATTTGGCTTCTGCGGGCGGGGTAAGAGTCCCCGATGAAAGCCAAGCGGTCTCTTACGCGAGCCGGTCAAAGCGCTCGCCTTTCAAGTGGTCGCGCGCATCTGCAACGACGATCGTTTCGTGGTGTTGTTTTTTAGACAGACGATTTTGTGGCCCGCTGAAACTTGCCTCACATCTGACAACGACCTGAGTTCGTCGCGGAACAAATCCTGGAGTGTCAGATTATTGGGCGAAGCGTGAATTTCTTTCCATCCTCCAGCATCTTTACGGCTGTCAAGACAGCTTTCCCGGGTCGCGACTGCTTGGCATCGCGACGGCCGGAATCAGCCCCGAAGGCGGCCGCTCCGCCGCAGATACGGCCCATTCTCGATTCGGCTGGGAACTCATTCGGAAAATCAGCTCTCCGCCGGCCACGATCTCGCGATGCGCAAGCCACGACCGAGTCAGCGCTCTGCCATTCAGCCGCGCCTCCTGAATGTAAACGTTTGTCGGCGAATTATTTTCCGCAACGACAGTCAATACCCTTCCACTTTGTGCATTTCGAATATTGCAGCGTTGCACCATGGGGCTGCCGATCACATAGACTCCGTTCGCCGCGTTGACTGGATAGAGCCCCAGCGCGCCCAGCGCGAACCAGCTTGAAAGCTGGCCGACGTCGTCGTTGCCGGGGATACCTTCCGGCGTATCGGTATACCAGCGGGCCATCACCTTGCGTACCCAATGCTGCGTTTTCCATGCTGCGCTGGCGAACACATAGAGATAGGGAATATGGTTGCTGGCTTCATTGCCTTGGGCGTCCTGCCCGATCAGGCCCGTAATGTCCGGCGGCGCGTTGCGAACAACGGCGGAGGCGGTGAACAGGGTGTCGAGTTTGGCGATAAACGGCTGATCGCCGCCAAACAAGTCAATCAATCCCTGCACATCGTGCATCACCGTGAAGGTGGCCTGCCAGGCATCCGACTCTGTGTAGTCCTCCCAGTATTCCTCGTCAGGACGGAACGGCGTGCGCCATTGGCCGTCCACTGTTTTTCCGCGCATGAATCCCGTCTTGACATCAAACAGGTTCCGGTAGTTTCCCGCCAATTGATGGAAATAGACGGCATCCTTCTCTTTTCCCAACAGTCGCGCCATGGCCCCAACACACCAGCAGTCGTAGGCGAAATCAAGCGTGAAGAAGACGGATTCCTTGCGCGGGCCGGTAGCAATATATCCACGCTCCCGGAACTCCTGCTGAAGTTTGCGATTGCCGTTGGCGGTTGCGCCAACCATGGCCGTCTGGCGCATCGCGGCGTAAGCTGCTTCTACGTCGAACGACCGGAAACCGCGGACATAAGCTCCCAGGATAAGGCCCACCACATGGAATCCGGTCTGGCTCCATGTCTCATTGCCCCAGATAGGGAAGTAGGGTAGCGACTGTTGTTGCAGTTGCGCGTAGTCCGCCAGCAGGGTCTGGACCAGGTCATTGATCCGTTCCGGCTGCACCAGGGTAAGCAGCGGAAACTCACTGCGGCAAGTGTCCCATGTGGAAATCGTTGTGTATTTGGTGAAGCCCGGACCTTCGTGGTTTTGCTTGTCCAGTCCGCGATAATTTCCGTCAACGTCATTGAACGTGGCGGGCGTCGTCAATCCATGGTAAGCCGCGGTGTAGAAGACCCGTGTCGAGTGAAGATCGGGCAGGGTTGCATCGAGTCTGCCAAGCAGTCGGTTCCACTCTGCCTCTGCGTCCTGGCGAACCTGGTCGAAGTCCCAATCGTGAATTTCTTCCCGAAGGTTTCTTCGCGCCCCTTCGATGCCGGTTCCGGAAATGCCCGCTCGCGCCATCAATATGTGCCCGAAGGGACTGTCCGGCGCAGGGCCACGGGTGAATCGCGCTTGGATCCGCGTTCCGGAAAGATGTTGCGCGCCAGTCCGCGCGAGTTGCCCATCCACCATGACTTCGGCCAAATGCAAAATAGGTTGCGAGAATTCGATCACAAAATAGACCTGCCGGTCTGGGGCCCATCCATGAGTGAAACGGCAGCCGCTGACGGTCGTGGAATCCTCCAGGTTCAACGCAGCGTGATACACCCGGTTTCCCAGACCGTGGGCGAGATCCAGAACCAGGCCTGATTCGCCCGGCGCTCCCGGCGGATAGGAATAGCGGTGCATGCCGCAACGGGTGGTTGCGGTGAGTTCCGCTTGCACCCGCGGGGTACCCAGATACACGGTGTAATGGCCAGCGCGGGCCACTTCGCGGTCGTGGGAAAAGGCGGAGCAGTAACCGTTGCCCGGCGTGCCTCGCTCCCAAGCCCAGTTACGCCCCTTCACCACGGGCATCAGCAACACATCCCCTAGTTCTGGAGCGCCCGTTCCCTGAATATGGGTATGGCTGAAGCCAGCGATCACACGGTCGCAGGAATGATAGCCGCCGCTGTGATCCCAGTCGTACCAAGCCTGCGGCGGACCTTGTGTGTCTGGACTGAGCTGCACCAATCCAAATGGCATGGCAGCCCCAGGAAAGGTGTGGCCGTGCCAGCCAGTCCCAATCAGCGGTCGCACCCATTGGGTATAGCAGGCATGGTTGGCGCTCTCGGAAATTTCGCGGAACTCCGCTGATGAGTTTCGCCACGCGGCACTGCGTGGGCGGCCCAGAACGGTGCCTGCCACTGCGGCCATGGATCTCATAAAATCGCGTCGTCTCATCGCCAACTCGCAACCCATCCCCGCAAAACGCACCAGGGCGAGATTCAGGTTCAAATTCCACGGAAACCTCGAACTTCCGCCTGTATACTTCTGCCAATCTAAGCGCTTTTATTTGAGTTTACGTTTCGTTTCTAGTGTACTCCCGGTTGCACGAGCCACCGCCGCTTCGATTCTTCGTGTATCCATTCCCAGTCCTGGAAGCCTCGGACAGGCCGGAAAAGAGGCTATCTTGGGCAGAAAATTCCCTGACAGTGCAGTTTTCGCAATTTTATGCTTGACATAATTTGTGGAATCCGAGTAGATTTTACAGCAATCGCGGAATCGACGGGTATTGGCTGTAAATTTCCAGGCAATATGAGTGGGCAAGAATCTAAGCGATTCAATTTAAGGTTTTGTGATTTTGCAGTCGCCTTTAGCAGTCGAGGACCATCGGTGGGTTCCGGCACGGCAGAACACCTTGGTGGTGCTGATTAAAAATCTCTGGCAAGCAGAACAAGTAGAGAAGGAGATCCGCATTTGAGGTTCGCGAGGATTTATCAGGAGGCGAAAATGAAAAGGCTTTCAAGAGGATTGTGTGGCGCAGTCGCCTTGTTGTTGATGACTGCTGTCAGCGCATTTGCCCAATTCGGGGCGAGTATACAAGGTAGTGTCCAGGATTCATCCGGCGCGGCTGTTGGAAACCAGGGCCGACGCATATAAATTTTGATGGTGGGACATAGTTTGCTATAGGCAAAGCGGCGTTGGTCGAGGCACAAGGGGATATGGACAATCCCCTGAAGTATTTTGCTGAGTTGCGTGATCCCCGGG
>JAKAYS010000197.1 GCA_021826695.1 Acidobacteriota bacterium | reverse complement strand
GCTAAGTTCCTGGGGCACCCGTATCCCTGCCACGCAATCGGATGAATATGGGCCAGCCCTCCATGCATATGCCGTAAAAACGCCGCTCTCGACGACTGACCGAAGACCCACGCTTAGAGCGATTTGGCGAATCTGCTCGCCATGCATGACAATAATGGAATGCATCGCAAACATTTGCTGCGGCAGGCTCGTTGGGGCCTGCTTATATTTGCAGCGGGAATTTTATTCGCAGCGTGTCCTTCCTTCGCACAGAAGGCGGACATCAACGTCAACATCTATGAAGCCATTCCTTCCAGCACGTCGAGTTCAGCCACGCAGTTGGACGGGCGGACGTATCCGCCTCGGCAGCAATCGGCAGACCCGTCGCTGGGATTTTGGATGGGCGGGCGATACATCTTCAGCCCCATCTTTGGGCTGGCGGTCAATTTCGGCTACAACCGCGCCACACAGCATTTCGTCGGGGGGGTGACTCAGACGGGCGTCGTTTATTCCCACGCCAAACCGTTCACCATCGATTATGTCGCAACGCCGAGGCATACTTTCTTTGGAACCAAGCCGTTTTTTCTGGTCGGGGCCGGTTTTATTTCCTACAACATCTCCAGTTTCAGTTCCATCCCGGCCAGGCCAGAAAAGGACCCGGTATTTGAATATGGCTTTGGAACGGATTACAGCCCCGCCAAGTTTCCACCGTTCATGGCGATGAGGTTTGAGTACCGGGGTCTGGTGGGCCACGCTCCGGATTATCTGCTGCCGTATCTTTCCACCACCGCCCTGATCAATATCGCGGAGCCACAGGTAGGCTTGGTATTCAAGTTTTAGCGGGGATTGTCCCGAGCGTGCCCGTGGTTCCCCGGAATTCGCATAGGATGGTCAGCGTGACCGATGTTCCAGCTAGACGTGTCGCGAAACCGCATAAGCATCAGCGCGGGCTTGTGTTAATCGGGGCACTCAAGCTTTTGAAGGGCGCGCTGTTCGTGGCGGTGGGATTTGGGCTGCTGCGGATGCTTCATCATGATCTCTACATATTGGCGTTGCGCGCCGTCGAAGTGCTGCGTCTGGATCCGGACCGGCGAGCAATTTCGAAATTGCTGGAAAAGGTGACGCTGCTGAATGATCACAAACTCAAGCAGTTGAGCGCTGTGGTCTTTGTCTATGCCTCGCTGGACTTTATTGAAGGCACGGGACTGGTCCTCGAAAAGAGATGGGCGGAGTATTTCACGCTGATTCTGACCACAGCCTTTCTGCCGCTCGAAGCCATCAAACTGGTCCGTCATCCAAACCCCTGGATTTTCCTGCTTGCCCTTGTCAATGTGGTCGTGGTCGTCTACTTGGCGTGGCTGGTGCGTCCCATGCATCATGCCGCCGCTAAGGTTCCGACCGCCTGACATGTCTTCGCCAACTAACAATACGAACAACAATCAACAATTTAGATTTTGCGACCCTCTGCTATTGGTCCGACGGGGTTGTATGAATCACAACAGTCAACACTACAGGCGGGGTATTCAGCCTGTAGACGACACAATTGCCTGAGCAAATCCCAACGTTCTACTAATTTTTTCCACATTTCTGCAAATTTCTATTGGACAACTCGCATCTTTGCGGTACAGTTGTGGACGAAAGTGGTCTAAAGTGGTGACTTGAGGCAGAAAGCAAAGCGACTCAGGCAGGTTTCCAGGCCAAAGCCGAATGCGGACCCTCAAATCGGCAGTTCAGGCTTAGGACAAATGACATGTTTCGCGGCAACCATCCAACTCGGGTCGATGAAAAGGGACGGTTGAAGCTGCCTGCGGAATTCAAGCGCCATATTGAGGAAAAGTACGGCACGAAGTTCTACATCACCAGCCGGGATGGACGGACGGCAGAGGTTTACCCGATTGAAGAGTGGGAAAAGATCGAGCAAAAACTGGCTGCGATTCCCAGCTTCAATCCGGCGAAGAAAAAGTTTATGGACCGGGTGAATTATTTCGGCCAGGCGACGGAGATGGACGCACAGGGTCGCGTGCTGGTGCCACAGATTTTGCGGGAGACGGCCAAGGTGACGGGGGACGTGGTGGTGTTCGGGATGATGACGTATCTGGAAGTCACCAACCACGACGCCTTCCGCCAGAACATGGAAGCCAACCCGCTGACGGATGCAGACGGCGAATCGCTGGCCGGGTTTGGGTTGTAGCAGTGCATGAATCAGCCCCTCAGGGGGCGCGCAGTCGAAACAGAAGACATGTGCCGGTTCTTTTAGAAGAAGCAATACAGTTTTTACGAATCCTGCCGGGCGGCACGTATGTGGATGCGACGCTCGGCCTGGGTGGGCATAGCACGGCAATTGCCCGCCTGCTGGGTCCGAAAGGCCATCTGATCGCATTCGATCGCGATCCGGAGGCCATTGAAAGCGCGGAAGAGAAGTTCGCCGCGCTGCGCGAGCAGCTAGGGAGCCAGATGCCCCAGATCACCATCCACGCGGCTGCTTTCGCGGAGATGGCGAGCTGGGTGGGACCGCAAAGCATCGACGGCATTCTGGCCGACTTTGGAGTCAGCTCGCTGCAACTGGACACAGCGCAAAGGGGATTCAGTTTTCAGGCAGACGCACCGCTCGACATGCGGATGGACCCGCGCGGCGGAGCGACAGCCGAACAAGTGGTAAATCAGGCGAGCGAAGAAGACCTCGCAAATCTGATTTACGAATTCGGAGAAGAGAGGAGGTCGCGGAGAATCGCCAGAGCAATTGTCAGGGCGCGACCGGTGACGACGACGGCACAACTGGCCAAAGTCGTTGCAGCTTGCGCCCCGACAATAAAAAGCGATCGCATTCATCCAGCGACAAGGGTCTTTCAGGCGCTCCGAATTTACGTGAATGGGGAACTCGATCAGATCGCCGCTTTGCTGGAGCTGGCGCCGCAATTGCTACGGCCAGCGGGCAGAATGGTGGCCATCAGTTTCCACTCTCTGGAAGATCGCATCGTGAAAGATGCCTTTCGAGAGGGAAGAACAAACGGGACCTGGCTGGTGTTGACGCCCAAGCCAGTGACCGCAACGGAAGAAGAGATTCAGAGCAATCCCCGCTCGCGCAGCGCCAAGTTACGCGCCGCGGAGCGGGCTGAGAAAACAGTCGGGCCAAGTAAGAAGCCCGGCAGGATGAAAGAAAAATTTTTACGGCGTAGCTGGAATTGATCCTACGTCGAAACAAGTTCGGGCCGGGCTCGTCCCACCCTCTTTCAGGCGAAAGAACAGCATAGATCGTAAGCCCCTTCCCCCAGCTCAACGAGCCTGGCCCGACAAGGAAGGGAAGCCTGAGAAGTGAGGACGAAAAGTAACGGGCAGCACCCAGGATCGAGGCCTGTACAACGGTACGCGGCCTGTCGCAGCGGCGAAGGGACAGAGCGAGAGCACTGACCCAACGTTCAACGTCCACCAGCGTTCAAATGGGCCATTCGAGGAGGAACATCATGACACGCATATTCAATTATTTCGACAACCACATGGAATTCTGGGGCGCGGTTGTGTTCGGTGTACTCGCCATTACAGCTTGCGTTGCCATGGCGGCGGCACTCAACGGCACCATGAAGTAGCGTTCGGCAGACGAAAAGAACCGTCAGCAAAGGCAGTCAGGGAATACAACAGGTACGTTCCACAAATTAGTAGAGGAAAGCTATGGCTACAGCACGCATTGTATTGGATACATTCCGGGACAAGGGCCAATGGAGCGCCGAAGCGGTGATGGACCACAATCGCTGGCTTTTTGCGGCGCAACAGCGCGCCCGTCGCGGGCCCACCCCGGAAGTGTTTTTTGACAAGCGGCTGGACAATTCTCGCCTGGTGAAGGCGGACGACCCGGTGCGCAAGCGGGAAATGCGCAGCTTTGCTGTCGCGGCGGTCTTCTTTTTTGCTCTCTTGATGGTCTATAGCTGGCAACATTTCAGCTCCATTGAGTACGGTTATCGGATTGAGACGGAAAGGGCGCAATTGCAGCATTTGCAGGACGAAAACCATCAGCTCGGCCTGACCGAGGCGCAGTTGTCGCGTTCCGAGCGCATCGACCGCCTGGCGCACCAGATTGGAATGCAGTCTCCACAGCCCGGGCAGATTGTGTCTCCGACCATGATGGACACCAATCCAAATACGCCAGTTCTTGCACAGGTAAGGGAACCAGTCATGTCATTGACCCGGTAAACTGATAGTTCCAGCCATTGCACGAGGCAGTTTTGTGCATGGCTTGCAAGGCCCATCCAAACGCGCGGGACTGAATAACGGCATGAGCCGAAAATCCAAGCAGCCGCTCTCAGCGCCTATTCCCAGGCTGCGATTCGTATTGCTCGCGGCCATACTGGTGCTGTGGGTGGGCATTATCGCCGCCCGCCTGGTATGGCTTCAGGTGTTTCAACACGCCGAATATGCCTCACGCGAATTGCGCCAACAACAGAGAACATTTCAGATAGCTCCACGTCGGGGCGTGTTGTACGACCGCAATCTGCGCGAGCTGGCCATGACCGGGCTTGTCGATTCCATCTATGCCGTTCCCAGTGAAATACACGACAAGGCTGCCATGGCTAGAAAGCTGGCTGCCATTGTTCATGTCGATCCCAGGGACCGCTACACCGCGGCTTCGCAGATCGATGCGCGGCTGAAGGCCTCGCGCAACTTCGCATGGGTGGCCCGCAAGGTGGATACCGATGTGGCGACACGGGTGCGCGCGCTCGATCTGAAAGGCGTGTATTTTCAAAAAGAATTCAAGCGGTCTTATCCAGATAACGACCTGGCCGCGCAAATCCTTGGATATGTCAGCCTGGACGACAATGGACTCGGCGGCCTGGAATATCGTTACGACAGCATTCTGCATGGCACTCCGGGCCGCGTGCTGACTGCCGTCGATGCGCGTAGACAGGCGCTGGGCAGCGTGCAACGCGATCCGTTGCCCGGAGAAAATCTTGTCCTCACCATCGACGAACACATCCAGTTCATCGCTGAGCGAGCGCTGGATGAAGCCATGGAGCGAACGAAATCTGCAAGCGGAACGGTGGTAGTGCAGGACCCATACACGGGTCAGATTCTCGCGCTGGCGATTCGCCCGACCTTCAATCCAAACTCCGTCAAGCATGTGCCTGCGCAGTTGCTGCGCGACAACGCGGTCAGCGGCATTAGATCGGAA